>NZ_JBJGYS010000002.1:0-333525 GCF_054050115.1 Geodermatophilus sp. SYSU D00708 | reverse complement strand
CCCACACCCCCCCCCCCCCCCCCCCCCCCCCCCCCCCCCCCCCCCCCCCCGGGGCCCGCCCGCCCCGCCGCCCCCCCCCCCCCCCCCCCCCCCCCCCCCCCCCCCCCCCCCCCCACTCCGCTCGACCTCACATGCTCGCGATGAGCTTGTCGACGCGCTCGTCGACGGCCTTGAACGGGTCCTTGCACAGCACGGTGCGCTGGGCCTGGTCGTTGAGCTTGAGGTGCACCCAGTCGACGGTGAAGTCGCGGCGCTTCTCCTGGGCCCGGCGGATGAACTCCCCGCGCAGCCGGGCGCGGGTGGTCTGCGGCGGCACGTTCTTGGCCTCGAAGACCCGCGGCTCGTGGGCCACCCGGTCGACGGCGTTGTTGCGCTCGAGCAGGTAGTACAGGCCCCGCCGGCGGCTGATGTCGTGGTAGGCGAGGTCCATCTGGGCGATCCTCGGGTGCGACAGCGGCAGGTCCCGCTTGGCCCGGTAGCGCTCGATCATCGTGTACTTGGTGGCCCAGTCGATCTCGCGGTCGATCAGCGACAGGTCGCCGGAGTCGACGGCCTTGAGCACCCGGCCCCACAGCTCGAGCATCTGCCGGTGCACCGGGCCGAAGCCCTCGCGGTCGACGAACTCCGCGGCGCGGCTGTGGTACTCCGACTGGATCTCCAGCGCCGACATCTCCCGGCCGTTGGCCAGCCGCACCTTGCGCCGCCCGGTCATGTCGTGGCTGATCTCGCGGATGGCCCGGATCGGGTTCTCCAGCGCCATGTCCTTGATCGGGACGCCGGCCTCGATCATCCGCAGCACCAGGTCGGTGATCGCGACCTTGAGCAGCGTCGTCGTCTCGTTCATGTTGGAGTCGCCGACGATGACGTGCAGCCGCCGGTAGCGCTCGGCGTCGGCGTGCGGCTCGTCGCGGGTGTTGATGATCGGCCGGGAGCGCGTGGTGGCCGACGACACGCCCTCCCAGATGTGCTCGGCCCGCTGGCTGACGCAGTAGATGGCGCCGCGCGGGGTCTGCAGCACCTTGCCGGCGCCCACGACGATCTGCCGGCTGACGAGGAACGGGATCAGCACGTCGGCCAGCCGGCTGAACTCCCCGTGCCGGCCGACCAGGTAGTTCTCGTGGCAGCCGTAGCTGTTGCCGGCCGAGTCGGTGTTGTTCTTGAACAGGTAGATGTCGCCGGTGACGCCCTCCTCGGCCAGCCGCTGCTCGGCGTCGACCAGCAGCCCCTCGAGGATCCGCTCGCCGGCCTTGTCGTGGACGACCAGTTCGGTGAGGTCGTCGCACTCGGCGGTGGCGTACTCCGGGTGGCTGCCCACGTCGAGGTAGAGCCGGCAGCCGTTGCGCAGGAACACGTTGGAGCTGCGCCCCCACGACACCACGCGGCGGAACAGGTAGCGGGCGACCTCGTCCGGGGACAGCCGGCGCTGCCCGCGGAAGGTGCACGTGACGCCGTACTCGGTCTCGATGCCGAAGATCCGTCGTTCCACGATCCGACTCTAGGCGCCGAGGCCGACCCTGGCCCGGTCGCCGCGCGCGGCTCCTCCCGCCGCTCGCCCAGCCGCCGCAGGGCCGCCGCCCCGGCCTGCGAGGGGCGGGAGGCCCTCCCTCAGGTCGTGGGCGCCTCTCCCCCGCTGCCCGCGGTGCCGCCGGTGTCCGGCGCGCTCGGCTCGCCGAGGCCGGCGGGCGTGCCGGGGGCGGGCGTGCTGGGGGCGTGCGAGGCGGTGTGCGGCTCCTCAGCGGACTCGACCGCGGTCTCGGCGGCGGCGGCGTCGCCGCGGTCGAGCAGCGTGCGCAGCGCGGCGCCGACGACCCGCCGGAAGGCACGCTTGGGCCGGCGCCGGTCGAGGACGGCGACCTCGAGCTGCTCGGCGCTCAGCAGCGACGGGCCGCTGCCGTTGCTGCCGCTGGTGGCCGGGCTGACCGCCGACAGCGCCCGGACGCCGACCTGCAGCGCCTCGGCCAGGCTCATGCCGGGGAGGTAGTGCTCCCGCAGGTGGGCGCTCACGGCCTCGGCCTGGCCGCCCATGACCACGAAGTCGGGCTCGTCGACGACGGAGCCGTCGAAGGTGAGCCGGTAGAGCTGGTCGGTCTCCGGGGTGTCGCCGACCTCGGCCACGCACAGCTCGACCTCGTAGGGCTTCATCTGCTGCGTGAAGATCTCGCCGAGGGTCTGCGCGTAGGCGTTGGCGATCACCCGGCCGGTGACGTCGCGCCGGTTGTAGGAGTACCCGCGGACGTCGGCCAGCCGCACGCCGGCGACCCGCAGGCTCTCGAACTCGCTGTACCGGCCGACGGCGGCGAAGCCGATCCGGTCGTAGAGCTCGCCGACCTTGTGCAGCGTGGAGCTGGGGTTCTCGGCGATGAACAGCACGCCGTCGGCGTAGGTGACCACGGCGACGCTGCGGCCGCGGGAGATGCCCTTGCGGGCGTACTCCGAGCGGTCGCGCATCAGCTGCTCGGGCGAGGCGTAGTACGGCATGGTCATGGCGATCAGCCCTGTCCCTCGGCGGCGGACCGCTCGTCGACGATGGTCTTGGCGACGGCGGCGACCTCGTCGTCGGTCAGCCGGACGGCGCCCTCGGCGTCGACCCGGTAGACGATCGGGTAGAGCCGGCGCACCGGGTCGGGGCCCCCGGTCGCGGAGTCGTCGTCGGCGGCGTCGTACAGGGCCTCGACCAGGCTGCGGGTGGCGCTCTCGCCGTCCAGCCCGGGCCGCCAGGTCTTCTTCAGCGAGTTGCGGGCGAACAGCGAGCCCGAGCCCACCGCGGCGTAGCCACGTTCCTCGTAGTTCCCGCCGGTGACGTCGTAGCTGAAGATGCGGCCCGGGGCGGCGTCGGGCGGGGCGTCGAGGTCGAACCCGGCGAACAGCGGGACGACGGCCAGCCCCTGCAGGGCCGCGCCGAGGTTGCCGCGGATCATCTGCGCCAGCCGGTTGGCCTTGCCGTCCAGCGACAGCGTCAGCCCCTCGATCTTCTCGTAGTGCTCGAGCTCGACCTGGTAGAGCTTGACCATCTCGATGGCGATGCCGGCGGCCCCGGCGATGCCGATGACCGACCAGGTGTCGGCCGGGTAGACCTTCTCGATGTCCCGGCTGGAGATCAGGTTGCCCATGGTGGCGCGCCGGTCGCCGCCCATGAGGACGCCGCCCTCGTAGGTGACCGCGACGATCGTCGTGCCGTGCGGGGTGATGTCACCGACCGGGATCTGCGGCACCGGGCGCCGGCCGGGCAGCAGGTCGGGGGCGGTGACCGCGAGGAAGTCGGTGAACGAGGAGCCCACCCGGTCCAGGTAGGCGGGCGGGAACCCGCTCCGGCCAGCTGACGACTCGCTCACGTATCCGCCTCTCCCGCCGCCCGCTGACGGCGTTCCCCGCTGCTCCGGCCCGTGCTGCGCGTGCTGCCCGGGCGTCGCTGCGACCCTACCGGCGGGCTCCCCGGCCGGCGGGGCTCACCCGGGGCGTTGCCTGCCCCGTCCTGGAGCAGCGCCAGAGCCTGGCGCTGCCGGTGCCCCTCGACGTAGAAGGCGGCCACCCGGAGCAGGTACGGGTCGTCGCGGAACTGCCCCAGGCCGCCGTTGCAGTTGAAGCACAGCAGTGCCCGCACAGCGCCGGTCTCGTGGTCGTGGTCGACGTGCGCCGCGGGAGCGGCCCGGCAGAGGGCACAGAGACCGCCCTGCGCCTCGAGCATCGCGTCGGCGTCCTCTGCACTGATCCCGTAACGCCGCTTCAGGTGGTACGTCCGTGACCCACCGACCTTCGCGACGGAAGCCCGCCCACGCGCACTGTGACAGGGCTTGCAGTAGGTGTGCCTCCCCGTACGGCTTGTCGGCGTGGTCGGGAAGTCCTCGAGGGGCTTGACGGAGTCGCAGTCCGGACACCACCTGGATCCGTCGGGGACGACGCGGTCGAGGACGTGCCGAGACTTCGGCGGTCCAAGACGTCGCAACTTCGACTCGCGGACACGCTGCCGAGCGTGAGCACGGCAGTAGAAGGCGAGACCATCCTCGCGCCGCTTGTCCTTGGTGAACTCCGTCAATGGCCGGTGCTCACCGCAGTCAGGGCAGTACTTCTCCTTCGCCATTCTGAAATGCGGAGAGAATAGCGAAAGGAATGGTCACTCCCCGCCTTTTTGTACATAACTCCTGACGAATTCCTCTGCGTTCTCCTCGAGGACCTCGTCGATCTCGTCCAGGATCGAGTCGACGTCCTCGGTCATCTCCTTGTGGCGCTCGGCGACCTCGGTGTCGACCGAGGCCTCGACCTCCTCGGTCTCCTCGCGGGTGCGCGTCGTGCGCTGCTGACCGCCGGTGTCCCTCGTGGCCATGGCTGCCTCCAGGTCGGTGCGTGGCTGGTGCTGTGAGCAGAAGCTACCCGCGGGGGGTGACGAACGGGTGTCGACCGCGGGCCGCCGTGGACGGCCCGCGGAGGCGCTCAGCCGCCGGTGATGGTGTCGACCAGCTCCTGCGCCGAGGACGTCGACTCGAACAGCGCGCCCACGTGGTCGCGGGTGCCGCGCAACGGCTCCATGGTCGGGATCCGCACCAGGTTCTCCCGGCCCAGGTCGAACACCACCGAGTCCCAGGACGCGGCCGCCACCTGGGCGGGGTAACGGCGCAGGCACTCGCCCCGGAAGAACGCTCGGGTGTCGGTCGGCGGGCGCAGCATGGCGCGGGTCACCTCGTCGTCGTCGAGCAGCCGCCGCATCGAGCCGCGGGCCACCAGCCGGTGGTAGAGCCCCTTCTCCGGCCGGACGTCGGAGTACTGCAGGTCGACCAGGTGCAGCCGGGAGTCGCCCCAACCCAGCCCGTCGCGGGAGCGGTAGCCCTCCAGGAGCCGCAGCTTCGCCGGCCAGTCCAGCCGGTCGGCGCACCGCATCGGGTCGACGGCGAGGTCCTCGAGCACCTCGGCCCAGCGGCGCAGCACGTCGGCGGTCTGCTCGTCGGCCTCCCCGGTGCGGTCGACGTGCCGCTGCGCCATCTCCAGGTAGGCCTCCTGCACCTCCAGCGCGGTCATCCGCCGCCCGTCGCGCAGCTTCACCTGGTGGGTCAGCGACGGGTCGTGGCTGATCGCCTGCAGCGCCTCCACCGGCTCCTCGAGGGAGAGGTCCTGGGTGAGCGTCCGCGCCTCGATCATCGCCAGCACCAGCGACGTCGTCCCGACCTTGAGGTAGGTGGACAGCTCGGCGAGGTTGGCGTCCCCGATGATCACGTGCAGCCGGCGGTACTTGTCGGCGTCGGCGTGCGGCTCGTCGCGGGTGTTGATGATCGGCCGCTTGAGCGTCGTCTCCAGGCCCACCTCGACCTCGAAGAAGTCGGCCCGCTGGGAGAGCTGGAAGCCCTGGGTGCGCCCCTCGGTGCCGATGCCCACCCGGCCGGAGCCGGCGACCACCTGGCGGGTCACGAAGAACGGGATCAGCCCGCGGATGATGTCGAGGAACGGCGTGCGCCGGTCCATCAGGTAGTTCTCGTGGGCGCCGTACGAGGCGCCCTTGCCGTCGGTGTTGTTCTTGTACAGCTGGATCGGCTGGGTGCCCGGGATGCGCGCGGCCCGCCGGGCGGCCTCGGCCATCACCTGCTCCCCCGCCTTGTCCCACAGGACGACGTCGCGCGGGTTGGTGACCTCCGGCGTCGAGTACTCGGGGTGGGCGTGGTCGACGTAGAGCCGCGCGCCGTTGGTGAGGATGACGTTCGCCATCCCCGAGTCCTCGTCCAGGTCGTTGTGGTCGAGGGCCTGCGCCGGCGACAGGTCGAACCCGCGCGCGTCGCGCAGCGGCGACTCCTCCTCGAAGTCCCAGCGCGGGCGCCGCGGCGCCGGCGCCTCGGCGACCGCCCAGGCGTTGACCACCTGGCTGGACAGGGTGGTCGGGTTCGCCGTCGGCTGCCCGGGCACCGAGATGCCGTACTCGACCTCGGTGCCCATGACCCGACGCACGCTCATGCACCAACCCTAGGCCGCGCTGCCGACACCGTCCGGGACCACCTCCGCGGCACGGACGGCGACGGCCCGGCCCTCGTGGAGAACGGGGACCGGGCCTCGTGACGTGCCGGGGCGGCCCTGCTGCAGGGGCCCACGCCGAGCGTGCGAGGCGTGGGGGGCAGCAGGGTCCTCCTACAGGTACTGGCCGGTGTTGGTCGCGGTGTCGATCGCGCGGCCGGACTCGGTGCCCTTGCCGCTGATGAGCGTGCGGATGTAGACGATCCGCTCGCCCTTCTTGCCCGAGATCCGCGCCCAGTCGTCGGGGTTGGTGGTGTTGGGCAGGTCCTCGTTCTCCTTGAACTCGTCGAGGCAGGCCGCCATCAGGTGACCGACCCGCAGACCGCCGCCGGGGCCGGCCTCCAGGCGCTCCTTGATCGCCATCTTCTTGGCGCGGTCGACGATGTTCTGCAGCATCGCGCCGGAGTTGAAGTCCTTGAAGTACAGGACCTCCTTGTCGCCGTTGGCGTAGGTCACCTCGAGGAAGCGGTTCTCCTCGCTCTCGGTGTACATGCGCTCGACGGTGCGCTGGATCATCCCGGCGATCGTGGCCTCGCGGCTGCCGCCGTGCTCGGCGAGGTCGTCGGGGTGGATCGGCAGCGAGGTGGTCAGGTACTTGCTGAAGATGTCGCGGGCGGCCTCCGCGTCCGGCCGCTCGATCTTGATCTTCACGTCCAGCCGGCCCGGCCGCAGGATCGCCGGGTCGATCATGTCCTCCCGGTTGGAGGCGCCGATGACGATGACGTTCTCCAGGCCCTCGACGCCGTCGATCTCGCTGAGCAGCTGGGGCACGATCGTGCTCTCGACATCGGAGGACACGCCGGACCCGCGGGTGCGGAAGATCGAGTCCATCTCGTCGAAGAAGACGATGACCGGCGTCCCCTCGCTGGCCTTCTCCCGCGCCCGCTGGAACACCAGCCGGATGTGCCGCTCGGTCTCCCCGACGTACTTGTTCAGCAGCTCGGGGCCCTTGATGTTGAGGAAGTAGGACTTCGCCTGCCCCTCCCCCTTCACCGAGGCGACCTTCTTGGCCAGCGAGTTGGCGACCGCCTTGGCGATCAGCGTCTTGCCGCAGCCGGGCGGGCCGTAGAGCAGGATGCCCTTGGGCGGGCGCAGCTCGAACTCGCGGAACAGGTCGGCGTGCAGGAACGGCAGCTCGACGGCGTCCCGGATCTGCTCGATCTGCCGGGCCAGGCCGCCGATGTCGCCGTAGTCGATGTCGGGGACCTCCTCGAGGATGAGCTCCTCGACCTCGCTCTTCGGGATCCGCTCGTAGACGTAGCCCGAACGGGTCTCCAGCAGCAGCGAGTCGCCGCTGCGCAACGGCTGGCCGGTCAGCGAGTCGGCGAGGTAGACCACCCGCTCCTCGTCGGTGTGCCCGATGACCAGCGCGCGCGGCGTCACGCCGTCGATCGGCTCGAGCAGCTCCTTCAGCATGACGATGTCGCCGGCGCGCTCGAAGCCGCAGGCCTCGACGACGTTCATCGCCTCGTTGAGCATCACCTCCTGGCCGTGCTGCAGCGAGTCGACCTCCACCGCCGGGGAGACCGAGACGCGCAGCTTGCGGCCGCCGGTGAAGACGTCGACCGTGCCGTCCTCGTGGCGAGCGAGGAAGACGCCGTAACCCGACGGTGGCTGGCCGAGCCGGTCCACCTCCTCCTTGAGCGTCACCAGCTGCTCGCGCGCCTCGCGCAGGGTGGCGGCCAGCTTGTCGTTGCGCTCGGAGAGGAAGGCCGCGCGGCCCTCCGCCTCGGCGATCCGCTCCTCCAACGCCCGCACCTGCCGGGGGCTCTCGGCCACCTTGCGACGCAGCAGCCCGATCTCCTCCTCCAGGTAGGAGATCTGGCTGAGCAGCGCAGAGACGTCACGTTCACGCCGCGCTCGGAACTCGTCGGGACCCAGGCCCATCGCGCACCTCCGCACACATCGGGAGAGCCAGGAGGCAAATCTATACACGCCCGGCGACAGCCTGCCGGGGGCTCACGGGCACCCCGGTCACGAGGAGGGAACAGCTGGGTTGCGAATCGTCCCAGGCTCCCCGCCCGGGGTCATCCCTTCTGCGCGCGCCGCTGCCGGACGGGCGCCACGACGCCCTCCGCGAGCCGCCGCGCGGTCACCAGGAAGGCCGTGTGCGCGACCATCCGGTGCTCGGGCCGGACGGCCAGCCCGACGGCGTGCCAGGGGCGCAGCAGCGTCTCCCAGGCGTGCGGCTCGGTCCACACGCCCTGGGCGCGCAGCGCCTCCACGAACGTCGACAGCTGGGTGGCCGTCGCGACGTACCCGACCAGCACCCCGCCGGGCCGCAGCGCCGCGGCCACGGTGGGCAGCACCGCCCACGGCTCCAGCATGTCCAGGACGACGCGGTCGACCACCTCCTCGGCGGGGTGCTCGGCGAGGTCGCCGAGGCGCAGCGACCAGGTCGGCGGCACCTCGCCGAAGAAGGCCCCGACGTTGGCCCGGGCCACGTCGGCGAAGTCCTCCCGCCGCTCGTAGCTGGTGACGCTCCCCCGCTCCCCGACCGCGCGCAGCAGCGAGCAGGTCAGCGCCCCGGACCCGGCGCCGGCCTCCAGCACCCGCATGCCCGGGCCGACGTCGCCGAACCCGACGATCTGGGCGGCGTCCTTCGGGTAGATGACCTGCGCGCCGCGCGGCATGGACAGCACGAAGTCGGCCAGCAGCGGCCGGAACGCCAGGTAGCCGGTGTTGGCCGTGGAGTGGACGACGGAGCCCTCGGGGGCGCCGATGAGGTCGTCGTGCGCGATCGCGCCCCGGTGGGTGTGGAACTGCTTGCCCGGCTCCAGGACGACGGTGTGCAGCCGGCCCTTGGGATCGGTGAGCTGGACCCGGTCGCCGGCGACGAACGCGCCCGGCACCGGTCCGGGGGCCGGGGTCGCGGCGGGCTCGTCGGGGGTCTCGGGGGTCTGCTGCTGCACGTCCACGGGCGGCCAGCCTACGGAGCCGCCGTCGGCGTCCCGGCGCGCGCACTCGGAACTGTCGGTGGGCCCGCCTAGCCTCGAGGGCATGACGACGGCGACGGTTCCCGCGCAGCCGGCCGAGGCGGCCGCTGCCCCTTCCCCGGACTCGCCCGTCGACCCGACGGCGACCCCGCGCCGCCCCTCGCTCTCCCCGAGCCGGGCGGCGGACTTCAAGACCTGTCCCCTGCTCTACCGGTTCCGCACCATCGACCGGCTGCCCGAGCGCAAGAGCCTGGCCGCCGTGCGCGGCACGCTGGTGCACACGGTGCTCGAGAAGCTCTACGACCTGCCCGCCCGGCAGCGCACCCCCGCCGCCGCCCGCGAGCTGGTCGCGCCGGCGTGGGAGGAGCTGCGGGCCGATCCCGAGGTCGCCGAGCTGTTCGCCGAGGGCGGCGCGGCCGACGACGCACCGGCCGGGCAGTCCCTGGAGGCGTGGCTGGCGTCGGCCGGCACGCTGGTGGAGACCTACTTCTCCCTGGAGGACCCGTCGCGCATCGAGCCGGACGGCCGGGAGCAGCTGGTCGAGGTCACCCTGCCCGACGGGCTGCTGCTGCGCGGCTACGTCGACCGGCTCGACGTCGCGCCCAACGGCGCGCTGCGGGTGGTCGACTACAAGACCGGATCGATGCCCCGCGAGGCCTTCGAGGCCAAGGCCCTGTTCCAGATGAAGTTCTACGCGCTGGTGCTGTGGCGCACCCGGGGCGTGGTGGCGAGCCAGCTCAAGCTGCTCTACCTCGGCGACGGCGACGCGCTGACCTACGCGCCGGACGAGGGCGAGCTGGTCCGCTTCGAGCGCACGCTGCAGGCGATCTGGGCGGCGATCGAGCGCGCGGTGGCCACCGGCGACTTCCGGCCCAACCGGACGCGGCTGTGCGACTGGTGCGACCACCAGGCGCTGTGCCCGTCCTTCGGCGGCACTCCCCCGCCGTTCCCGGCGGAGGCCGCCGCCGCGGCCGGCTGGCACACCCTGCCGATCGTCGAGCGCGACTGAGAGAGGACCCGTTCTCCCCATGCCTCGCCAGCTCGACACGGGACCCGGGACGGGGCCGGACGCGCCCGGCGCAGAGACCGGGCTGGGCTTCGAGCGGCACTGCGCGGAGATCGTCACCCAGACCCGGCTGCTGCGCGGCCTGCTGGCCGACGGGGCGGACCCGGCCACGCCGGTGCCCTCCTGCCCCGGGTGGACGATCGGCGCGCTGGTCCGGCACCTCGGCGGCGGGCAGCGGTGGGCCGAGACGGTGGTCGCCACCCGCGCGAGCGGGCCGCCGCCGGACGGCTTCTTCCGCGACGTCGTCCGCGACGCCGAGCCGCCGGCCGCCGAGCTGGCCGGGGAGCTGGCCGCCGCCGAGCCGCTGGCCGACGCGCTGCGGGCGGCCGGGCCGGACGCGGCGGTCTGGACGCCGACGGGCTCGGGCGCGATGCGCTTCTGGGCCCGCCGCTTCGCCTTCGAGACCGTCGTCCACCGCGCCGACGCCACTCTCGCCGCCGGCGAGCCGTTCTCCCTCGACCCGGACGTCGCCGTCGACGCGGTCGACGAGTGGCTGGAGCTCGGCTCGCTGCCGCAGATGCTCGAGTTCCACCCCGAGCGGCGCGGGCTGCTCGGGCCCGGGCGGACCGTGCACCTGCACGCGATCGACACCCCCGGGGCGGAGTGGGTGGCCGACCTGACCGGCGCCCACCAGGCCTGGCGGCGGGCGCACGAGCGGTCCGCCGTCGCCGTCCGGGGCCCGGTGGCCGACCTGCTGCTGCTCGTCTACGGCCGCCGGCGCGTCGACGACGGCGGGCTGGAGGTCCTCGGCGACCGGGGGCTGCTCGACGAGTGGCTGGCCGGGGTCCCCTTCCGCTGACCGGTCCTGCGGGTCGACAGTGGGCGGCGTGCGGGCGTACCGGGCCCAGCGGGCCTTCGACGGCGAGCAGGTGCTGCCCGGCGGGGTCCTGGTCCTGGTCGAGGGCGGCACGATCGCCGGCGTCGAGCCGGGCGACGCCCCCGCGCCGCCCGGCTGCCCGGTCACCGAGCTGCCGGGCACCACGCTGCTGCCCGGCCTGGTCGACACGCACGTGCACCTGTGCGGCGACAGCGGGCCACGGGCGCTCGACCAGCTCCCCGAGCTGTCCGCCCACGAGCTCGACGCGATCGTCACCGAGGCCGGGCGGCAGCAGCTGCGCGCCGGGGTGACCGCCGTCCGGGACCTCGGCGACCACCGGTGGGCGGTCCTCGAGCGCGACCGGCGGGACGACGGCGGCCCGACGGTCGTCGCCGCCGGGCCGCCGATCACCTCCCCCGGCGGGCACTGCTGGTCCATGGGCGGCGAGGCCACCGGCATCGACCAGCTGCGCCGGGCGGTGCGCGAGCGCGCCGAGCGGGGCGCCGGCGTGGTCAAGGTGATGGCCAGCGGCGGGCTGATGACCCCCGGGACCGACCTGGCCGCCGGCCAGTTCTCCCTGGCGGAGCTGCGGGCCGTCGTCGACGAGGCGCACCGGCACGGCCTGCCGGTCACCGCCCACGCCCACGCGTTGACCGCCGTGGAGCAGTGCCTCGCCGCCGGGGTCGACGGCATCGAGCACTGCAGCTGCCTGACCCCGCAGGGCGTGCGGACGCCGCGGGAGCTGGCCGACGGCCTGGCGAGGGCCGGCACCCTGGTGTGCCCCACCCTCGGCTGGTGTCCCGGCACGCAGCCGCCGCCGCACGTCCAGGCGCGGATGGCGGCGGCCGGGGCGACCGTCGAGGCGCAGCTGGCCAACGTGGCCCGACTGCGCGAGGCCGGGGTGACCCTCCTGGCCGGCACCGACGCCGGCATCTCCCCGCCCAAGCGGCACGGCCTGGTGCCCATGGCGGTGGCCGACCTGGTGGGCTGCGGCGTCCCGGTGGCCGAGGCGCTGGCGGCGGCCACCGGCCGGGCGGCCCGCGCGTGCGGGCTGGGCGACCGCACCGGGCGGCTGGCGGCCGGTCTGGACGCCGACCTGCTGCTGGCCGACGGGGACGTGACCCGCGACGTCACCGGGCTGCAGCGCCCCCGGCTGGTGCTGTCCCGGGGCCGCGAGGTGGCGCCGGCCGCTCGGGCCTAGGCAGAGACCGCGTCGCGGGCGGCCAGCACGTCGACGAGGTCGGCCAGGCCCACGCCGTCCAGCGTGTCCCGCAGCACCAGTCCGGGCGCCGGCGGCAGCGGCTGCAGCGAGGGCACGCCGAGCACCGCGGCGCCCGCGGCGAGGCCGGCGGTGGCGCCGGCGACGGAGTCCTCCAGCACCACGCAGCCGGCCGGGTCCACGCCGAGCGCGGCCATGGCCTGCAGGTAGGGCGCCGGGTCGGGCTTGCGCGCGGGGACCTCGTCACCGCAGACGGTGACGTCGAACGGCGGGAGGTCGGGGAAGGCCCGGCCGATCGCGGCGAGCACGACGTCGGCCAGCCGCCGCGGCGTGGTCGTCACCAGCGCGGTGGGCGTCGCGGCGGAGCGGACCTCGGCGATCAGCTCCCGCGCACCCGGGCGCCAGTGGATCTCCCCGCCCAGCAGCACGGCCACCCGGTCCTCGATCCACCGGCTGTCGGCGAGGAACTGCTCCTCGGTGCGCTCCACGCCGAGGTCGGCGTACAGGATGTCCATCGCCACGTGCATGCTGGTGCCGACGGTCCGCTCCCGGGCCTGCTCCGAGAACTCGCCGCCCAGCTCGCGGGCCAGGGCGAACATCGCCTCGCCCCAGTACTGCTCGGTCTCCACCAGCGTGCCGTCCATGTCGAACAGCACCGCCTGCAGCCGGCCGGCGGGCGAGAGGGCCGTGCCGCTCACGCCGGAGGTGTCGGGGGTGTGCACTGGATCAACCCTACGGCGGCGGGAGGGGGTGCCGGCCGCGACGGCGGCGTGATCGTCGCCGCACTGCCGGCGCGGGCTCAGTCCTCGTCGGTGCGGTAGCCGAGGTTGGGCGAGAGCCACCGCTCGGCCTCGGCGACCGTCCAGCCCTTGCGCCGCGCGTAGTCCTCGACCTGGTCGCGGCCGATCCGCCCCAGGTTGAAGTAGCGCGCCTGCGGGTGCGAGAAGTACAGGCCGCTGACCGCTGCGCCCGGCCACATCGCCATGCTCTCGGTGAGCTCGATGCCCGTGGTGGCCTCGACGTCGAGGAGCTCCCAGATGGTCCGCTTCTCGGTGTGCTCCGGGCAGGCGGGGTAGCCGGGGGCCGGCCGGATGCCGGTGTACCGCTCGGCGATCAGCGCGTCGTTGTCCAGCCGCTCGTCGGCCGCGTAGCCCCAGAACTCCGTGCGCACCCGCTGGTGCAGCCGCTCGGCGAACGCCTCGGCCAGCCGGTCGGCCAGCGCCTCCAGCAGGATCGCG
Source organism: Geodermatophilus sp. SYSU D00708 (assembly GCF_054050115.1). Classification (NCBI taxonomy): domain Bacteria; kingdom Bacillati; phylum Actinomycetota; class Actinomycetes; order Geodermatophilales; family Geodermatophilaceae; genus Geodermatophilus; species Geodermatophilus sp. SYSU D00708. The sequence goes on along the minus strand of NZ_JBJGYS010000002.1, from coordinate 320,258 downwards.
CTGTAGTCGTCGTTGGCCTTCTTGAACGCCGCCACCCGGTCGGCCAGGCCGAGCCCGGCGGTCACGGCGAACGCGCCGACGAAGTCGGGCAGGCCGCTGTCGGCCGGGGCGACGAAGTCGGCCAGCGACGTGCGCGGCGCGCCGTCCCGGCCCTCGGTCTGCTGGCGCAGCTGGTGCAGGGTCGCCCGGACGGCGCGGCGCGACTCGTCGGTGTAGACCGCGATGTCCTCGCCGTCCACCCGGTTGGCCGGGAACAGGCCGAAGACGCCGGCGGCCCGCAGCCACCGCTCCGCGACGATCCGGTCGAGCATCGCCTGGGCGTCCTCGTACAGCCGCCGGGCGGCCTCGCCGGTCGCGGGGTTGTTGAGGATGTCGGGGAACCGGCCGCGCATCTCCCAGGCGGTGAAGAACGGCTGCCAGTCGACGTACCGGCGCAGCTCCTCGATCGGCTGGTCGGCGACCACCCGCACGAACTGGGTGGCCACGCCGTGCGGGTGCTCGGAGCCGGTGTCGCGGGCCTGCTGGAGCAGCATCCGCGGCCGCGGCGGGGTGTAGCCGCTCCAGTCGATGCGCGGCGCGGCCGCGCGGGCGGCGGCCAGCGGCAGCATGGTCCGGGTGTCCTGCCGGGCGGCGTGCCGCTCGCGCAGCGCCGCGTAGTCGGTCTCGGTCTCGGCCAGCAGCCGCGGGCGCTGCTCGTCCGACAGCAGCGCGGCGACCACCGGCACCGACCGGGAGGCGTCCTTCACCCAGATGACCGGCCCGTGGTAGCGCGGGGCGACCTTGACCGCCGTGTGCGCCCGCGAGGTGGTGGCGCCGCCGATCAGCAGGGGGATGTCGAAGCCCTGGCGCTCCATCTCCGCGGCGAGGCCGGCCATCTCGTCGAGGGACGGCGTGATGAGCCCGGACAGGCCGATGATGTCGGCGCCCTCGTGCTTGGCCGCGTCGAGGACCTTCTGCGCGGGGACCATGACGCCGAGGTCGACGACGTCGTAGTTGTTGCACTGCAGGACGACGCCGACGATGTTCTTGCCGATGTCGTGCACGTCGCCCTTGACGGTGGCCATCACGACCTTGCCGTTGCTGCGCTCGGCGTCGCCGGGCTGCTTCTCGGCCTCGATGTACGGGATCAGGTGGGCGACGGCCTTCTTCATGACCCGGGCGGACTTCACCACCTGGGGCAGGAACATCTTCCCGGCGCCGAACAGGTCGCCGACGACGTTCATCCCGTCCATCAGCGGGCCCTCGATGACCTCGATGGGCCGGCCGCCGCGGGCGCTGATCTGCGCGCGCAGCTCCTCGGTGTCGGCCTCGACGAACTCGTCGATGCCCTTCACCAGCGCGTGGGTGATCCGCTCCGCCACCGGCAGCGACCGCCACTCGTCGGTGGCGACCTCGCGGGCCGCGCCGTCCCCGGCGTAGTCGCCGGCGATCTCCAGCAGCCGCTCGGTGGCGTCCGGGCGGCGAGCCAGGACGACGTCCTCGATCCGCTCCCGGAGCTCCGCCGGCACCTCGTCGTAGACCTCGAGGGCGCCGGCGTTGACGATGCCCATGTCCAGGCCGGCGGCGATCGCGTGGAACAGGAAGACGGCGTGGATGGCCTCCCGCACGCGGTTGTTGCCGCGGAAGGAGAAGGAGACGTTGGAGATCCCGCCGGAGACCAGCGCGCCGGGCAGGTGCTGCTTGATCCAGCGGGTGGCCTCGATGAAGTCCAGCCCGTAGCGGGCGTGCTCCTCGATGCCCGTGGCGACGGCGAAGACGTTCGGGTCGAAGATGACGTCCTCGGCGGGGAAACCGACCTCCCGGGTCAGGACGTCGTAGGCCCGGCGGCAGACCTCGGTGCGCCGCTCGAACGAGTCGGCCTGGCCGGCCTCGTCGAAGGCCATCACCACGACCGCGGCGCCGTACTTGCGGCACAGCCGGGCCTGCCGGACGAAGTCCTCCTCCCCCGCCTTCAGCGAGATGGAGTTGACGATCGCCTTGCCCTGGACGTTCTTCAGGCCGGCCTCGATGACCTCCCACTTCGAGGAGTCGATCATGATCGGCACGCGGGAGATGTCGGGCTCGGCGGCGACCAGCCGCGTGAAGCGGTCCATCGCCTCGACGCCGTCGATCATGCCCTCGTCCATGTTGACGTCGATGACCTGCGCGCCGGCCTCGACCTGCTGGCGGGCGACGGCCAGCGCGGTGGTGTAGTCGCCGGCCTTGATCAGGTTCCGGAAGCGGGCCGAGCCGGTGATGTTGGTCCGCTCGCCGACGTTCACGAACAGGCTCTCGTCGGTGACGGTGAGCGGTTCCAGCCCGGACAGGCGCAGCGCCGGCGCCACCTGCGGCGGGGTGCGGGGCGCCGTCCCCTCGACCGCCGCGGCGAGGGCGGCGACGTGCTCGGGCGTCGTGCCGCAGCAGCCGCCGACGAGGTTGACCAGGCCGCTGGCGGCGAACTCCCCGACCAGCGCGGCGGTCTCCTCCGGCGACTCGTCGTACTCGCCGAAGGCATTGGGCAGGCCCGCGTTCGGGTAGCAGGAGACGAACGTGTCGGCGACCCGCGCCATCTCGGCGAGGTAGGGCCGCATCTCCTTGGCACCCAGGGCGCAGTTGAGGCCGACCAGCAGCGGGCGGACGTGCCGCACCGAGTGCCAGAACGCCTCGGTCACCTGCCCGGACAGCGTCCGCCCGGAGGCGTCGGTGATGGTGCCGGAGATCATCACCGGCCAGCGGCGGCCGCGCTGCTCGAACAGCGTCTCCAGCGCGAAGACCGCCGCCTTGGCGTTGAGGGTGTCGAAGATCGTCTCGACGAGCAGGACGTCGCAGCCGCCGTCCACCAGCCCGGAGGCCTGCTCCAGGTAGGCCTCGACCAGTTCGTCGTAGGTGACGTTGCGGGCGCCGGGGTCGTTGACGTCGGGCGAGATGGACGCCGTCTTGCTGGTCGGGCCGAGCGCGCCGACGACGAATCGCGGCCGGCCCGGGGTGCGCGCGGTCATCGCGTCGCACTCGCGGCGGGCCAGCCGGGCCGCCGCGATGTTGATCTCGTGCGCGAGGTCGGCCATGCCGTAGTCGGCCAGCGAGATGCGGTTGGCGTTGAACGTGTTGGTCTCGACCAGGTCCGCGCCGGCCTCGAGGTACTCGCGGTGGATGCCCGCGACGAGGTCGGGCCGGGTCAGGCACAGCAGGTCGTTGTTGCCCTGCACGTCGGTGGGCCAGTCGGCGAACCGCTCGCCGCGGTAGCCGGCCTCGTCGGGCCGGTCGCGCTGGATCGCCGTCCCCATGGCGCCGTCGAGCACCAGGATGCGCTGCTGCAGCAGGGCGGTGAGCTCCGCGGTCGCATCGGGGCGGAGGGACGACGTCCCGGTGGCGGAAGACGTGTTGCGGGACGACACCGAGTCAGGGTATCGGTCCCCGGGGCGGCGAGTCGCTCCTGCGGGGGACGTGGGCCACACGCACGGGTCGGCGAACACGCGGCGTGTCCTCCCCCGCGACGTAGGCTTCGAGGGGTGATCGACCCGAAGTCCACCCCTGAGGACCTGCCCCGGCTGAACGACCCCGTCGTGGTCGTCGCCTTCGAGGGCTGGAACGACGCCGGGGACGCCGCCACCGGGGCGCTGGAGCACCTCGAGCTCATCTGGGACGCCACCCCGCTCGCCGCGCTGGACCCCGAGGACTACTACGACTTCCAGGTCAACCGGCCCACCGTCTCGCTCATCGGCGGGGTCAGCCGCCGGATCGAGTGGCCCACCACGCGCATCTCCGTCGCCCGCCCGCCGGGTTCCGACCGCGACGTCGTGCTGATCCGGGGCATCGAGCCCAACATGCGCTGGCGGGGCTTCTGCGAGGAGCTCATCGAGCTGTGCCAGGAGCTCGACGCCCGCACCGTCGTGGGGCTCGGCGCGCTGCTGGCCGACACCCCGCACACGCGCCCGACCCCGGTGACCGGGTCGGCCTACGACACCGAGTCCGCCGAGCGGTGGGGTCTGGAGACGTCCCGGTACGAGGGCCCGACCGGCATCCTCGGCGTCTTCCAGGACGCCTGCGTGCAGGCCGGCCTGCCGGCGATCAGCTTCTGGGCCGCGGTGCCGCACTACGTCTCCCAGCCGCCGTCGCCGCGGGCCACCGTCGCGCTGCTGCAGCGGGTCGAGGAGGTCCTGGAGCTCGCCGTGCCGCTCGGCGCGCTGCCGCAGCAGGCGGAGGACTGGGTGAAGACCGTCGACGAGATGGCCAACGAGGACGCCGAGGTCGTGGAGTACGTGCGCTCCCTCGAGGAGCGGGCCACCGAGGTCGACCTCTCCAACGCCAGCGGCGACGCCATCGCCCGCGAGTTCGAGCGCTACTTGCGCCGCCGGGGCGGCACGAACTGACGTCGGCCCTGTCGCAGGGGCCCGCCACGACCGTGTGAGTGGTGGGCGACGGGGTCCTCCCGCTGCGCCGCCGGGGCGGCTCCCCCCAACTGACGTCCGTCCGGCTCACGCGGGGCTCCCCCTCGCCGTCGTCGCAGTGGTCGACCGCCGACGCGTGACGCGGCTGTGTTGGGGATAACGGTCGACGTCGGGGGTGCGGGACGATGGCCCGGTGACCGGATCCGCCGCGGTGCAGGCGCTGACCGCGGCCGGGGCGCTCGGCCCGTTCTTCGCCGTCGCGCCCGAGGCCGGACCGGGCTGGGTCACCTGGGCCGCCCTCGTCGACGGCGGCCCGCTGGAACAGCGGATCGCCGACGTGCGCGCCGCCCTCGCCGCAGCACCCGGCGCGCCCGACGTGGACCGGCGGGTCGCCGCGTCCCTCGCGCACCTGGGGCTGGTGGCCCGCCTCCTCTCCCCCGTGCTCGGCGCCGCCCTGGCGCGCGGCGTCCTGCCGGTGGCCGCGCCGGAGGACGTGCACCTGCACCTCGCCGGGGCCAACCCGCTGCCGTTGGCCCTGCCCGCCGCCGGGACCGTCCCCGCGGCCGGCCCGGACGCGCTCGCCGGGGCACTGGACCGGTGCTGGCTCGTGCCGGCCGTGCAGCCCCTGTCGGCGGCGGTGGCCGCGCGCACCGGCCTGTCCACCCAGGTGCTCGACGGCAACGCGACCTCCGCGGTCGCCGGTGCGCTGCGGATGGCGACCACCGCCGTCCCGGAGCTCGCGCCCCTCGCCGCGGCGACCCTCGACGCCGTGCTCGCCGAGGGCACCCTGGCCGGCACCGGTGCCCGCCGCGGCGACGGCAGCTTCGTCCGCCGCTCCTGCTGCCTGTTCTACCGGCTGCCCGGCGCCGGCACCTGCGGCGACTGCGTCCTCACCCGACCCGGGCCCGGCGCGAGTCGCGGGGTGTAGCGTTCGCGCCGCCGCAGTGTCAGGGAAGCCGGTTCAAGTCCGGCACGGTCCTCGCCACTGTGACCGGGGAGCGGACCCCCACGGCACCACTGGTGCCCCTCGCCGAGTCGGGGGACGCCGGGAAGGTCGGGGCGAGCGTCGATCCGGGAGTCAGGAGACCGGCTGCGGCGCGCACCACGTCATTCCACGAGGCATGGAAGAAAGGGTTCCTCCGCATGACCTCTCCGCACGCCCAGTCCGCTCCGTCGCGCGCCCGCATCGCCGTCCCCGCCTGGGCCTGGGCTCTGGCCCTGCTCGCGCTGTTCGGCCTGTACCTGATCGCCCAGGACAACGGCGCCGTGCTCGCCTCCCTCGGCGACACCGCGCACGAGTTGTTCCACGACGCCCGGCACTCGCTGGGCATGCCGTGCCACTGAGCGGCGCCCCCGTGACCGGGACCCTCGACCGTCCCGCCGTCGGGCAGCCGCTCCGCTTCGGGCAGTTGTTCGGCCGGATCGTGCTCGCCGGCCTGGTGGCCGGCGTGCTGGCCGGCCTGTACTCGCTGCTGGTGACCGAGCGGGCCATCGCGCCCGCCCTCGCCGTCGAGGAGGCCCGCGCGGCCACCGAGGGCGGCCACGAGCACGGCGCGGAGCTGTTCAGCCGCCCCGAGCAGCTATTCGGCGGGTTCCTGGGCACCGTGCTGGCGGGCGTAGTCCTGGCGGTGGTGTTCGCGGCCGTCTACGGCCTCGTGCGGCACCGGCTGCCCGGCCGGACCGACGTCGCCCGGACCGCGCTGCTGGCCGCCGTCGGCTTCGCCGTGCTCGCGCTGCTGCCCGCGTTGAAGATCCCCGCCAACCCGCCGGCCGTCGGCGACCCGGCCACCGTCGGCACCCGCACCGCGATCTACGGCGGCGTGCTGCTGTGCGGTGTCGTCGGCGCGATGCTGGTGGCCGCGCTGGTCAGCTGGCTGCGCAGCCGCGGCGCCGGTGACGCGGTCACGGCGATCGCCGCGACCGTGGCCGGCGCGGTCCTGCTGGCGCTGGTGCTGGTGCTCGTGCCGGACAACCCCGACACCATCGCCGCCGACGTACCGGCCGCGGTGGTGTGGGACTTCCGGCTCGCCTCGCTCGGCCAGCTGGCCGTGCTGTGGGCCGGGCTCGGCCTGACCAGCGGCTGGCTGCTGGACAGGCTCCCCCGCCGCCGGGCCGTTCCCGCCGGCTGACCGGCCGGCGCCGTCGACCGCCGCGTGCCGGCGGTCGACGGCGCGGTCCGGGCAGGACGGCTAGGGCAGGCGGAGCAGCGGGCGCATCGCCGACGCCGCGTCGGCGTCGAAGAGCCGGTCGTGCATCGTCAGGGCGAACCGGTCGGTCATCCCCGACACGTAGTCCACGACCTGGGTGACCGGGTCGGCCTCGGTGTCCCGGTAGGACGCCGGGATCAGCTCCGGGTGGGCCAGGTGGTGGTCGACCAGCCGACGGGTCACGTCGATGGCCAGCTGCTTCTGCCCGGCCGCGGTCTCCGACGCGTAGACCCGCTCGAACATGAACGTCCGCAGCTCGTGCATGGCCGCCAGCTGCTCGGGCGCCATCACCACGGCCCCGGCGGTGTTCCCGGGGGACAGCGACCCCTCCACGACCGCGTCGATCATCGCGCCGACCATCTGGCTGCCCGGGTCCCCGAACGCGGCGCGGGCGCGGGCCGGCAGGTCGCCCACCCGCAGCACCCCGGCCCGGACGGCGTCCAGCGCGTCGTGGGACAGGTACCCGATCCGGTCGGCGTAGCGGACGCACTCGGCCTCGCGGGTGTCCGGCGGCGGGTCGATCTTCCAGCTGTGCGCCCGGATGCCGTCGCGGACCTCCCAGGTGAGGTTGAGCCGCTCGAGCACCTCGACGATGCGCACCCCCTGCGCGGCGTGGTGCCACCCGCCGGGCACGTAGGGCTCGAGGGCGTCCTCGCCGATGTGCCCGAACGGCGAGTGGCCCAGGTCGTGGCCCAGCGCGATCGCCTCGGCCAGGGTCTCGTTGAGGCCCAGCGCGCAGGCCAGGGAGCGGGCGACCTGGGTGACCTGGAGGGTGTGGGTCAGCCGGGTGACGAAGTGGTCGCCGTCGGGGTTGAGGAACACCTGCGTCTTGTGCTTGAGCCGGCGGAAGGCCTTCGCGTGCAGGATGCGGTCGCGGTCGCGCTCGAACGCCGTCCGCAGGGGGTCCTCGGGCTCGGCGACCGCCCGGCCCCGCGTGGCCGCCGACCGGGTGGCCGACGGCGCGAGGTCCTCCTCGGCCGCCTCGCGCGCCGCCCGGTCGACCAGCCGGAAGGGCCCCGACGCCATCAGCAGTCCTGCAGCGCGCTACCCGTGGCGCACGAGTCCAGCGCGACACCCAGCAGCGCGTCGACCGCGTCGCACACGACCGTGGGGGCGCCGTCCTCCAGGTCGTCGCCGTCCCCGGCCGCCAGCGTCCGGGCCGCCCAGCGGTCGACCACGGCGATCGCGCCAGGGGTGTCGAGGTCCTCGGACAGCCGCTCCCGCAGGCCCTGCAGCACCGGTGCGGCCGGCGCGCCGGCCGCCCGGGCCACGGCGCGGCGCCAGGTGACCAGCCGCTGCTCGGCCTCCCGCAGCAGGTCCGGCGTCCAGGCCCGGTCGGTGCGGTAGTGGCCCGACAGCAACGCCAGGCGGATCGCCATCGGGTCCACGCCCTCGCCGCGGAGCTTGGACACGAACACGAGGTTGCCGCGGCTCTTGCTCATCTTCTCGCCGTCCAGGCCGATCATCGCCGCGTGCACGTAGGCCCGGGCGAAGGGCTTGGTGGCCGTCAGCGCCTCGGCGTGGACGGCGGAGTACTCGTGGTGCGGGAAGACCAGGTCGCTGCCGCCGCCCTGGACGTCGAAGGCCATGCCGATGGTCTCCAGCGCGATCGTGGCGCACTCGATGTGCCAGCCGGGCCGGCCGGCCGTGCCACGCGGGCCGGGCCAGGAGGGCTCCCCCGGGCGCTCGCCGCGCCACAGCAGGGGGTCGAGCCGGTTGCGCTTGCCGGCGCGGTCGGGGTCGCCGCCGCGCTCGGCGAAGAAGCGGAGCATGGTCGGCTCGTCGTAGCGGGACTCCCCGCCGAAGCCCGGGGCCTGGGCGACGTCGTGGTAGACGTCGCCGGTGCCGTCGTCGAGGACGTAGGCCAGGCCGTCGTCGAGCAGGTCCTCGATGTGCGCCACGATCCGCGGGATCGACTCGACCGCGCCCACGAAGTCCTCGGGCGGGAGCACCCGAAGCGCGGTCATGTCCTCCCGGAACAGCGCGGTCTCGCGCATGCCCAGGACGATCCAGTCCTCCCCGTCGCGCTCGGCGCGCTCGAGCAGCGGGTCGTCGATGTCGGTGACGTTCTGGACGTAGTGGACCGCGTGCCCGGCGTCCCGCCACACGCGGTTGACCAGGTCGAACGCCAGGTAGGTCGCGGCGTGGCCCAGGTGCGTGGCGTCGTACGGGGTGATCCCGCAGACGTACATGCGGGCGGTGTCCGCGGGCGAGGTGGCGACGACCTCCCCCCGGGAGGTGTCGTACAGCTTGAGCGCGGGACCGGTGCCCGGGAGGGTCGGCAGGAGCGGAGCAGGCCAGGCGAGCACGCCCCGAGCCTAGAGGCGGCTTCCGACGACGCCCGGCGGCCCTCATCCTGGGTGTGCGACAGCGGCCCCGTCGGAGGTGGATCGTGGAGCTCGACCAGTACCTGCCGGTCCTGCAGAAGGCGGACGCGCGCTTCGCCGAGGCCGCCGCCGAGGCGGTGCTCGCCCGCGGCTGGTCCGCGCCGGTGACCGGCTGCCCCGGCTGGACGCTGGCCGACCTGGTCTGGCACCTGGCCGAGGTGCAGCACTTCTGGGCCTGGGTGGTGCGCACCCGCGCCGTGGACCCCGGCGGCTACGTCGAGCCCGTGCGGCACCCCGACGACGAGCTGCTGGGCTACGGCCTGGCCCAGTCCGCCGAGCTGGAGACGGTCCTGGCCGGCGCCGACCCGGCCGAGCGGGTGTGGACGTGGGCGGCGCGGCAGGACGTCGCGTTCGTGCTGCGCCGCCAGGCCATGGAGGCGGTGGTGCACACCTACGACGTCGAGGAGGTGCTCGGCGACGTCCGCCCGATCCCGGCCGACGTCGGCCTCGACGGGCTCGACGAGTGGCTGGAGGTCATGGTCCCCGCCGTCCTCCCCTCCGGGCCGCCGGACACGGCCCACCCGGTGGTCTTCCACGCGGTCGACGCCGACGCCGAGCGGACCCTCTTCCCCGGGTCGCGCCCCTTCCCCATCGCCGCGCTCACCGGGACCGCCGGCGACCTGCTGCTGGCGGTGTGGCGCCGGCTGCCGCTGGAGGTCCTGACGGTGGACGGCGACGGGCTGCAGGCCGCCGCGATGATCGACCTGGTGAAGCTGGAGTAGCCGCCGCGATCCGCTCAGGGCCAGGTGGTCGCGTACCGGTCGAACTCCTCACCGGTCTGGACGCCGACCACGCAGAACACCAGCCCCGCCGGGTCCTTCATCTGCCAGAAGCCGCCCATGTCCGCGAAGCGGGTGGCGCCCAGCGCCTCCAGGCGGACCACCTCGGCGAGGACGTCGTCGGTCTCGACGTCGACGTGCCAGCGCGGCGGCGTCCCGGTGCCGGTGCGCTGCACCTCCAGGTGGAAGCCGTCCGCGAACGAGCCGAGCGAGGTCCAGTCGGGGTCGGTGGGGTCGGGCTCGGCGGGCCGGCCGGTGGCGGCGGACCAGAAGTCCCGCCCGGCGTCGTGGGTGTCCGGCGGGAGGTCCAGCAGCAGGATCGCCAGGCGGGAACGATGCGGCATGAGCCCACTGTCGCCCTACCGGGCTCCGACCGCGGCCAGGAGCCGTCCCGACCTGCGCTGAGCCCTACCTCGTCACCCCTCGGGAGGCCTCCGGCCCCCGCTCGGCGCGACGACCCTCGCAGGAGCGCCTTCGTGCCCTGCCTCGGGGAGCCTCCGGCCCCCACTCGGCAGGACACTCAGAAGGGCGGCCAGGGCAGGGCGGGCCAGTCGCCGCTGGGCTGCGGGTGGCAGCCGGTGCGCAGCAGGTCGGCGGCCCGCTGCTGGGTGCGGCGCACCTCGCGTCGGGTGAGGTGCTCGTGCAGCCGCTCGCCGAGGTCGCCGAGCAGGTCGTCGCGGAGCCGCTCCAGCACCTCCAGCGCCTCGGCCGGCAGCGGCTTGCCGGCCCAGCGCCACAGCAGGGTCCGCAGCTTCGGGTCGACGGAGAAGCAGATGCCGTGGTCGACGCCGTACACGTGCCCCTCGGGCGTGGGGATGATGTGCCCGCCCTTGCGGTCGGCGTTGTTGACGACCGCGTCGAACACCGCCATCCGGCGCAGGCCCGGGTGGTCGGAGCGGACGAAGGCGGCCAGGTCGACGGTGGGGTCGCCGTCCACCCACAGCTGCACCATGCCGGGGCCGAACGGGCCGTCGCGCAGCACGGTGGGCGGCACGACGCGCCAGCCGGTGGCCTCCGACACCAGCGCCGCGGCCACCTCCCGGCCGGCGAGGGTGCCGTCGGGGAAGTCCCACAGCGGCCGCTCCCCCGCGACCGGCTTGTAGACGCACTCGCCCTCGAGCTCGTCGGTGCGGATGGTCCCGACGAGGGTGACGTTGCTGGCGTCGAGCATCCGGCCCTCGAGGTCGATCTCGCCGTCGAGCAGCAGGGTCCGCGCCTCGGCGTCGTCCACCGGCGAGCGCAGGTCGGGGGCGGCTGGCTGCTCGGTCATCGGCGCCGCGGGGCCGGGCTCAGCGGCGGTAGCCGTTCTGCCGCGGGCAGACGTGCCCGCTGGGGTCCAACGGCAGGGAGCACAGCGGGCACGCCGGCCGACCCGCGGCCACCACGCGGCGGGCGCGGACGACGAACGCGCGGGCGGCGGCCGGGGTGATCGTCACCCGGAGCGCGTCGGGGCCCTCCTCGCTGTCGGAGAGGATCGCGTCCTCGTCCACCGGCTCCTCGCCGGCGGCCACCGCCTCCACGACGACGGCCTGCGTCTCGCCGTCCCAGGCCAGGCCCATGGCGGCGACCCGGAACTCCTCGTCGACCGGCGCGGCGAGCGGCTCGAGGTCGTCGACCTCGGCGTCGGGCGGGACGACGACGCCGGGGCGGGTGGCGATCTCGTCGAGCAGCTCGTTCATCCGGTCGGCGAGCACCTGCACCTGCGTCTTCTCCAGCGCCACGCTGACCACCCGGCCCGATGCGTCGGAGGCCTGCAGGTAGAAGGTGCGCTCGCCGGGCTGGCCGACCGTGCCGGCGACGAACCGGGACGGGCGTTCGAAGAGGTGGACCTGGCGGGGCACGGCCCCAGGTTACGCGGACGGCCGTCCGGAGCGAGCCGAGACGCAGGTCACACGGTCGCGCCCGCGCCGCCGCCGACGACGGCGTCGGAGTCGGCCTTCCGCCGGCGCCGGCCCTTCTTCGTCGGCGGGACCAGCGCGGCGACGTCCCCGCCGGTGTCGTTGACGCGGACGACGAACGGGCGGGTCTCGGTGTAGGTGACCACCGAGATCGACGCGGGGTCGACGACGATCCGCTGGAACTGGTCCAGGTGCAGGCCGAGGGCGTCGGCGAGCACGGCCTTGATCACGTCACCGTGGCTGCAGGCCAGCCACACCGCGTCCGGTCCGAGGGCGGCGTTCCAGGCCCGGACGGCGGCGACCGCCCGGGCCTGGGTCTGGGCCAGCCCCTCGCCCTCGTCGCCGGGGAAGACCGCCGCCGAGGGGTGGGCCTGGACCACCTTCCACAGCGGCTCCTTGGCCAGCTCCTTGAGCGGCCGGCCGGTCCAGTCGCCGTACCGGGCCTCGCCGAGCCGGTCGTCGGTCTGCAGCTCCAGCGAGCGCCCGTCGAGGACGGCCGCGGCGGTCTGGCGGCAGCGCTCCAGCGGGCTGCTCACCACCGCGGCCAGCGGCACCGGCGCCAGCCGCTGCCCCACCGCCGCCGCCTGCGCCTGGCCGGTCTCGTCGAGCTGCACGCCCGGGGTCCAGCCGGCGAGGACGCCGCCGGCGTTGGCCGTCGTCCGGCCGTGTCGCAGGAGGATGACGGTGGTCACGACCTGCGAGTTTACGGCCGCCGGTCAGCGATCACGTGGCGGCGATGACGCCGGTGCCGAGCAGGACGAGGATCAGCGCGCCCACCAGCACCCGGTAGACGACGAACGGGGTGAAGCTGCCGCGGTCGAGGTAGCGCAGCAGCCAGGCGATGACCGTCCAGCCCACGAAGAAGGCCAGCACGGTGGCGAGGAGCGTGGGGCCCCACGCGACCGGCTCGCCCTCGGTGCCGCCGGTCAGCGCCTCGTAGGCCTGGAACACGCCGGACCCGAGCACCGCCGGGACGGCCAGCAGGAACGAGTAGCGGGCCGCCGCCGCCCGCGAGTAGCCCAGGAACAGCCCCATCGTGATCGTGCCGCCGGACCGGGAGACGCCGGGGACCAGCGCCATGGCCTGGGCGAACCCGAAGGCGATGCCGTGCCCGACGGTCAGCTGGTCCAGCTCCCGCTTCTTCGACCCCACCCGGTCGGCCCAGAACAGCACCAGCGAGAAGGCGATCAGCGCGGTGGCCACGATCCACAGGCTGCGGAAGGTGGTCTCGATGCGGTCCTGCAGCAGCAGCCCGAGGACGACGATCGGCACGCTGCCGGCGATGATCAGCCAGCCCATCCGGGCGTCGGGGTCGCGGCGCAGCCGGCGGTCGCCCAGCGAGCGCACCCAGGCGGAGACGATCCGCCAGATGTCGTGCCGGAAGTAGAGCAGCACCGCGGCCTCGGTGCCGATCTGCGTGATCGCGGTGAACGCCGCGCCGGGGTCACCCCAGCCGAAGGCCTCCCCCACCACGCGCAGGTGCGCGCTGGAGGAGATCGGCAGGAACTCCGTCAGTCCCTGCACCAGGCCCAGGACGACGGCCTCGATCCAGCTCATCGGGCGGCCGCCCCCCGTCCGGAGCGATCGGAACGGCCGGGGGCGGGAAGAGTTCCTCGGAGCACGGGAGGCCAGCGTAGGCGGGCCCGGGCCGATCCCGGCGCGCCGCTCCGGGCCCGTCGCTCCCCGGCCCGGTCGGGGCCCCGACGGTAGGTTGGCCCCCCGTGGAACAACGCGCGCTGGGGCGCAGCGGTCTGGTCGTCTCCCGCCTCGCGCTGGGCACCATGACCTGGGGCCGCGACACCGACGAGGACGAGGCCGCGATGCAGCTGACCGCCTTCGTCGACGCCGGCGGCACGCTGGTCGACACCGCCGACGTCTACTGCGACGGGGACAGCGAGCGCACCCTGGGCCGGCTGCTGTCCGACGTCGTCCCCCGCTCCGACCTGCTCATCGCCACCAAGGCCGTGGGCCGCACGTCGCCCGGGCCGATGGGCCGCGGCGGCTCCCGCGGCCACCTGCTGGCCGCCCTCGACGCCTCGCTGGACCGGCTGGGCCTCGACCACGTCGACCTGTGGCAGCTGCACGCCTGGGACGACACCACCCCGCTCGAGGAGACCCTCGCCGCCTGCGACACCGCGGTCACCTCCGGGCGGGTGCGCTACGTCGGTGTCAGCAACTTCACCGGCTGGCAGACCGCGCAGGCGGCCACCTGGCAGCGGGCCTGGCCGGGGCGGGCGCCGATGGTGAGCACCCAGGTCGAGTACTCGCTGCTGCAGCGCGGGGTGGAGCGCGAGGTGGTGCCGGCCGCCGAGGCGCTGGGCCTGGGCGTGCTGGCCTGGTCGCCGCTGGGCCGGGGGCTGCTGACCGGCAAGTACCGGCACAGCACCCCGACGGAGTCCCGCGGCGCCAACGCCCAGTGGCAGGGCTTCATCGACGAGCTGCGGACCCCGAAGTCCGACCGGATCGTCGAGGCGGTGATCACCGCCGCCGACGGGCTGGGCACCACCCCGCTGGCGGTGGCCCTCGCGTGGGTGCGCGACCGCCCGGGGGTGACCGCGCCGGTGGTCGGGGCGCGCACCGCCCAGCAGCTGCAGGCCTCGCTGGACGCGGAGGCGGTGCGGCTGCCCGCGGCGATCCGCACGGCGCTCGAGGACGTCTCGGCGCCCTACTTCGGCTACCCGGAGCGCCGATGACCAGGCCCGCCGTCGCCGCCGACCCGGTCTTCTCCGCGTTCTGCACCGCGGGCCTGTGGCCGGGCCTCGGCAAGCGGGCGGCCGCCGAGCTGCCCGCGGCCGGCATCACCTCGCCCGACGACGTCACCGCCGACCGGCTGCAGAAGCTGCCCCGGGTGGGCCGGCAGCGCGCCGAGCGGCTGTTCTCCAGCTTCCTGGCCGCAGCGCCCACCTACGAGGTGGTCGAGCTGCTGGTCGGCGCCGGGCTCGACGCGAAGCTGGCGGCCACCGCGGCCGACGCGCTGGGCACCGACGCCGCGCGCCGGCTGCGCGACGACCCGTGGGCGCTGCTCGGCCTGACCGGGGTGACCCTCACCGACGCCGACCGGCTGGCCATCGCCGTCCTCCCGGGGGCCGACCGGCAGGACAGCCGCCGCGGCCGGGCGATCGTGGCGATGACCCTGCGGACGGCGACCCGCGACGGGCACACCGTGCTGCCGGTCGACCTGGTGGTGGCCGCGCTGCGCGCCGAGCAGATCGCCGACCCGGCCGCGGCGATCGTCGCCGCGGTCGAGTCCGGGGACGTGCTGGAGCACGAGCCGCCGGAGCCCGAGTTCGACGAGGACGCTGATCTCGAGGAGCTGCCCGAGCCCGACCCGGCGCTGCGGATGCTGTCGCTGGCCCGCTACGGCATGGCCGAGGAGGCCGTCGCGGAGAACGTGGCCCGGCTGGCCGCCACCGCCGAGCGGATCGCCGACCCGGCCGCCGTCCGGTCGGTGGCCAAGGGGCTGGACGAGGCGCAGAAGCGGGCCGTGGCGCAGGTGCTCGGCGCCGGGGTCTCGCTGCTCACCGGCGGGCCGGGCACCGGCAAGAGCCGCACGGTCGCGGCCATCGTGACGCTGCTGCGGTCCAAGGGCACCGAGGTGGCGCTGGCCGCCCCCACCGGGCGGGCGGCCAAGCGGCTGGAGGAGCTCACCGACCACCCCGCGGTCACCGTGCACCGGCTGCTGGGCGCCCAGGGCACCACCGGCGGCTTCGCCCGCAACGAGGAGTGGCCGCTGGACGCCGACGTCGTCGTGGTCGACGAGGCCTCGATGCTCGACGTCGAGCTGACCGCGGCGCTGCTGGAGGCCTGCCAGGACGGCACCCACCTGCTGCTGGTGGGTGACCCCGCGCAGCTGCCCTCCATCGGCCCCGGCCACGTGCTGGGCGACCTGATCGACTCCGGGGCCGTGCCGGTCACCGAGCTGACCACGCTGTACCGGCAGGCCGAGGGCGGCGCGATCGCCCGGCTGGCCAACGCCGTCCGGGGCGGGCAGCTGCCGCCGGTGGACTCCCCCGACCGCGAGGTGGTCGTCGTCCCGGCCACCGGCAGTGGGGAGGCGGCCAAGCGGGTGGTGCAGCTGGTCACCGACTCCATCCCCCGGGCGCTGGGCATCGACCCGGCCACGGTGCAGGTGGTGACCCCGGTGCACCGCGGGCCGGCCGGCACCATCGAGCTGAACAAGGCGCTCAAGGAGAAGCTGAACCCGGGCGACGGCACGGTGTGGGGCTTCGACGTCGGCGACCGCGTGGTGGCCACCGCCAACCACCTGGACCTCGAGCCGATCGGGTTCGCCAACGGTGAGGTCGGCGTGGTCACCGGCACCGGCGACGGCACGCTGGACGTCGACTTCGCCTCCGGGCCGGTGACGGTGAGCGGCTCGGCGATGAGCGACCTGCGGCACGGTTGGGCGATCACCGTGCACCGCGCGCAGGGCTCCGAGTGGCCCGGCGTGGTCGTCGTCCTGCCGCCGGAGGCCGGCGGGATGCTGTCCCGGCCGCTGGTCTACACCGCGCTCACCCGCGCGCAGCGCCACCTGTCGATCGTGCACGCCACCGGCGCGGCGCTGGCCCGGGCGGTGAGCCAGGTCGACGTCCGGCCGCGGCGCACCCGCCTGGCCACGCTGCTGGCCGACACCGCCGGCTGAGCGGAGGAGGTCCGTACGGGTGACCCGCACGGACCTCCTCCGCTCAGGCGCGGCCGGCCTGGGCGGCGCGGGCGGCGCAGAGCAGCTGGCGGGTGACCGCCTGCAGCTGCCCGGGGCAGGTGAGCGGCCGCGGGAAGGGGATGCGGAGGTCCCGCGAGCTGGTCGGGCGCTCGATCCGCAAGCGGTAGCCGAAGCGGTCGATGCCCAGCGGCCGGACGACGTCGCGGGGGCCGAGCTCCTCGGCGGGGATGCAGCCGCGCAGCAGCGCGAGGGCCTCCGGGTGGTCGCGGTCGAGGTGCCGCAGCATCGCGGCCTCGACGCCGGCCAGCGGGTCGGGCCGGGCGGCGGCGTACTCCGGCGGGCTCACCTCGGCGCACCGCTCTCCCTCCCGCACGACCACCTCGGCGAGGTCCAGCCGCAGCAGCAGCGCCTCGCGGCCGACGTCGAGCAGGTGCTCGGCCGGGCGCACGTCGGCGAACTCCAGCGACGCGGCCCGCTGGTCGACCGGGTGCACCGGCCTCAGCCAGCCGGAGAGCCACAGCTGGGCCCGCAGCGAGTCCCGCAGGGGCACCGGGGAGCGGTCGCTGACCATGAGCACCGTGGACCGGTCGGTCTCCTCCTCCAGGGCGCGGGCCACCTCGCCGTCGGCCGGCACGAGGACGAGGACCCGGCCCGCGGCCGTCGTGGTGTGCGCCAGCGGGCGGCTGGGCGCCAGGCCGCGCACGCAGAGAGCGGCGGCGGCCCCGCAGGCGACCGTGCGGGCCCGCTCGGCCGCGTCGGCCAGCGCGGCGGGCGGGGCGGGGCTCCGGCCGGGACTCGTCGTCATGGGGCGCTCCCTCTGCGATCGACGACACGTAGGTAAGGGAAGCCTAACCAACCTTCGCGGTCGAGGGGAAGCCGACGGCGCCCGGCGTCGGCCCGGGGCCGCGCGGCGGCCGACCGGAACGGCCCGGTGCCGTTCTCGTGTTGCCGGGGGCCCGGCGGCGGAGTTGCATGACGGCCATCCCCGGGCGCTCCCCCGACGTCGCCCGGACGGCGTCCCTGGGGGCCCCGTGATCACGATGACCTGTCGTCGCAGCGCCGTCCTGGGCGCCCTCGTCGCCCTCGTCTCGGCCTCCGGGACCGCCGTCGCCGGCGCCGCGCCCGCGGCCGATCCGGTGCCGACCCTGACCTGGGCCGACTGCGGGACCACCCCCGAGGGCACCGCGGCCGGCGTGCAGTGCGCGACCGCGGACCTGCCCATGGACTTCGACGAGCCCGACGGCGACCGGGTGCAGATCGCCGTGGCCCGGGTGCCGGCCACCGACCCGGCCAACCGCATCGGCTCGCTGTTCCTCAACCTCGGCGGGCCGGGCGGGGCGTCCGTCGACGTCCTGCAGGCCCGCGGGGCCGGCCTGTTCCCCGCGCTGAACGCCCGCTTCGACCTCGTCGGCTTCGACCCGCGCGGGGTCGGCCAGAGCACCCCCGCCATCGACTGCCACGCGGACCAGGAGACCCAGGGCATCTACTCCGTCCCCGTCCCCACCCCGCTCGACGTCGACGCCGACGCCCTCGTGGCCAAGGCGCAGGGCTACGTCGACGCCTGCCTGGCCAACAACGGCGAGATCCTCGAGCACGTCTCCACCGCCAACGTGGCGCGCGACATGGACGCCCTCCGCGCGGCCGTCGGCGACGAGCAGCTCACCTACCTGGGCTTCTCCTACGGGACGTTCCTGGGCGCCACCTACGCCAGCCTGTTCCCCGACCGCGCGCGGGCCCTCGTGCTCGACGGCGCCCTCGACGCCGACCAGTACGTCAACGACCCGTTCAGCTCCATCGCCGCCCAGACGGCCGGGTTCGAGACCGCCCTGGCCCGCTTCGTCGAGGCCTGCGCCGCCGACCAGGTCGCCTGCTCCGGGTTCGGCGGCGCCGACCCCCGCCTCGCCTACGACCAGCTGGTCGCCGCGGCCGAGACCACACCGATCCCGGCCGACGGGTTCGCCGCGGACCCGCGCCCGGTCACCGGCGACGACATCCGCACCGCCACCCTCTGGCTCATCTACGCCAAGCAGCTGTGGGGCCAGCTCGGCGCCGCGCTGGCCGACGCCGCCGCCGGGGACGGCTCGGCGGTCCGGGCCCTCACTGACGCCTACTACGGGCGCCGGGACGACGGGACGTTCGACCCCGGGCTGGATCGCTACTTCACCATCGGGGCCGCGGAGCAGCAGTACCCGACCGACGACCTGCAGGTCTACCTGGACCGCGGCGCGGAGTCGTGGGCGTCCTTCCCGCACTTCTGGTCCAACAGCGGCTACGCCGAGGTCAGCTACGCGCTGTGGCCGGCCCGCGACGAGGACGCCTTCCTCGGTCCGTTCGACGTGCCCGAGTCCGCCGCGACCCCGCTGGTGATCGGCACCACCTACGACCCGGCCACCCCCTACGCCGGCGCCGAGGCCCTGGTGGCCGACCTGGGCAACGCCCGGCTGCTCACCATGGAGGGCGACGGGCACACCGCCTACGGCGGCAACTCCCCCTGCGTGGACGCCGCCACCGAGGCCTACCTGATCGACGGCACGCTCCCCGCCGAGGCGACGGTGTGCCGGCAGGAGGTGCCGTTCACCGCGCCGCAGCCGGTGCCCACCGGGGCGGCGGCGGCCTCCCGCGTGCTCCTCGCCGGCCCCTGAGGACCCCACCACACCTTTCGGCCCTGGGCACCCCGGTCGGCCTCGGCTGCGATGGGAGACGTGTCCGCGCGCGTCCACCGGGCCCCGGGACGGGCCGGGGGCCTGACCACCCCGCCCGTGCCGGGCCCGCCGCCGATCCCGCCGCCGCTTCCGGGGCCGCCTCCGCCGGCGCCGGAGCCGCCGCTCCCGGTGCCCGAGCCGGGGCCGACGCCGGCGCCGCCGCCCGAGCCGGTGCCCCCGCCCGAGCCCCTGCCGTCGCCGCTGTCCGCGGCGGGGTGAGCTCAGGTCAGAGCGGGCCCTCGTCGTCGTCGACGGGGACGTCGGCCTCCTGCTCGAGCACGTCGGCGTCGTCGGCCTCGCGGTCCCCGACCGATCGCAGCGGGCTGCCGGACTCGCCGGGCCGGGCCGCGAGCTGCTGCTCCAGGGCGTCGGCCTCGGGGACGTCCGCACCGGGCGGCGTCGCGTCCCCGGCGAGCGACACGGCGGGCGGGTCCAGCAGCGCCTCCTGCTCCGCGCGGTCGGCGTCGGGCACGTCGGTGCCGGGTTCGGTCACGGTTGGTCCTCCGTCTCGCTCGGCAGCTGCGATCGGTCCCCATCCTGCCGTCCGGCGCAGGTCACGGCAGACCGGGTGCGCCGTCCCCGGGCGGCGGGGAGATGACGACCACGTGACCAGGAGGCGTCGGGCGGGGCACAATCGGCCGGGTGGAGGCGGTCGCCGGGGAGTACGAGTTCGCGCCGCTGCGGATCCCACCGGGCACGTCCCGGTCCGCGGCGGCGACCATGCTGAGCCTGCAGGCGGACACGGGGGGCTGGGAACTCGCCCGGCTCCAGCTGCACGCCGACGGCACGCGGAAGGCCATCCTGCGCCGCCGGGCGCGGTTGTCCTACCTGCCGAAACCGCACATCTAGACGCCGGCACGCCCGCGGGCCATCGTGTGGCCCTCACCGCGAGGGGGCGGCCATGGGCGCACACCCGACGCTCATCCAGTCGGTACAGCGGGCGCTGCGGATGCTGGAGGTCGTGGCCGAGCGGAACGGCCGCGCCCGGGCCAAGGAGATCGCCCGGGCGGCCGGGCTCCCGTTGGCCACGACTTACCACCTGCTGCGCACCTGCCCGCACGAGGGCTGGCTGCAGCGGCTGGACGACGGCAGCTACGTCCTGGGGCACCGCATCGACCAGGTCCGGCAGCACGGCACGGCGGCCCGCGGCCTGGCCCACGCCCGGCCCGCCCTGGAGTGGCTGCGCGACGAGCTGGCCGGCGCGGTGTACCTGGCCCGCTGGGAGGACGGCGAGATCGTCGTCGACGACATCGTGGACAGCCCCCGGGCCCCGCGGATCGACCTGTGGGTCGGCATCCCCGACGCCGGGCACGCCACCGCGATCGGCAAGTCCGTGCTGGGGCAGCTGCCCGCCGCGGCGCGGGAGGACTACCTGGCCCGGCACCCTCTGCACGACCTGACCCCGCGCACCGTCGTCGACGCCCGGCGGCTGTGCCTGCCCCCGCTCGACGGCGTCGCGTGCGACGACGGCGAGTACGCCGTGGGGGTGAGCTGCGTGGCCGCCGCGGTCGACGCCGACGGTGCCGGCGCCGTCGGCGTGGTGGTGCGGCCGTCGGCCGTCGGGCGGCCCTCGGTGCACCGGACCCTGCTCACCGGCGCCCGCCGGGTGTCCCGCGCGCTCGGCCTGGGCCGCCGGGCCGGCTGACGGCCGCCGGGCCGGCTGAGGGTCGCGGGGCTGGGAACCGCCGAGTCGTCATCTGAAAAGCCGGCCCCTGGGACATGGACGGCGCGGCCGCGGCGTTCCCCGACCTCAACTTCGTGATCTTCCACGTCGGGCTGCCGTTCATCGACGAGACGTGCTGGCAGCTGATCCGCTTCCCGAACCTCTACGCCTCGCTCGCGGCGACGATCAACTTCCTGGTGCGGGCGCCGCGGATGTTCGCCGAGATCCTCGGCAAGCTGCTGTTCTGGTGCGGCGAGGACAAGATCGTCTACGGCTCCGAGGCGCCGATCTTCCACCCGCAGTGGGCGCTGCGCGCCTTCATGGACTTCACCATCCCGCAGGACCTGTGCGAGGGCTACGGCTACCCGCAGCTCACCGACGTGGCCAAGCGGAAGATCCTCGGCGAGAACCTGCTGCGCCTGCACGGCATGGACGTCGAGGCCACCACGGCGCGGCTGGGCCGGGCGCCGGCGCACTGAGCCCCGGGGCGGCGGCTCCCGATCCCCCTCGCACCGCCGTCCCGGCTCAGGGCACCAGCACGACCTTGCCGACGGTGCTGCGGTCGGCGAGCTTGGCCAGCGCCCGCGGGGCCTGGTCGAGCGGGAGCACCTCGCTGACCAGCGGGTCCACCTGGCCGCTCTCGACCAGCTCGGTCAGCGCCTGGTGGGTGCTGGCGATCAGCGACGGTTCCTTGGTGCGGTACAGGCCCCAGTGCAGGCCGACGACGCTGTAGTTCTTGACCAGCGCGTGGTTGGCCGGCGCCTCCGGGATCCGCCCGCTGGTGAACCCCACGACGACCAGCCGGCCCTCGAAGGCGATGCACTTGCGGGACCGGTCGAACACGTCCCCGCCGACCGGGTCGTAGACGACGTCGGCGCCGTGCCCGCCGGTGACCTCCTTGACCACCGGGACGAAGTCCTCGGCCGTGTAGTCGACGACGTGGTCGGCGCCGAGCTCGCGGCACACCTCGACCTTGCGGGCGCCGCCGGCGGTGGCGATCACCCGTGCCCCGGCGGCCTTGCCCAGCTGGATGGCGGCCGACCCGACCCCGCCGGCGCCGGCGTGCACCAGCAGCCACTCCCCCGGCTGCAGGTTCGCCCGGCGGTGCAGGCCCACGTGACCGGTCTGGTAGGTCAGGAACAGCGCAGCGGCCTTCTCGTCGGGCATCCCCTCGGGTACCGGCCAGGCGTTGGCGGCGTCCATCAGCGCGTACTCGGCGAACGCCCCGAACCCGCCGGACGGCGAGCCGATGACCCGCTGACCGGTCTCGACGACCTCCCCGCACAGCTCGACGCCGGGGGTGAAGGGCAGCGCCGGGCGCTCCTGGTACCTGCCCTGGACCACCAGGACGTCGGGGAAGTTCAGCGCGGCCGCCCGCACCCGCACCCGCAGCTGCCCCTCACCGGGGGTGGGCTGCTCGACCTCGTCGAGGGTCAGGACGTCCGAGGGCTCGCCGAGTTCGTGGACCCGCCATGCACGCATACCCGGGGACCTTGCCAGACCGGGGGTGACCGCGGTCACCGGAGTCGACCGGTTCGGCGTGCCGGGTGCCCCGGGCCGTGACAGGGTGCGCTGGACGCGGCCCGCTTCCCCGGAGGACCCATGATCGACCACCTCACCGACCGGCTGCGCTTCCTCCGGGCCTTCCTGGCCCACCCGCGGCAGGTCGGCGCCGTCCTGCCGACGTCGCGGGCCGCCGTCCGGGACATGCTCGACCTCGCCGACGTCCCCGGTGCCGACCTCGTCGTCGAGCTGGGGGCGGGCACCGGCGTCCAGACCGGGGAGATCCTCGCCCGGCTGGGCCCCGACGCCCGCCTGGTCTCCGTCGAGATCGACCCTGACCTGGCCCGGCTGCTCGAGGAGCGCTTCGACGACCCGCGGCTGCAGGTCGTGTGCGACTCGGCCGAGGAGCTCGACGTGCACCTGGGCGGCAAGCGGGCCGACGTCGTCGTCTCGGCCCTGCCCTACACCTCGATGCCCTCGCCGCTGCGGACCCGCGTGCTGGACCTGCTGCCGGCCGTGCTCGCGCCCGGCGGCACGGTGCTGGTCATCCAGTACTCGCCGCTGATGCTCGGCGAGCTGCGGCGCCGCTTCGGCTCGGTCCGCGGGCGCATCTCGCCGTGGAACGTGCCGCCGGCGTTCCTGTTCGCCTGCCGGCTGTAGCGGTCAGGGGTCGGCGAGCAGCCGCTCCTGGTGCCGGTGGCCGAGGGTCTCGTAGCCGACGACGGTCACCCACGGCGCCAGCGCCAGCACCGCCAGGCACCAGACCAGCGCCGCGCCGGCCGCGGCCATGGCGACCGCCGCCACCACCAGCACGGCGGACCCGGCCAGCAGGAGCAGGTGGAACGGGTCCGAGGTCCGGGTCAGCTGGCCGTAGAGCGCGAACACCGACAGCACGTACACCCCCACCGGGACGGCGACGGCCAGCACCGTGCCCAGCACGCCGAGGACGCTGGCGCCCTCGAGGAGGTACGCCGCGGCGTGCAGCCCGGCACCGACGGCGACCAGCGCGCCGAAGAGCACGATGTGGCCGTAGCCCCAGCCGAACGAGCGATCCCGGTGGCGGGCCAGCAGCTCCCCGCAGGGCAGCACGAAGTAGCTCCACCACATGCCGAAGGTCAGCGCCGTCCCGGCCAGCCCGAGGACGGCGACGTCGACCGACCAGCCGGGCCCCTCCGGCCCGACGACGGCGGCCAGCGCGACGGTCGTGCCGAGCAGCCCCTCCCCCAGCGCGATGATGACCAGCAGGCCGTAGCGCTCGGCGATGTGGTGGGCGTGCCACGGGGTGCCGCCCTCGCGCCGCTCGGCGAGCACCGGGCCGGTGACCTCGACCAGGACCAGCACCACCGCCCACAGGAACATGACGCCGACCGACGTCTGCGCGACCAGCAGCACGATCCAGCCGGCCTGCGCGACGAGGATCGTGGTCGCGTAGGTCAGGCAGGCGCGGCGCCGCTCGGGGGCCTGCCGGGCCGCGCGCAGCCACTGGGAGACCATGGCGACCCGCATGACCACGTAGCCGCCGACCAGCACCGCGTTGTCGACGGTGGCCCCCTCGTCGATCGAGGCGAACATCGCCGGCAGGCCGAGGGCCAGGACCAGCACGCCGAGCATCTGCACCATCGTGGCCAGGCGGAACACCCAGTCGTCGGTGTCGAAGGCCGAGGCGAACCAGGCGAAGTTGATCCACGCCCAGGAGATGGCGAACGTGGCGAAGGCGAACCCGGCCACGCCGGCGCCGACGTGGCCCTCGGCGAGCAGGTGCGCCAGCTCGTTGCCGGCGGTGCCGAAGGCGATCACGAACGTGAGGTCGAACAGCAGCTCGAGAGGGGTTGCCGTCCGGTGGTCCTCGTGCGGGTCGCGCCCGCCCATCCGGGTGCGGCGGTGGGTCCGCGCTACGGCCATGGTGCAGTCTGCCGCAGATCGCGGCCGGGCCGGCGCGGGTCAGCGCATGGACGGCGGGCGCAGCGCCTCCGGGACGACGGCGGTCTCGCCGGTCGCCGTCCTCGCGCTGGGCACGCCCTTGAACGCGTACGGGACGGCGCCCACGCCCGGCTGGACGACGTAGGCCGCGCCCGGCTCGCCCGAGGCCCAGGCGGCGAGCATCGCGTCGGCCACCTCGCCGGCGGACAGCACCGGGAAGCCGGCCTTCTCGAACTCCGCGCGGAGCGGGTCGATGATCGCCGTGTCGGCGAAGCCGGGGCAGATCGCGGTGATCCGGATGCCCTGCGCGGCCAGGCGGGGGGCCATCGACCGGACGAAGGCCACCGCACCGCCCTTGGCGACGCTGTAGCCGGGGTCGGTGGCCATCGGGGAGAGTCCGGCCAGCGAGGCGGTGACCACGATCGCGCCGCCGCCGGCCCGCTGCAGCGCCGGCAGCGCCGCCTCGGTGCCGTAGACGACGCCGAACAGGTCGACGTCGACCACCCGCAGGAAGCTCTCCACGTCGAACAGCGCGGCGGACTCGAACCCGGCGATGCCGGCGTTGAGGAACACCGCGTCCAGGCGGCCGTGCTCGGCCTCGACCTGCTGGACGACCGCGCGGTTGGCGGCGCGGTCGGTGACGTCGAGCGGCATGAACGGGCAGCCGAGGTCGGCGGCCGCGGCACGCGCCCGCTCGCTGTCGAGGTCGGTGAGGACGGCGGTGACGCCCGCCTCGCGCAGCCGGCCGGCGAGGGCGCGGCCGAAACCGCCGGTCCCTCCGGTGATGAGCGCGACGGATCCGGGGCCGGGTGTGGTGGCGGTCACGTCGAGATCACATCACGTCGGCACCGCGCCGCGCCCCGACCGGCCCCGCCGCCCCGCGCGCCGCCGCGCCCGGCCGGCCGGCCGGCCGCGATCATGGAGTCCGGGAGGCGACACCCCGACGCGCGCCGGCGTGTCGCCTCCCGGACTCCGTGATCGTCGCGGGCGGACCGGGCCGACGGCGCTCAGGCGGCGCGGAGGAACCGGTCGAGCACGCGGATGCCGAAGCGCAGCGACTCGACCGGCACCCGCTCGTCGATGCCGTGGAACAGCGAGGCGAAGTCCAGGTCGGGCGGCAGCCGCAGCGGGGAGAACCCGAAGCAGCGCATGCCCAGGCGCTCGAAGCTCTTGGCGTCGGTGCCGCCGCTCATCGTGAACGGCACCGGCCGGGCGCCGTCGTCCTCGGCCTTGAGGGCGGTGACCATCTGCTCGACCAGCGGGCCGTCGAACGTCGTCTCCACGGCCTGGTCGTGGACGATCCAGTCCCGCTGGACGCCCTCCCCGACGAGGGCGGCGAGCTGGCGCTCGAACTCCTCCTCCTGCCCGTAGAGGAAGCGGCCGTCGACGGTGGCGGCGGCGGTGCCGGGGATGACGTTGGCCTTGTAGCCGGCCTCGAGCATCGTGGGGTTGACCGTGTTGCGCAGGGCAGCGCCGATCATCCGGCTGATGCTGCCGAGGCGGGCGAGGGCCTGCTCGGGCTGGTCGGGGTCGATCTCGATGCCGTAGGCGTCCTCGACGGCGGCGAGGAACTGGCGCATCGGCGGGGTCAGCACGGTCGGGAAGCGGTGCGCGCCGAGCCGGGCCACGGCCGCGCACAGGCGGGTGACGGCGTTGTCGTCGTGGACGAACGAGCCGTGGCCGGGCTTGCCGCCGGCGGTCAACCGCATCCAGGCCAGGCCCTTCTCCGCCGTCTGCACCAGGTAGAGGCGCAGGTCGTCGCGGACGGTGATGCTGAAGCCGCCCACCTCGCTGATCGCCTCGGTGCAGCCCTCGAACAGGTCGGGGTGCTCCTCGACGAGGAACCGCGCGCCCAGCCGGCCGCCGGCCTCCTCGTCGGCGACGTAGGCCAGCACGATGTCGCGCGGGGGCACGACGCCGGTGCGCGCCCAGTCGCGGACCAGCGCCAGCACCATCGCGTCCATGTCCTTCATGTCGACCGCGCCGCGGCCCCAGACGTAGCCGTCGCGCTCCTCACCGGAGAACGGGTGGACGCTCCACTCGGCGGGGTCGGCGGGGACGACGTCGAGGTGGCCGTGCACGAGCAGCGCGGGCCGGCTGCGGTCGGCGCCCGGGATGCGGGCCACCAGGCTGGCCCGGCCCGGCTCCGACTCGTGGACGACGCTGCCGATCCCGACCTCGTCGAGCTTGCCGGCGACCCACTCGGCCGCCTTCCGCTCGCCCTTGCCCGTGGCGGTGTCGCCGGTGTTGGTCGTGTCGATGCGGATCAGCTCGGACAGCAGCTCGGCGACCTCGGCCTGGGCTCGGGCGAGGGGGACGGCGGTGGGCTCCGACATGCCGACGATCGTGCCACCGGGGGTGTGCCGACCCCCCGGGCGGCTCGGTTATGCTGACTCCGGTCGTTCGCGAGGGCGGCCCACCTGTCCGGGTGGCGGAATGGCAGACGCGCTAGCTTGAGGTGCTAGTGCCCTTTATCGGGCGTGGGGGTTCAAGTCCCCCCTCGGACACTCCTTCGCCCCGGCGTTCCTGCGAGTCAGGTGCCCGGGGCGTTCTCGTGTCGGGCCACGAGAAGGGCCCGTGACACCAGGGGGGTGCTGCGCGCCACGATCAGCCCTCGAGCGGTCACACGTTCCACCCCTGCTTCCGCGTCGTCGAGCCCAGCGGCCGTCTGACACAAGTTCCTCCGGGCCGGACCGCTGCACTGGACCGCGGCAGCCCTGTCGGCCGACAGCCCGGCGGTGCGGGGGCCGGCATGGTGGGTGACGTGGGTCGAGGACGCCGGCTCGCTACGTCGGCTCGCTGCTGAGCGGGCTGCCGGCGTCGGGCGCCCGCGGCACACCGGCCCCACGTACGTCCTGCGCCCGCTGAGCTGCCGAGGTGGTGGTGATCCAGTCGTCGATCGCCTCCCACCACCGGTACAGCCAGTCCGTCAGCTGAGTGTCGTCCCGCGGCACCTCGGTGGCCGGGACGAACCACCAGCGCAGGTGCAGGGTCTTGTCCATGGGCAGGCTGCGCCACAGATCGTGGACCGTGCTCAGGTGTTCCAGCCCCGTGTGCGCGACGAACACGACATCGGCATGCGGGGCCGCGCGCAGCGCCGCGGCGACCCCACCCGGGCGCGGCGGCAGCAGGTTCCGCATCGCCTCGGCCCGGCCGACCGCGGCCAGCAGACCCCGGTCGCGCAGCCGCTGGATGGCCCGCGTCCGGCGCGGCACCGTGAAGTTCGCCCCCTCGGGGAAGATCAACAGCGCGTCCTCCTCCCCCAGGTCACGGGCCAGGTCGGCGATCGCCGCCTCGGAGCTGGGCCCCGCCGCCGGATCGGCCGAGACGAAGTGGTTGGGCAGCCGGTTGAGGTAGACGTCGATCAGCGGGTCCAACTGCAGCACGTCCTTGAGCACGATCCGCGGCCGACGCAGGTGGTCGCGATTCATCAGCGTGTGCACGAGCAGGAACGAGTCGCCCGGGCCGGCGTGCCGGGAGAGCACGACCATGGCGTTGGTCGAGCCAGGCACCCCGTCGTCCAGCGGCGACCAGGACGTGCCGTCGGTGACCAGCCGCAGCGCGAACAGCCGCTGCGCCACCCGCATCAGCGTGTCGAGCAGCAGGCGCAGGACGGTGTAGTGCGCCGCCCGGGCCCGCGGTGTGCCCAACCGGCGGCCGAAGCCGCTGAGCACCCACAGGACCGCCGCGACCACGAGCCCGGCCACCTCCAGCCCGAGGTAGACCAGCGCGAAGGCCAGCAGCCGGAGCCCGCGCAGCCGGCCGGGCAGGAAGACCGAGGCGACCACCGCCACGACCAGGAGCGCGGGCAGCAGGCCGACCGCGGCCACCAGTGCGGCGACCAGGAGAGGACCGGTGACCCGGCGGACGCGGCGGGGCGGCAGCACCTCAGGCTCCCCCGTCCCGGGACGCGCCGATCCGGTTCAGATGGGTACGGGTCGCGCGGAACGCCTGGTCGATCCGGGCCTGTACTCCGGAGAAGTCGCGGTAGCGCAGGTTGGCCGCCCCGGACGGAGGTGGGTCACCCGAGGGCAGCACGTGCACCGTGACGTCGGGCGGCAGGGCGGCCATGTCCGCGGCGAAGCGGTGCCGCCGCGCGATCTCGAAGGCGACCTGCGCGACCTCCCACGGCCCGGTCGGTGGGCGGAGCGGTCGGTCGATCCGCCCGACGTGCAGCACGAAGACGGTGTCGGCGCCGAGCGCGACCGCCCGGCCGACCGGGATGCTGTGCACCAGGCCGCCGTCGAGGTAGTGCTCGCCGTCGATCTCCACGGGCGGCAACAACCCGGGCACCGCGCACGAGGCGAGCACGCCCTCGACCAGCGCACCCTCGGTGAACCAGTGTTCGGCGGCCCGCTCGATGCTGGCCGCGACGCACTGGAACGGCACGCGCAGCTCGGCGAAGGTGCGCACCGGGAGGTGCTCGGTGAGCAGGTCCCGCAGCGGCTCCCTGGGGTGCAGGTGCGTGCGGGTCCGCACCAACGTGCGTGCCCGGCCCAGCACGGACCCGGCGAAGATCCGCCGGGAGGCCATCTCCTCCCACACGCCGCGCAATCGGTCCACGGTTCCCGGCGCGGGGTCGGCGGCGACGAGCGCGCCGTTGATCGCGCCCACCGACGTGCCCACGACCAGGTCGGGCCGGACCCCGTGCTCGAACAGCGCCTGCAGCATCCCGACCTCGGCCGCCCCGAGCACTCCCCCGCCACCGAGGACGAACGCCGTGCCGCCCGTGCCCGCTGGCGTCCCTGGCGATGCCATGGCCCGGATCGTGTCATCCAATGCGGGGCTCCAGGCCCTCCCGTGCGAGGGTCCGCACCCTTCCCCGCACCTCCTGGGATCGCATCGCCGGAGCAGGCATCGCACGGGCCGCGCGGTCCCGCCTCGGACGCCCGCGCCATGGTCACCGCCGCGACCTCCACGATCGACGGCGGACTCAGCGGCTGACGACGTCGAGAAGCCGCGCGTCGGCCGCTCGGCGCCGGCCGACGCGCTTCCCCGTGCCGTGCCCTCCCGGGGTGCCGGAAGCGCCCGTGGAGGGCTCGGTGGGCGTCCGGTCGCCTCGCCGTCCCATCTGACGCGCCCGCCTCGCCGGTGAGCCATCTGTTCATCGCCACCGGAGTAGCCGCTGCCTGCGCTGTGCCCAGCGAACCACGCAGCGTGACGGCTCCCGAACCGCAACGCGACGCCGTCGAGGTCCGTGTCTGCGTCTCCTGTGCGTCTGCTGGACGGTCCTGTATGCCCGACTGAGGCACCAGGCACGTGCGCTCCGGGGCATCCCGCGGAACGCCTGGGAGGAACCATGCGTGTGGCCCTCGACCCCTGTCCCTGGAGCAGAAGTGCCACGGTGACCGCTGCCATGGCCGGAGTGCTGCTGGTCCTCTCCGGCGCCGTGGCGGTCCCGTCGTCCGGCGCCGACCCGGTGCCCGGGACGACAGGTCCCGCCGTCGTCGCACCGTCGCTGGGCGGCCTCGACCTCGATGCCGCCACCATCCCCGAGATCCAGTCCCGGATCGACGCCGGGGACTTCACCGCGGTCGAGCTCACCCAGGCCTACCTGGCCCGGATCGCCGAGCTCGACGACGTGCTCGGCTCGGTGCTCTTCGTGAACCCGAACGCCGTGGCCGAGGCCGCTGCCAGTGACCAGGTCCGCCGGGAGAGCGGCGCGCGCAGCCCCCTCGAAGGGATCCCCGTGCTGCTGAAGGACAACGTGGACACCGCGGACATGCCGACCACGGCCGGCTCCCGCGCCCTGCTCGGGAGCCGGCCCGACGACGCGACGATCACCCGTGAGCTCCGCGAGGCCGGCGCGGTCCTCCTGGGCAAGGCGAACCTGTCGGAATGGGCGAACTTCCGCGGGCACGATGCCACCAGCGGTTGGAGCGCTGTGGGCGGGCAGACGAACAGCCCCCACGTTCTCGACCGCAACCCCAACGGTTCCTCCTCCGGCTCGGCCGTGGCCGTCGCCGCCTCCCTCACCCAGGTGGCCATCGGGACCGAGACCGATGGATCCATCGTCAGCCCGGCCGGCGCCACCGGCGTCGTCGGCCTCAAACCCACCCTCGGGTTGGTCAGCCGCACCGGAGTCGTCCCCATCTCCGCCGAGCAGGACACTGCTGGACCCATCGCCCGGCACGTCGTCGATGCGGCGCTGCTCGTGCAGGTCATCTCCGGGCCGGACCCTGCTGATCCAGCAACCCTGGCGGCTCCTAGGCGAGAACTCCGCGGTGCGGAGCCGGAGGACGACGCGCTGGAAGGCGCGCGGATCGGCGTGCTGACGCTGACGCCCGAGGAGTCCGTGGCCGTCGACGACGCCACCGAGGCGGTCTTCGGGACCGCGATCAAGTCGATCGAGGCCGCGGGGGCCACGCCGATCCCGGTGCGGCTGGCGAACCAGGCCGAGATCGACGAGGGCGAGTTCCCGGCGCTGTTGGCCGAGTTCCACCGCGACATCAACGCCTATCTCGCGGCCACCCCCGGCGACCACCCGGCCGATCTCGCCGGCCTCATCGCCTTCAACCGGCAGGACTCGCTCGAACTGGTCCCCTTCGACCAGGAGACCTTCGAGCAGGCGCAGGCGGCGGCCGTCCCGGCTGATGACCCGGCAGTGCGCGAGCTGCGCGACACCATCCGCACGTCAGCCCGGGCTTCCATCGACGACGCTCTGGCCCAGGGGCCCGGGCCCGAGGACGACCTCGAGGCGATCGTGGCCCTGACGAACACGCCCGGCTGGGTCACCAGGTACGAGCACATCGACGGCATCGGTGACGCGTTCGGCTACGAGTCCTCCACCCCCGCGGCGGTTGCCGGCTACCCCAGCGTCACTGTCCCGGCCGGCTTCGCCGGCCCACAGGAGGCGCTGCCGATCGGGATCTCCTTCATCGGCAGCCGATGGGAGGACGCCGCCGTGCTGGACCTGGCCCTCGACTTCGAGTCCGAGGTCGGGGCACGCCGGGCTCCGGAGTTCCTCCCCACCGTCGGGGACTGAGATCCCGGACGGACGCGGGATGCGCCATCGTCCGGAGCAGGACCCGGCCCCGGGCGCGTCGTCCGCGGGAGGCGTGCGGTGCACGGGTGATCCCACTCGTCCGGCCATCCGCTCGCGGAAGTTCCTGCCGTGCATCCGGCGGCGCCGGTCTTCCGGAAGGACGCTGCATGCGGAGTTCTCGCCCCAGCAACGTCGGGTCGTCCAGCCGCTGCTCGACGCCGGCCTCGGTGGGAAGCAGATCGGGACCCTCGTGTTCCGACTCGCCTTCGACACCGTCGCCGACGGGCACCGCGCCGTGACCGCGTCGGCTCGCTGCCCTCGGCTGCGCCGGTGGCCGTCCACCCGGCACGGCTCGGATCGATCGGCCGGATGATCGTGCCGACCGAGGACGCCGGCCGCCCTGAACCCGTGACCGGAGGGGACGTGGAACGACACGAGGTGCTCGTCGTCGGAGGGGGCAACGCCGGCATCTCCCTGGCGGCACGACTGGTCCGCGACGGCACCCCGGGCGTCACCGTCGTCGCCCCACAGCCGGTGCACCGCTACAAGCCCCTGCTCAACTACGTCGGCGGTGGGCAGGCGACGATGGCGGACCTGGAACGCCCGATGGCCGACGTCATCCCCGACGGGTGCGCGTGGATCCGCGACGCCGTCGAGGCGGTCGACCCGGTCGCCAGGACCGTGCGCACGCGTGCGAGGCGCACCCTGCCGTATTCGACGCTCGTCCTGTGCCCCGGCCTGGTGGAGGACTGGGAGGCCACTCCGGGGCTGCAGGCGGCCTACCACGACGGGTGGGCCACCTCCACCTACGTCCCTGGCGCCGCGCCGCGGGTCTGGCCGAGCCTGGCGTCGCTGCGCGCCGGCTCCGCGCTCTTCACCGTGCCGCCGGAGCCGGCGTCCTGTGGTCCGACCGCGCTCAAGCCGCTCTTCCTGGCCTGCGACCACTGGCGGCGCACCGGTGTCCTGAGCGACCTCCGGGTCCGGCTCGTCCTCCCCGAGCGGTCCGCCGTGGGCGTTCCGGAGGCCGACGAGGTCGTGGACCGGGCTCTCGCCACCTACGGCGTCGAGGTGCTGCGCGAGGCCCGCATCGAGCGCGTGGACCCGGATGCCCACGCCGTCACGGTCGCTACACGCACCGGGCGGCGGGTGATCGACGACGTCGACGTCGCCCACGCCGTCCCCCACTACCGGGCTCCACGCTGGATCGCCGACAGCGGCCTCGCGGCCGACGCGGTGCCGGGCCTGGCCGACGTCGACCCGTACACCCTGCGGCACTGCTCGCACGCGTCGATCTGGGGGCTCGGCGACGCCGCCGCCGTGGCGACGCGCCCCTCCGGCGGAGCCCTGCGGCGCCAGGTCGCGATCCTGGCCCACAACCTGGCGGCCGACCGGAGCGGGGCACCGATGCAGCGGTACGACGGGTACACGGTCACACCGATCACGGTGCGCCGCCGGGCGCTGATGCTCGCCGAGTTCACCCGCGACGGCCGGCCGACCGCGTCCGTGCCGTTCGTCGATCCGATGAAGCCCCGGCGGGCGACGTGGTGGTTCGACCGCTACGCGCTCCCGCAGGTCTACTGGCGCCGCATCCTCCGCGGACGGGCGTGACCGCGGAGGAGCGGTGCGGCACAACGCCCGTCGGCAACCGCTCCGCACCTCCTCGGGCGACGTGCCATCTCCGTGGAGATCTCGATGGCCACGACTCCAGGGACACCCTCCGACCGCTCATCGGCTCCCGCGAAGCCGTGTGCGTATGTGGCATGTCGCCCCTCGGACACAACCTCACCCTGTGGTTCCTGCAGGTCAGGAGCCGGCGGTCTGTGTGTGTCGTGGCCTACGAAGGTCCGGCGATCCCCGCGTTGTATCCGGTTGCTGAGCCACTCTCCAGCAGCCCGCCGAAGCCCGCCTCCTTGCCCGTGCAGGGACGCCTGCTGGTATGCGCCGAGCTGGCCGTGGCGCCGGCCATGGCCGAGGGCCCGACGGACATGCCGCCAGCGGCTCCCCGAGGTCGGTACGGTCGGCCCGTCGCTCGTCGGGACGGAGGCGTTCATGCCGCGGCAGCCCGCTGCTCCCGCGAGCTGGTCGCTGCGACTCGCGCCGGTCGCCTACCGTACCGCCCCAAAACCCGGGTCAACCGGGCGCTGTCGGACCGCGCCCGTGGCCGAGGCCGGACGATCACCGTCCTCGGCTACCCGGGTTGCGCAGCACAGGGCCGGGCGCGAGTGCGGGGGCGCCTGCTGCTCGCCCCCGCGGGTACCGACCCGAACGCCCGCCGTGACATCCCCGGCTGGCGGCGACTGCTGATCGACGTCAACATCCCGGTCGCGCTACCTCCAGGGCCGGCCGCAGCAGTGCTGCACGTGGAGGGACGCCGCCGGTGCCGGCTCCGGTCCATGTCGCCTCGCCCGACGCCAACCGCGGCGTCGTCTGCGACCTCGACGACACGGTGTGGATCACCGGTATCCGGCATCCCCTCCGCGCCGCGTGGCGCACGTTCATGGGCAACGGCTCGACCCGGCGTCCGGTGGCCGGCATGGCCGCGCTGGCGAACCGTCTCGTCGAGGGTGCCCCGCACGCCCCGGTCTACCTCGACAACGGGCCCTGGAACCTCGCCGGCCCGATCACCCAGTTCCTCGAGCGGCACAGCTTTCCGCGGGGTGCCGTCCTGACCGACTGGGGCATCAGCCCGGGCGTCTGTTCTGCAGTGGCAAGGCGCACAAGCGCGGGTCCCTGGACCGGCTGGCCGGGGAGCCGCCCGGCGTCCGCTGGTTCCTGGTCGGGGGGCGACGGGGACACGACACCGAGATGCACCGCGAGTTCGCCCCGGAACGGGTGGCCGCGATCGCGTTGCGGACCGTCGGAGCTGCTCGGGGACGGTGTCTCACCGCGCACACTCACGCGGTGCGCGGTCGAGGAGACGTCCACGCCGTCCGGTGATTCTTGGGGGTCGGCTGTCGACCGGTCTTCCCGCCACGTGCCGGGGCCCTGCACTGAGCCAGCCCGTCCCGTCACGCCGCGTGGCCGGACGCACATGCTGCGGCAGCACGCCCCGATCGCACACTCGCAGCGCCCGGTACGCAGGTGAGCACGAGATGTGAGGGCAGTCGGCCAGGTGATGCTGGACCCGTCCCGCTCCCCCGTCTCACGGTCTGGACGGTCGACATGGTGCGTGCGGCTGAGCGCCCTCCCGGCGGGTCTGTTCCCGCCCTCCTCACAGTCCTGTCGCTCGTGCTCGGGCTGCTGGTCGGCACGGGGACCGGTGCGAGCGCCGCACCGCCGCCCGGCGGCAAGGGCGCGGTCGCCTACACCGGCGAGCTGAAACCCGAGCAGCTGGCCCTGGTGCTGGACAGCGGGCTCGACCGCCGCGAGGTGCTGACCGCGCCCAGCGGTGAACCCGGCTCGGTCAGGGTCGAGGTCGTGCTCGGTGAGCGCAGGGCGCACGCGCTGCTGGCGCAGGGCGTGCCACTGCAGACGCGGGCGGCTCCCGCCCAGTCGGAGGCCACGGCGGCCGTGTTCCGCCCGTGGAGCGGGGCGGGTGGGCTCCGCGAGGAGTTCGTCGCGCTCGCGGGGGCCCACCCGGACCTGGTGGAGCAGGTCGTGATCGGCCGATCCGTCACCGGGCAGGAGATCCTCGCTTTCAAGGTGACCACGGACGCCCGACGGGTGCCCGACGGTCGTCGCCCCGCGGTGCTTTACGTCTCGGCCCAGCACGCCCGCGAGTGGATCACCCCGGAGATGACCCGGCGGCTGATGCGACACGTGGTCGACGGCTACGGCACCGACGCCGAGCTCCGCGGACTGCTGGACCGCACCGAGTTGTGGTTCGTCCCCGTGGCGAACCCGGACGGCTACGACTACACGTTCACCACCGACCGGTTGTGGCGCAAGAACCTGCGCGACAACGACGGCGACGGCGCGATCACCGCGATCGACGGCGTCGACCCCAACCGAAACTTCCCGACCCACTGGGGATACGACGACGAGGGCTCGTCCCCGTCGCCGGACAGCGAGGTCTACCGGGGCCCGGCCCCCTCGTCCGAGCCCGAGACGCAGGCTCTCGACGGGCTCATGCGCCGGATCGGTCCCGAGTTCCTCGTGAACTACCACTCCGCGGCCGAGCTGCTGCTCTACGGCACGGGCTGGCAGGTCGCCACCCCGACGCCCGACGACATCATCTACGAGGTGATGGCCGGGGACGACGCGACCCCCGCGGTACCCGGTTACGACCCGGACATCTCCGCGGAGCTGTACACCACGAACGGCGACACGACCGAGCACGCCGAGGAGGCGTACGGCACGCTTGCTTTCACCCTCGAGATGTCGACGTGCCAGACGGCCAGCGCAGCCGACCCCGGCGACGCCTTCGAGCCCGACGCCTGCGGGAGCATCTTCGAGTTCCCCGACTCCGAACCGCTGGTCCAGGCGGACTTCGACAAGAACCTCCCCTTCGCGCTGGCCGTGGCCCGATCGGCGCAGGATCCGTCGACCCCCGTCTCGATCGTCGGCCGCACGGTGCCGGACTTCGTGCTCGACCCCTTCCCCGTCTCCTACGGAACCCCGCAGACGGTCGCCGTCACGGCCCGACGAGACCTGAGCGACGTCCAGCTGCGTTTTCGGATCGACGGCGGGGCCGAACGGCGCGCGCCCGTGCGCGAGTGGGACGGCGGGGAGCGCTACGGGGACGAGGGCGACACCCACTACGCGGAGATCCGCGGAGAGGTCCGCGGGGCCGGCCCGGGGCAGGACGTCGAGGTGTGGTTCACCGGCGTGCGGCCCGGTCGTGGCCCGGTGACGAGCGAGCGCTTCAGCTTCACCGTGGCACACGACGGCGGATCGGTCCTGGTGCTGGCCAACGAGGACTACGAGGGCCACAACCCCGGCGAGCCGGGTGCCACCACCGCTCCTCGGTACGCGCAGGAGTACGTCGACGCGCTCGCCGACGCCGGCATCGACTCCGCCGTGTGGGACGTGTCCGCCCAGGGTGTGCCCCACGACCTCGGGGTGCTCAGCCACTTCGACAGCGTGGTCTGGTATCTCGGCGACAACCGGTTGACCCAGGACGCCGAGGACGTCCTGACCGATGTCCTCGGCGCACCGCTGGAGGACGCGGCCGTCGCGGAGCGACAGCAGTTCCTGACGCTCGTAGTCCGCGACTACCTCAACGCAGGGGGCACCCTGGCGCTCGCCGGTGAGACGGCGGGCTACCACGGCGCGCTTGGCACGGGGCTCGGGGGCATCTACTACGGACTGGACGGCGCGCCGGACCAGGACTGCGTGGTGACGGTCGACCCCTTCAGCGACTGCCTGCTGCTCGCCGACGACTTCACCCAGTACTACCTGGGCGCGTTCACCCGGTCGCCGCGCGCGGCGCCGGAGTTCCTGGACGGGACGGGCGCGCCGCTCCTCGGCACGAGCACGGTCCTGGCGTCCACGCCGAGCAACCCGATCGATGAGGCCGGGACGTTCGTGCCCACGAGCGCCGTGCTGCCCTCCGACCGGTTCCCGCAGTTCGCGAGTGCCGTGTCCGGCGAGTACCGGGGCGGACCGCCGGGCAACCTCGAGACCTTCGAGGGCGACTGGTTCGCCGCGGCGGAGCACGCCGACGGCTCGTACATGCGGCTCACCCGCACCGTCGATCTCAACGACGTCACCTCGGCGCAGAATCCGACGCTCGAGTTCGCGCTGTCCTACGACGTGGAGGCCGGCTACGACAACGTCATCGTCGAGGCCCACCCCGTCGGCACCGACGCCTGGACGACGCTGCCCGAGATCGGCGGACAGAGTGACGCTGGACCGCCGACGGCGTGCGAGGTCGGTTTCCTGTTGGAGCGACACCCGTTCCTCTCGCACTACCTGACCGGCGGCACCCCCTGCCGGCCGACCGGGACCACGGGCGCGTGGCACCGGATCACCGGCACCTCCGCGGGCTGGCAGCAGGTCGGCTTCGATCTGTCCGCGTATGCGGGCGGGCAGGTCGAGTTGGCGATCAGCTACGTGACCGACGCGTCCACCGGCGGGGCCGGGGTGTTCGTGGACCAGACGCGGCTGCTGATCGGGGGCACGGCCGGCGAGCCGGAGGGCTTCGAGACCGACCTGGGGACGTGGACGGTGCCGGGTGCGCCCGAGGCCAGCCCGCCGAACGTCGGGGACTTCGTGCGGGCACAGTCGCAGGTCGGGGCGGCGATCACCACCGAGGACACCGTCCTCCTCGGATTCGGGATCGAACAGGTACCGGACCCAGCGGCCCGCGCAGCGCTCCTCGGCGGGATCGTCCGCAGCCTCACCGGCGCGTCACCGACTGCGCGCTGAGGCAGCCGCGCCACAGACCCCGAGGGCGGGCCACCGACCCCATTCGGCCTGCACCCGTCGACGGGGTCCGTCAGGGCGCAGCAGGCGTGTGCGCATGTACCGTGTCGCCCCTCGGACACGTCGAAGTGGGGTGCCTTCCCCCGTTTGGACCACAGTTCGATTGGCCCACAGTTCGGCTCGGCCCTCTACGACCACCAGGGTCTCCGCCGACCCGGTTCGGCCACCTCCCTCCCTCGCGTCTGCGACCGCCCGCGACGAGGCGGCGCTGCGGCGTGTGCTGGGAGGGACTGCCGAGCAGGCGGTGGCCGGACGGCCTTCCCGCTGCCGGCAGGCCGCGTCACGGAAAATCCGGCGCGGAGCGGGTCTGCGATTGCCGCTTTCGGACGGCGGCGTCACGATTCTCTCGGGGGAAAGCCCGGACCGCCGATCCGGTCGGGAGGTGACGGGTTGGCTCCGGACGACGACCTCGCCTCCAGTGGGGTGACGAGCGACTGGGTTGACGCCGACCGGCTGCTCGACCTTCTGGGCCACGCGGTCATCGCCACGGACCTGGGCGGCCACATCGTCCGGTGGAACGCCGCGGCCGAGCGACTGTACGGCTGGACCGCCGAGGAGATCCTGGGCCGCAACATCAGGGAGGTGACCGTCCCGGAGGCCGGGCAGGAACACGGCGACGACATCATGCAGTCGCTGCGAGAGGGCAGGTCCTGGTCCGGCGGCTTCACCGTCGTCCGCAAGGACGGCTCGACCTTCTCCGCGCTCGTGACCGACGTCGGTGTGCGGACTCACGATGGTCGCCTGGTCGGCATCGTGGGGGTCTCCACGGACCTCGGCCACGCGCTTCGCCCACTACTTGCCCGCTCGTCGGACGCAGTCCTGGTCATGTCCCGAAGCGGCACCGTCTCGTACGCCAGCCCCGCCTTCACCCGGCTGTTCGGCTGGGCTGAGGAGAGCGTTCTCGGGATGCGCCTGTGGGACCTCGTGCACCCCGACGACCGACCGGTCGTCATGCAGGCGCCCGCCCTGGAACAGCGGGACGAGCCCCCCGCGCTGGAGTGCCGCCTCCGCTGCCCCGACGACTCCTGGCGCTGGGTCGAGATGGTCGTCTCGGACCTGCTCGACGACCCAGCCGTCCGGGGCCGGATCTGCAACATCCGGGACGTCACCGAGCGACGGAGCGCGCAGGAGCGGCTGACTGAGCTGAACGAACAGCTGGAAAGCGCCCTCCAGTCACGGGTCGTCATCGAGCAGGCCAAGGGCATGTTGGCCGAGCGCCGCGGAACCTCCGTCGAGGAGGCGTTCCAGGTGCTTCGCAAGCACGCTCGCGACCACAACGCGTCCCTGCACGAGGTAGCGACCGCAGTGGTCACTCTCGGGTTGTCCCCCTGAGCCCCGAGCACACCGGCGGCATGCCGCCCGCGTGGCCCGGCGTCGGCGGGGGCGACTACCGTGGTGTTCGGTCGCCCAGCGGCCCTCCGCTCCGGTCCTCGGTGGAGTCCTGTCGCTCCGGTCCTCGGCGACACCACGCAGCAGATGCGAAGTGGATCGACCCATGCCGAGTTCGACCGCGTTCCTGACCGCGCCCATCGACCAGCGGGTCACCGGAGGGGGCAGCTTCCGTCCCGCTCCCTTCCCGGTCGCCCGGACGATCGGCGCCAGGACCCGAGACGCTCACCTCCACCTCGTCGACGGGGACGGCGCCTCGTTGTGCGAGGCGTTCACGCAGCAGCAACTCGAACGGCTGGACTTGGCCTGGTGCGACGTCATCACCGTTGCCAGGTGCCGGGCCTGCAGCATGCTCGGTTCCTGGTCGACACGGCCGTGACCACTCGCGGCTGACGACCGTCCAGCCGTCCCTGGCACCGCGGCCAGCCGGTCCGGTGCGAGCTGGAGGGCTGCAGGTCTGCACGCCGGGGCGAGTACTGCATCACTCGTTCGGTGCACGACGATGAGGTACCGGTCCGGGTCGCGCGCGGCACGCCGGGCCGTGCCTGTATCGCCGCGACCCTATGAGTCGCGAAGGCCTGGACGACAAGCCCAGATGCGCGGCCGGCGCCACGAGCGGGTTCGGCGCTGCCTTCGCCGGAAGCTCGGCCGCGCCGCGGAGGTCGCTGGCCGGTCGATCGCGGAGTCGGCTCAAGGCGCGTGGACCCACTGTGACCTCGGCTCACTGTGGAGGAAGTGCTCCCGCCGCTGAACATCGATGCCGAGAGACGATGCCTCTTCGCCATCCTTCACTGCTGGGAACGGCTTCACCGGCTTACCCGCGGGCGTGGGCGTAT
Organism: Geodermatophilus sp. SYSU D00708; assembly: GCF_054050115.1. Lineage (NCBI taxonomy): Bacteria > Bacillati > Actinomycetota > Actinomycetes > Geodermatophilales > Geodermatophilaceae > Geodermatophilus > Geodermatophilus sp. SYSU D00708. Next base: position 280,593 of record NZ_JBJGYS010000002.1, on the reverse strand, counting down.
GTGACGTGTCGCCCCTCGGACACATGATCACTGGCTCACGCCAGTGCCGAACGTTGAGGGCGCCCTGAAGCGTCACGGGTTTGATGCCGCCGGAGGGCGGCCGTCGGCAGCCGCACGGAGCCAGTCGCGGAGCTCCTGTGCTTTCCATGTGGTGAGGCCGGCGTGGTCGTACTCCAGGCCTCGACGTGGAGTCGGAGGAACCGGACGGTCGCCGCCGAACGTGTGGCGGTGAGCGGGACTGCCGACTCCCCGATCCGCCCTGCGCCGCGCAGGCACGCCGGCCGTTCGAGCGGCCGGTTCACGTCTGGGGAACATGGAGCGGGCAGCATCGCGTGGCATGCACACGGGCGACCAGCTCTCGCTGACTGCGGCCGACCTGGCCGTGCGCACGCTCGGGCCGGCCACGTTTCCTTCTCCACTGGACGGCGGACTGTTGCGCCGGGAGGACAGCGTCCACTACGTCGCCGAGACCGACCGCGTGCTGCTCGACGACACCCTCGACATGGCGGTGCGGCGCCGGGTCCCCACCCGCGAGCTCCCAGCCTTCGAGCCTGGAGGCCCACGGTCGCGGCTGTTCTTCGACCCTGCGCGTACCCGGGCCGGCATCGTGACCTGCGGGGGCCTGTGCCCGGGGTTGAACAACGTCGTCCGCAGTCTGGTGGTCGAGCTCTTCGAGCACTACGGCGTCCGCTCGGTCTCCGGCTTCCGCAACGGCTACCGCGGGCTGACCCGGACCGGGGCCGCGGACGCCGTCGCGCTCACCCCGGCCGTTGTCGAAGGCATCGATGACAGGGGCGGCACGGTGCTCGGCACCTCCCGCGGTGGGCAGGACCCGGCGGCGATGGTGGACACGCTCGTCGAACAAGGCATCGACGTACTGTTCGTCGTGGGTGGCGACGGCTCGCTGCGCGGCGCCGAGCGGATCGCCGACGAGGCGGCCCGCCGCAGCGTGCCGATCGCGGTGGTCGGCGTGCCGAAGACGATCGACAACGACATTCCCTGGATCGATGGCACCTTCGGCTTCCAGACGGCGTTCGCCCGGGCAGCCGAATCCATTCGCGCGGCACACACCGAGGCCCGCTCCACCCCCGACGGCGTCGGCCTCATCAAGCTCATGGGCCGGCACTCCGGCTTCATCGCCTGCTACGCCAGCCTGGCCAGCGAGGGCGTCGACGTCGTGCTGATACCCGAGGTGCCGGTACTGCTGGACGGCGCGCGCGGCCTGCTCGCGCAGGTCGACCGGCTGCTCGACCGGCAGGGACACGCAGTGATCGTCGTCGCCGAGGGCGCGGGCCAGGACCTCTTCCTCGCATCCGATGCACGGGACGCCTCAGGCAACGCCCGGCTGAACGACATCGGCGGCCTGCTGCGCGATCAGCTCACCGCGCACGCGGCGGCCGCTGGCCGGGAGATCAGTCTGCGCTACGTCGACCCTGGCTACGCGATTCGCAGCGTGCCGGCCAACGCCTTCGACAGTGTCTACTGTGCTCGGCTCGCGCAAGCCGCCGTCCACGCGGCGATGGCCGGGCGAACAGCGACCGTCGTCGGTCGCTGGCACGGGCGCTTCGTCCACCTGCCGATCTCCCTGGTGACCGCCAGCCGCAATCAGGTGGATCCGCACGGGGACCTGTGGCTGTCGGTCCTCGAGGCCACCGGCCAGCCGGTGTGGCCCTGACTTTCCTCGTACGCGCACGCCCACGAGGGGCGACGCCGAGTCGTCGTAGATGTGTCCCAGGTGGGTCTTCACCGTTGCCTCGCTGATGAAGCGTTCCGCGGCGATGTCGCGGTTCGGGCGGCCATGAGCGAGCAGCGCCAGCACGCCGCATCCACACGGCCGAGGGCACGCAACCCTGAGCCAGCGTCGATTCAGCGATGCCCGAGCCGTGTGCGGAAGTACCGTGTCGCCCCTCGGACACAGCATCGCCCCGGTGTTCCAGCAGGTCTGGAGCCCGGGGCGTTGGCATCCCCGGGGTCCGGAGGGCCCCGTGATACCACTTTGATACTCCGCGGCCCGGTCAGCCGCAGGACCGCGGCGAGCCCGCCCGCACCCCGGCGATCGGGTCGGCGCCGTGGCCGGCAGCCGAGCGGAGCACCTGCTGCGCGTGGCCCGGACATACCCCGCGGCGACCTCGGCGACGCCTTGCCGATCCGGGACGACCGAGGGACAGGCACGCGAGCGGCCGTGGCTCGAGGACGGCGAGAGTGGGCGTGGGCAAGCACACATAGCGGCGATCCGGCCGTCTGACCTGCGGAGGAAACGTTCCGGCAAGGGCGGCGGCCACCCCGGTCACCGCCGTTCAGGCGTGGGACACGCGGCCGCAATCTCCCGGGAGAACGGTGATGTCACGGCCGCGCAGCGGCTGGCCAGCGATGCCGCCGAGGCCAAGGCAAGGGCCACCGCCTGGCCGATCAGTACGCGGCAGGAGTCGGGGCGCTGAGCGCCACGCCGAGCCCTCTCCCCGGACGATGCGGCCGAACAGGTGAGCCCGCGGCCGGAGGAAGACGACCATGAACAGGACGAGCCCTTGCGACAACGGACACACCCAGCCGACGAACATGCCCGATGCGATTCCTGTGGTCGCCTACCGGAGCCACGCAAGACGCGAATGGCTGTCGTCAAGCTCCTCGCGGTGTCACCGCTCGAGCTGGGGCTGCACCTGCTGGTCCTGTGGTTTCATCCGCCGTACCCGTTCAGCGCCCTGCTGCTCGCGACGGCCTCCACCGCCCTGGCGATGTGGGTCTTCGAACCGGCGGCGGTACGGGCGTTGAGAGCCTGGCTGCAGGTACCGGGCGGTGCGGGTACCAGGCGGTTGCACGAGGCGAGCTCGCTGTGGCGGGTCAGGGTCACGGTGCGCGACCAGCCGGGAGCCCTGGAGCGCCTCGCCCACGCGTTCGCCGCACACGACCTGAACGTGCTCGGCGTCCACTCGCACACATTGCCCCACCGTGTGCTCGACGAGTTCGTGCTGGCCGCCCCGTGACACATGGACGACGGGGCCATCAAGCGGGCCGTCGTCGCCGCCGGCGGGTCCGAGGTGCGTGTGTGGCCGACGACGGTGCTGGCGCTCGCCGACGGCCAGACTCGAGCGTTGACCGTGGCCGCCCGGGTGGCGGCCGACCCGGAGGAGCTTCCGATGGCCCTCGCCGAGCTGCTGGGCGCGCGCGTCCGGCCGACACCGGCGGCGGACACGACCGACGACCCCGATCCCGGGGCACCGCAGGACCTGGCGCTGCGCGACACCCGGCTACGAGTGCTGGTTCCCGACGGCGAGCCGGTGATCCTGGACCGCCCCGGGGACCCGTTCACCCCGGCGGAGGCGGCCCGCGCTGACCGACTCGCCCAGCTGACCAGGCCCGCGCACGCCCATCGGCACTGACGAGCGGCCCGCCGTCATGCCTCGCCTCGCGGGTCCCCTTTGGCTCCGAGTTGTGCAACGGACACGAGCCCGGGGCCCGTGGGAGGAGCCACACCGTGCCCGAGAAGGCCTCATGAGCAGCCTCTACGGCCCCCCTGGTGGACGAGGGTCGAGTCGCCCGGTAGCGACCCTGAGCGCCGAGCGCACCATCGCGGCCGACCCGCTCGGCGTGGCGCTGCTGATGGCCGGAGCGGCGGCCGGGCATCAGTGGCCGGCCCGCGCACCGGTCCAGCGGTATGGCCGGGCACGGCGTGGCCGGCGCCGTGATGGCCAACCGCGGAGGCCAGCCGTGGAGGTCGGCAGCTCAGTGCGCTCGGGCGGCGCGGTTCTGCTGCCGGTCACGGTCGCCGTCGGGGGTGGCCCGCCGATCTCGGGGTCACTGCGCCTGACCCCGATGGGCGCCGTCTACGCGGCCCCGGCAACCCGCGCCACCCTGACCCTGGAATTCGACGGTCAGCCGCCTCGCCGGCTGCGCCGTCTCGTCGAGCAGTACCTGACCGACCTGGCTGCGGCGGCCGAGGCGAGAAGCCAGGCCCCGTGATCGTGGCCGCTCGGCCGCTGGTCTGCAGGTCCTGCGCGGTGACCCGTTTCGCAGGGGGGAGGGGACGACGTCACCGGCCACCTGAGCGGAGCGCTCGGATCGAAGGAGAAGACCGACGACGCCTGACCCCGGCCCGGGCGGAGGCGGCACACGCCTCCTCCGCCCGGCTCTTCGGTCAGGCGCAGCCACCGCGAGGAGCACGCGAAGTGCGTTCCCGTCACTGAAGGCGTGTGCGTATGTAGCGTGTCGCCCCTCGGACACAGCCTCGCCCCGGTGTTCCTGCAGGTCAGGAGCCTGGGGTGTCTTGCTGTCGGGGCTCCTGAGGCCCTCGTGATACCCGCGTGGTACTCCGCGCCGCGCATCAGCGTCAAGCAGCGCGGCGAAGCGGTCGGCCGCCTCGCGGCCCATGCCGGGGTGGACGTGCTGGTGGACGGTGAGCGTGATGGTGGCGATGGCGTGGCCCAGGCGCTCCGAACCACCTTCACCCGGCACGCCCACCCACTGCTCGACCACGAGCATGCGGACGGTGGCACCATCCGTGCTGCCGCGGGATCGCCCCTGCAGCACCGATGTCCCCACCGTGACCCCAGCACCTGGGGCGCTCGTCGCCTCGGAGACCGGCGCCGGTTCTGGCCATGCCTGGAGGAGGACCACCTACGCGACGCCGCCGATCCCACGCGGTGACGGCAGTCTCCTCCCGATCGCTCCAATGGCAGTGACGGCGGCGGCCGCCCTGGAGTCTGCCGGTCACCCTCGACTGACGATCGTGGTGACCGGCAGACCGAAACGGCGCTCGACCTGGTGCGGAATGTCCGAACCGAGCCAGCGTGAGACCCGCTTGGGCAGGGTCGCCACGATGACCTCGTCGAACTCACGGTCCCCGAGGGCCTCCTCGATGGCCGCCAGGGGGTGGGGATTGCCCAGATGCCCCTCGGCCTCGACTCCTGACTCGGCGAGGTCGGCCAGCATCTGCGACAGTCGCTCCCGGGCCTCCTCGGTCGCCTCCTCGTCCGTCTCGGGCCCGCCGTAGCTCGTGGCCAGGCTCGGCATGGGGACGACGCCGCCGGCCGCAGGCACCACGTGGTAGTGGGCGGCGCGGGTGTTGGGCACGAGCACGTAGAACGAGGACTCACCCGCCACCGCCCGCTTGCGGATCTCCTCCCGGAGCTCCCGCCCACCGAGGGTCTGGTTCGCGACGACGAGATACCTGCGCATGTGATCGACCTCCGCCTGTCGACCTCCAGGAGGAGTCTAGGAACCGGCCCGCCGCCGGGCCAGGGATCCGCCCGCCGTGCGGGGACGAGCGTGAGAACCGTCGTCAGCCGGAGTGACCAGCACCGCCACGGACCGCCCGGGCGTCGTCGTGCATCTCCTCCAGCTCGACGCCCTTGGTCTCCCGCACCCAGCGCAGCACGAAGACGAAGGACAGCACCGCGCAGACGGTGTAGAAGCCGTAGGCCAGGCCGAGGGACGCGTCGCTCAACACCGGGAAGCTGACCGTGATCAGCCAGTTGGCCACCCACTGACCGCCGGCGGCGAAGGCCAGCGCCGCGGCGCGGATCCGGTTGGGGAACTTCTCGCCGAGCAGGACCCACACCACCGGCCCCCAGGACATGCCGAACGCCACGACGAACAGGTTCGCCGCGATCAGCGCGATCGGGCCGGTCGCACCCGAGAGCACCGGGTTGCCCTCGGCGTTCAGCGGTGCGGTTCCGAAGATGACCGTCAGGGTGCCGAGCGTGACGGCCATGCCGACCGAGCCGATGAGCAGCAGGGGCTTGCGACCGAAGCGGTCGACCGTGGCGATCGCGATCAGGGTGGTCGCGATGTTCACCACGGAGGTGATCACGGTGATGACGAAGGCGTCGGCCTCGCTGAAGCCGACGGCCTCCCACAGGACGTTCGAGTAGTAGAAGATCACGTTGATCCCGACGAACTGCTGGAAGACCGACAGGCCCAGGCCCACCCAGACGATCGGCAGCAGCCCGCTCCGTGGCGCGCGCAGGTCGGCCCAGGAGGGCGGCTTCTCGCGCTCCATCGTCTGCCGGATCCGATTGATCTTGATGTCGAGACCGCGCTCGCCCAGCAGGGCGCTGAGGATCCGCCGCGCCTCGGGGATCCGGTGCGTGGCGATGAGGTAGCGCGGCGACTCGGGGATGGTCAGGGTGAGCAGGCCGTAGGCCACAGCCGGGACGGCCATGGCGAGGAACATCCACCGCCACGCCTCGAGACCGAACCAGAACGGCTCCCGCGAGCCGCCGGCCGCGGCCGCGAAGGCGAAATCGACCAGCAGGGAGAGGAAGATGCCGCTGACGATGGCCAGCTGCTGCAGCGAGCCGAGTCGGCCCCGGATCCGCGCCGGCGCGACCTCCGCGATGTAGGCCGGGGCGATGACCGAGGCCACGCCGACGCCGATGCCGCCGACGATGCGGCCGATGATCAGGACGATCAGGTTGGGCGCGAACCCGGTGACCAGCGCGCTGACGAAGAACAGCACCGCGGCCACCTTCATGGTGAACAGCCGGCCGAAGCGGTCGGCGAACCTCCCGGCGGTCAGGGCGCCGGCCGCGGCGCCGAGCAGGGCCGAGGCCACGGCGAAGCCGAGGGGGCCGGGGGCCGCGTTGAACCGGTCCTCGACGGCGGCGACGGCACCGTTGATGACCGCGCTGTCGTAGCCGAAGAGGAATCCGCCGAGCGCGGCCACGGAGGCGATCCGCACCGCGCTGCGACCGCTGCCGGTGTCCGTCTCGTCGTAGATGGACGCGTGCTGATCGAACGAACCGTGCTCGCTCACCGGATCCCCCTCCGCTGTCCCCCGCGCCACACCCCTGTGCCGCCTGGTCGTGCCGTCTCACACCCCCGCGAGTCCCTCCCCCCGTCCTGCCTCACCGGAGTCGTGCCAGGTCGGCCGCGCCGACGATCCCGGCCTCGGGGCCGAACTCGGCGAGCCGTACGTCCGGTACCTGCCGGTACGCGCGCGCCGTGATCCGTTCGTGAAACGACCGCTCTGCGGGCTCGCGCAGCAGCTCTCCGGCGGCGGAGACCCCACCGCCGAGGACGAACACCTCCGGGTCCAGGACCGCGGTGAGGGCGGCCATGCCTTGACCGAGCCAGGTGCCGATCACCCGGAACGCCTCGAGCGCGGCCTCGTCCCCATCCTGGGCCGCGCGCGTGACGTGCAGCCCGGTGATCGCCTCCGGCCGGCCACCGGCCAGCTCCAGCAATCGACCGGCAATGGCCGGCGAGACCGTGGCGAGCTCCTGAGCTTCGAGGATGAGCGCCCGGCCGCTGGCGTAGCGCTCCCAGCAACCACGGCCACCGCAGCCGCACCGCCGTCCGCCGGGTTCCACCGTCACGTGCCCGAACTCCGCGGCGATCCCCTGCCGCCCCCGGTACAGCTCCCCGCCGATGACCAGCCCGCCGCCGAGGCCGGTCCCGACGGTGAGGACGACGAGGTACTGCTGCCCCCGCCCTGCACCGAAGCGGGCCTCGGCCCAGGCCGCCGCGTTGGCGTCGTTCTCGACGACGACCGGCAGCCCGCACCGCTTCTCGAGGTTCAGGCGCAGTGGCTCGTCGCGCCAGGCCAGGTTGGGCGCGAAGACCACCGTGGACCGGGCGGCGTCGACGAACCCGGCCGCCCCGATGCCGACGGCCTCGACCTCGTGGGATGCCTGCAGCTCCCCGACGACGTCGGCGATGATCTCCTCGATCAAGGCCGGGTCGTGCGACGGTGTGTCACGCCGGGCGCTGGCGACGATGCCGCCCTGCTCGTCGACCAGGCCGGCGGCGACCTTGGTGCCGCCGATGTCCACGCCGATCGCGAGTGCCATGGTCGCCCCCCGGTACTGGGTGCGGTGTGATCCAGAGCACTGTGAACTCTGCTCCCTCCCCGCACCCGATGCCACCGGAAGCCGGTCGGGGAGACCGGCGGCGCAGTCGTGTCCCTCCGGCTGACGGTCGCCGTCCGGTGGTCGAACCGGAGCCCTGGAACGGCGGCCTCGTCACCCCGACCGACGTCCCCGGCTCCGGTTTCGATCGCGAGCCCCCACGAGCATGATGTGACCCGGCTCACCAGGAGGCCGCGCTCGAGGTCCGGGGGTCACACGCTCATCCACCACGGGACGACAGATCGTCGAGGCCCCTCGCGGGCGGCTCAGGAGGTGCGGGATGGCGCAGCCGAGGATCCTCGGGATCGTGCTGGCCGGTGGTGCGGGCACACGGCTCGCGCCGTTGACCGAGGACCGGGCAAAGCCCGCCGTACCGTTCGGCGGCCTCTACCGGCTGATCGACTTCGCCCTGTCCAACCTCGTCAACGCCGGCATCCTCAAGATCGCTGTGCTCACGCAGTACAAGAGCCACAGCCTCGACCGGCACATCACGACGACGTGGCGACTGTCGAACCTGCTCGGCAACTACGTCACCACGGTGCCAGCGCAGCAACGCCTCGGACCACGCTGGTACACCGGCTCGGCTGACGCCATCCTCCAGTCGCTGAACCTCATCAACGACGAGCGCCCCGACCTCGTCGTCGTCTTCGGTGCCGACCACGTGTACCGCATGGACCCGGGACAGATGTGGCGCCAGCACCTCGACGGCGGCGCCGGGGTGACGGTCGCGGGCATCCCCGTCCCCCGCCGGGAGGCCACCGCCTTCGGCGTCATCCAGACCGCGGAGGACGGACAGCGGATCGAGGCGTTCCTGGAGAAGCCCGCCGACCCCCCTGCGCTGCCAGGCCGCCCCGACGAGACCTTCGCATCCATGGGCAACTACGTCTTCAGCACCGAGGCGCTGCTCGACGCCCTGCGCACGGACTCCGCCGACGAGGACAGCAAGCACGACATGGGCGGCAACATCGTCCCCATGCTCGTCGGGCAGGGCGCGGCGCAGGTGTACGACTTCAACACCAACGACGTTCCCGGGGAGAAGCCCGGCACCGAGCGCTACTGGCGAGACGTCGGCACGCTGGACTCCTACTTCGACGCCCACATGGACCTCTGCGCCACGATCCCGGCGTTCGACCTCTACAACGAGCGCTGGCCGATCCTCACCCACATCCCGTCCCGGCCGCCGGCGAAGTTCGTGCACGACGACGGCGACCGGGTCGGCCGGGCGATCAGCAGCATCGTGTCGAACGGCGTCATCGTCTCCGGAGGCTCCGTCCGTGAGTCGGTGCTCTCCCCCGGCGTCGTCGTGCACAGCTGGGCGTCGGTCGAGCGGTCCGTGGTCCTGGACGGCACGCACGTCGGCCGCCGGGCCGTGGTGCGCGACGCGATCGTCGACAAGAACGTCCGCATCGGCGAGGGCGTCGAGATCGGCGTCGACAAGGACGACGACCGCGCCCGCGGCCTCGTGGTCTCCGAGGCAGGCATCACCGTGGTCGGCAAGGGACGGGAGATCATGAAGTGAGTGCACACGCCGGCGACCGGCCGAAGTTGCGGCACTGACCCGTCGGTCAACGTCTCCATGGCCGTCGCGGTCCTGGCAATCGGCGCCGGCGGTGCGCTTACCCCGCTCGAGACGACGGTGCCGATGACAGTCGACGAGACCATGGACCCGATGCGCAGGGCGCAGCAGATCGGTTCGCCACCGATGGGCTCACAGCGCTCCCGATGATCCCGTGGCCGGTCGTCCGATGCGTGTGCGTATGTAGCGTGTCGCCCCTCGGACACAGCCTCACCCCGGGGATTCCTTCAGGTGAGGAACCCGGGGTGTTCTGCTGTCGGGGCTCCTGAGGCCCTCGTGACACCCCCGTGACACCTCGCCCGTCGCGTCCGCCCGCCAACAGCGCCGGTGGTGGAGGAGGCGACAGAGCCGGCTCGCCAGCGGGCCGGCGCACCGCCGGGTCTGCCTCCAGCTCCCGCTCGCGGCGCGTGCTACAGGCCTCGTCCCGGGTCGTCGGCACCGGGATGGGATAGGGACTCCCTACCGGATGCATAGGACATCTGTGATGGCCGTCACCATCCCCGGCTTCGATACTCGGCCAGGGGTCAGCGACCCCCTCCTGAGCGGCACGGGACCCGCGCCGCAGGGCAGCCGCGGACGATTGGGAGTCGACATGACGACCGAGGACCTGAGCCGGACCGACCTCCCGACCTTCGACCCCCACTCGCCCGACCTCACCCCGGAGCACGCGTACGAGCTCTATCAGCAACTCCGCGGTGAGTGCCCCGTCTCCAGGAGCGAGGCCCACGGCGGCTACTGGGCGGTCTCGCGGTACGACGACGTCCGCGCGGTCGCCTGTGACCACGCCCGGTTCTCGTCCTCGGGAGGGGTCTACGTCCCCCCGGTCTCGGAACACCGCTTCCCGCCGATCGACTACGACCCTCCGGAGCACACCGTGTTCCGGAAGCTGATCGCGCCGTTGACCAGCGCGGCCGCTGCCCGACGGATGGAGCCGCACATCCAGTCGATCGCCGACCGGCTCGTGGACGGCTTCGCCGACGCCGGCCGGGCCGAGCTGGTCGAGCAACTGGCCGTGCCGCTGCCCCTCGATGTGATCATCCAGCTGTACCGACTCGGCCCCGAGCACACCGAGGCCATCCGGGCGTACTCGCTGGAGTTCCTCGACCACGCCTCCGGCGAGGCGGGGCAGCGGGTCATCGCCCAGGTGGCCGACTACTGGATGCGGATCTTCCGCGAGCGTCGGGCCCACCCGCAGGACGACTTCATCTCCGAGCTCGTCAGCATGAACGCCGACCTCGAGGTCCCGGACGAGGTCCTGGCCAACATGATGTTCATCCTCACCTACGCCGGGCACGACTCCACGGCGCTGGGCCTGGGGAACATGCTCCTGTACCTCGCGGAGCACCCGGAGGTGCAGGAGCGTCTGGCCCGCGACGAGGCGGCGATCCCGCGCGCGGTGGAGGAGATCCTCCGCTACGAGGCGCCCCTGCACTGGTTCCCCCGCGTCGCGACCGAGGACACCGTCGTCTCCGGTCAGCGGATCCGGGCAGGCGAGCGGGTGATGCTGCTGTTCGGCTCGGCCAACCGCGACCCCGAGGTCTTCGATCGCGCCGATGAGGTGGTCATCGACCGCAGTCCCAACCGGCACCTCGCCTTCGGCGCCGGCATCCACGCGTGCCCCGGCATGGCGCTGGCGAGGGCGGAGATCGGGATCGCCGTGCGCACGCTGCTGCGCCGGGTCTCGGGCTTCCGCGTCGACGGGGACGTCGCCCGCACCTCGCCGCTCGAGGGCGGCGGGCGCCACCTGGGGGTGCGCAGACTCCCCGTCGCATGGTGAGCCGCCCGAGCCCCCGCAGACGTGCCGACACCCCGAGCGGGTCACGGCCCCCGCGGTGACGCTGGTCATTTCGGATGGTCTGTTGCAGACTATGCTGCCAGAACCACGTCCTAGGAGGCGGGCAGCAGATGAACACTGCCGATCAACGACCAGCCGGGATCTGAACCGTGGAGTTGCACCAGCTGCGGTACGTGGTCGCGGTCGCCAAGGCGGGGAACTTCACCCGGGCTGCCGAGGAGCTGTACCTGGCGCAGCCCTCGCTGTCGGTGCAGGTCCGCAAGCTCGAGCAGGAGCTCGGCGTCCGGCTCTTCGAACGCCTCGGCCGCAACGTGCAGCTCACCCATGCCGGCGAGGTCTTCCTCGAACACGCGCAGCGCGCGCTGTTCGAGGTGGCCGAGGCCCGCGACCGGATGGCCGAGGTGCGCGACATGCGGCACGGGCGGCTGGCCCTCGGCGCGCTGCCCAGCGTGGGCGCGCACCTGCTGCCGTGCGTCCTCGCAGCCTTCAAGCGAGCCCACCCCGGCGTGGAGACCTCGCTGGTCGAGCTGGACGTCTCCGCCGACGTGGAGCGACTGGTCCACAACGGGCAACTCGACCTCGCCGTCATCCGGCTGCCGCGGACGCGGGAGGACCTGGCCGACGCCCCGCTGGTGCGCGAGCCCCTGATGGCCGTCGTGCCGCCGGACAGCGAGCTGGCCGGCAGGCCACACGTGTCCCTCAACGAGCTCGCCGGTGAGGAGTTCGTGGGGATGCGGCCGGGTCACGGCCTGCGCGGGCTCATGGAGGACGTCTGCCGCCGCGCGGGCTTCACCCCCAGGGTGACGGTGGAGACAGGGCAGCTGTCCATCGTCTGCGGCATGGTGCGGGCCGGCGTCGGGGTCTCGGTGCTGCCCAGGATCGCCGTCGGCGACCAGGTGGCCACGGTGCCGCTCACCGACCCCTTCGCCTACCGCGACCTGGGTGTGGTGTGGCGGGCCCGGTCCCCGGTGTCCCCGCCGACGGCCGCGTTCCTCCGCCTGCTGCGCACGTCGCTCCGCGGAGCCGGCGACGACGTCCCGTCGCCGTCGCCGTCGCCGTCGCCGTCGCCGGAGGAGTGCCGCACGGCGCGGTGACCGGGCCGGTGCTCTCCCACCGCGCGGCCCCTACCGCCGGTCCAGCGCCCGGACCGACCCACGCGCCGGCTCCCGCTCGCCGGTCCAGCGCTGCACCCCAGCGGTCTCGATGCCGAACAGGTCCAGGGCTCGGCCGACGGTGTGCGCCACGATGTCGTCCACCGTCTTCGGGCGGGTGTAGAAGGCCGGCACCGGCGGCATCACGATCGCCCCCGCGGTGGTCACGTCGGCCATGAGGCGCAGGTGGCCGGCGTGCAGCGGCGTCTCCCGGACCAGCAGCACGAGCCGGCGGCGTTCCTTGAGCACCACGTCGGCGGCCCGCACGACGAGGGTCTCGTCGTAGGAGTTGGCGATGCCCGACAGGGTCTTGACGCTGCACGGTGCGACCAGCATGCCCTCGGTCCTGAAGGAGCCGCTGGCGATCGCCGAGCCGAGGTCGTGGTCGCCGTGCACGACGTCGGCCAGGGCTCGGACGTCGGCGACCGACATGTCGGTCTCGGCCGCGACGGTGGCCCGGGCCGCGCGGGTGAGGATCAGGTGCGTCTCGACCCCCGGCTCCTCCCGCAGCGACCGCAGCGCCTCGATCCCGAACTGGACGCCCGATGCGCCGGTGATCGCGACGATGATCCGACGGGTCACTGCCTCACCCCCTGCTCCGCACGGGGACGCCCGCCTCGGCGAGGTAGCGCCCGATGGTCTGCACATCCGAGGGTGCCACCCGCATCCGCGCGTAGCGCTCCCGCTCGGACGGCGGCACGGTGGCGTCGATGCCCAACTTCGTGACGGTGCCGTCGACCGTCGTGGGGTCCAGACTGCTGCCCCGCGACCGCGGCACGACCAGCAGGTCGCGCTCGGCCCGCACGCGGGTGGCCACCGCCCACGCCACGTCCTCGTCGTCGTGGATGTCCACGTCGTCGTCGACGACCACGACGGACTTCACCAGGGTGCTCAGCGCGAACACCGCCATGACGACGTCGACGGCGGTCCCCGGCCCCGGCTCGTGCAGCGCGACGACCGCGGTGAGCCGGCAGGAGCCGGACTCCGGCAACCGCACACCGGTCACGCAGGCGAAGGTCCGGGCCAGCCCGCGGGCCAGCGCCGCCTCGCGCGGGACGCCGCCGACCAGGAAGTGCTCGCGCCCGCCGGAGAGCACGGTCTGCGCCACCGCGTCGTCCCGGTGCCAGCCGGCCGAGAGCTCCAGGACCGGCACCGGCCCACCCGGACCGTAGGTCCGGGGGAACTCGCCGAACGGGCCCTCGGGCGCGCGGGCGCCGGCGCGGAACCGGCCCTCGAGGACGAACTCCACGCCGGCCGGGACCACGGCGTCCACCGTCGGGCACGCCACCACCGGCAACGGCCCGGGACCGAGCGCGCCGGCCACCTCCAGGTCGGCCAGGTCCCGGTCGGCCGGCGCCTGGCTGGCCAGCTCCAGCAGCGGGTCGACACCGATGAGCACGGCGGCGTCCAGATCCCGCCCCTCCCGCTCCGCCTGCGCCAGGATGCCCCGCAGCCGGCCGGCGAGGACCAGCACCCGCAGCTCCCGCTCCCCCACGGCCAGCATCCGGTTGATCGACAGGTTCATCACGCCGCTGACCGGGTCACGCACCGCCAGCAGCGCCGAGGTGAGGTAGCGCCCCGCGTCGCGCTCGTGCTGCACCGGGATGGGCAGCCGGGAGAGGAGCCGGTCGCCGTCCATCCGGTTGGCGAGGACCGGGGCGTCGTCCCGTCCCACCTCGCGGCACGGCCGCGGGGCGTCCAGAGCCGCCGCGAACCGCGCGGCGGCCTCCCGGGGGCCGCACCCCATCGCGCGGGCCAGCCCCGCCCGGTCGAGCACCGCGTTGCCCACGAGGGGGAAGTCCGCACCGAGGACGTCGGTGAACAGCACCGCGCGGCGCCCGTCCGCCTGCTCCAGCACCGCGGCCACGTCCTGGTCGGCATCGATCGGTGACCCGACGACGCCCAGCTGCCCGTCCGCCTGCACCAGGGTCAGCCAGCCGCGCAGGTCGGGCGCGGCCGGCCAGGGCGCCGTGGCCGGCAGGGTCCCGGGCACCCGCGTCAGCCCCCGTCCGGGCCGGGCAGGCCGGGCACGGTGAAGTGCACGTGCTTGAGCTCGGTGAACTGCTCGACGCCCTCGACGCCGCGGGTGCGGCCCATGCCGGAGGACTTGAAGCCGCCGCTGGGCATCTCCGGGTAGGACTTGTTCCAGCCGTTCACCCACACGGTGCCGAACTCCAGCCCGCGCGCCACCCGCCACGCGCGCGCGACATCGGAGGTCCACACGCCGGCGGTGAGCCCGTAGTGGGTGGCGTTGGCGAGCCGGACGGCGCCCCGCTCGTCGTCGAACGGCTCCACCGTGACCACCGGCGCGAAGAGGTCCTGCTGCACCAGCGGGGAGTCCGGTGCGACGTCGGTGACAACCGTGGGGGCCTGGAACCAGCCGGCGAGCCCGCCCACCTGCACGCGCTCACCACCGGCCGCGATGCGCGCCGCACCCTCGACTGCGGCCAGCTGCGCGGCGACCCGTTCCCCGGCGGCGGGCGAGATCAGCGGCCCGACCTGGGTGGCCTCCTCGGCCGGCGCGCCGACGCGCAGGGCGCGCACGCCGTCGACGACCCGTTCCAGCACCTCCTCGTAGCGGGGGCGCTCCACCAGGATCCGGGTGCAGGCCATGCACATCTGCCCCGCCGTGATGACCGCCGCGGCCACCGAGGCGGAGACGGCGGCGTCCACGTCCGCGT
This sequence comes from Geodermatophilus sp. SYSU D00708, assembly GCF_054050115.1. NCBI lineage: Bacteria > Bacillati > Actinomycetota > Actinomycetes > Geodermatophilales > Geodermatophilaceae > Geodermatophilus > Geodermatophilus sp. SYSU D00708. Next base: position 265,546 of record NZ_JBJGYS010000002.1, on the reverse strand, counting down.
CGGCGAAGACCACGGACGCGCCCTTGCCGCCGAGCTCCAGCAGCGGCCGCTTCATCCCCTCGGCGGCGGTCCGCATGATCTGCGTGCCCACCGGGGTCGACCCGGTGAAGGCCACGGCGCGGACCAGCGGGTGCCGGATCGCCTCGCTGCCCGCCCGGCCGTCACCGACGACGAGGTGGAGCACGTCGTCCGGAACGCCGGCGGCCCGCCCCAGCTCCAGGACCCGCCGGGTGACGAGGGTGGTCTGCAGCGCGGGCTTGACCAGCGCGGTGACGCCGGCCGCGAGCGCCGGCGCGAGATCGCGCAGCAGCAGGAGCACCGGCCAGTTCCACGGCACGATGAAGGCGGTCACGCCGACCGGCTCGCGCACCAGGTGGGCGACGTTCCCGTCGGGCAGCGTGCCCGCACGTCCTCCCACGTAGCGGGTCAGCCCGCTGTTGTAGAGCAGCGCGTCGACCGACGCCCGCAGCTCGACCCGCGCCTCGGTCACCGGCTTGCCGGTCTCCGCGACCAGAGCCGCCACGAGCTCGTCGGTGTGGGCGAGCAGCTGCTGTGCCCAGCCGTGCAGGACCTCGGCGCGCAGCCGGCTGTCGGTGGCCCAGCCCCCGGTCAGGGCGGCCTGGGCCCGACGGCCCTGGTCGTCCAGCTCCGCCGCGGTGGTGGCCGGGACGTGCCCGAGGGGCTCCAGCGTCGCGGGGTCGGTCGGCCGGGCGTCCTCGTCGCCGACCGCCGCCGGCCGCGAACCGGCCAGGGCGCCCGCGGTCACGCGAACACGCCCCCGCCGTCGACGATGACGGTCTGGCCGCTGACGAACCCGGCTGCCGGGGACGCCAGCCAGAGGACGGCGCCCACGAGGTCCTCCGGGACCATCTCGCGGGGCACCGAGCGGCTCTTCGCCGCGGCGGCGATGTACTCGTCGGCGTTGAGGGTGCGGGTCGCCTCGTCGGTGACCAGGCCGGGGGCGACGGCGTTGACCGTGATGCCCCGTCCACCCAGTTCCCGCGCGGCCGCTCGGGTCAGCCCGTCCACGGCGGCCTTGGAGGCCACGTAGTGGGCGAAGCCGACCGCGCCGGTGCGGGCGACGACCGAGGAGATGTTGACGATCCGGCCGCCACCGGAGTCGGCCATGGGGCCGGCCACGGCCTTGATGCCCTGCCAGGTCCCGCGGACGTTGACGCGCAGGACGAGGTCCCAGTCGTCGTTGCGCAGCTCGGTCAGCGGACGCTTGTCGCCGAGCGCGCGGTAGATGGCGGCGTTGTTGACCAGCGCGTCGATCCGGCCGAACTCCGTCTGCGCGCGCTCGACGACCGCCGCCCAGTGGTCGTCCTCGGTGACGTCGCAACCGACGAACACCGCCCGGCCGGGGCCCGACGCGCTCGCCTTGTCGACGGCGGCCTGGCCCTGCTCCGCCGCGGCGGGGATGTCCGCGGCCACGACGTTCGCGCCCGCCGCGGTGAGCGCCTGCAGATACGTGACGCCGATGTCCCCTGCACTGCCCGTCAGGATCACCGTCGCTCCGTCGAGACCGGCAACCGCCATCGCTTCGTCCTCCTCGAGTGGTCGGGTGACGCACGGCGGATCCACCGGGACCGTGCCGCCGGGGCCCCCGCCGGGCCCGTACGTCGCTGCTCCCGATTCGACACCGCGGGCCATGGGACGGCGATACCGAGCTGCCTATACGAGCAGTTGTCAAGTCCTATGGTGTGACCGTTGACACTGTTCTCCGCGGTCGGTGAGCCTTCTCCCAGTGCCCGGTGAGCCGCCTCACGGCGGTGCGCACCGGCATCCCGGCTCCGGCCGACGCAGCGCCACCTCACCTCTGCGCGCGTCGCGGGTGCCCGGTCATCCACCGGAGGCGCCGTCGGGCGCTCACACAGGAGGTAGGGCGTGTCCACAGCGCAGGAGAACCCCCACGGCGGTAGCGCGCCGCCCCAGGTGGTCGGGCGGCAGGGCGTCATCGCCGTCGTCGCGTCGACGCTCGGCTGGTCCCTCGACCTGTTCGACCTCTTCATCCTGCTCTTCGTCGCCCCGACGGTGGCGCCGCTGTTCTTCCCCAGCGACAGCGAGACCCTGTCCCTGGCGGCCACGTACGCGTCGTTCGCGGTCACCCTGGTCATGCGGCCCGTGGGCTCGGCGATCTTCGGGCACATGGCCGACACCCGGGGCCGGCGGCGGGCCATGATCGTCGCGGTGGTCGGCGTCGGCCTGGCGACCGCCGCGTTCGCCGTGCTGCCGACCTACGCCGCGGTGGGCGTCCTGGCGCCGCTGCTGTTCCTCGTCCTGCGTCTGGTCCAGGGCGTGTTCGTGGGCGGTGTCGTCGCCTCGACGCACACCATCGGCACCGAGTCGGTGCCCGAGCGGTACCGCGGCGCGATGTCGGGCCTGATCGGTGGCGGTGGCGCCGGGCTGGGCGCGCTGCTGGCCTCGATCGTCTTCTTCGTGGTCTCCACCGCGCTGACCGCCGAGCAGTTCGCCTCGTACGGCTGGCGGATCATGTTCGCCAGCGGGATCATCAGCTCGATCTTCGGCGTGTGGCTGTTCCGCATCCTCGAGGAGTCGCCGCTGTTCCGGGAGGCGGCGGCGCACGACTCCGGCACGCCGAAGAAGGCACCCATCAAGCGGCTCCTCTCCGGCGAGTACCTGCCGGTCTTCGCGCTGAACCTGCTGATCGTCGCCGGCGGCGCCACGCTGTACTACCTGACGTCGGGCTACCTGCCGACCTATCTGGGGGCGATCAAGCAGGTCGACCCGCAGACCTCGGCGCTGATCCTGGCTGCGTCCAGCGTCGTCGTGGTGGTCGCGGCCATCGGCGCCGGACAGGTCAGCGAGTGGATCGGCCGCAAGCGGGCCTTCCTGCTGCTCGGCGCCCTGGCGCTGGTCGGCGTGCCGGGGATGACCCTGCTGATGGAGTCGGCGACCTCGCTGACGGCCATCACGCTGATCGCGCTGGGCCTCGGCTTCTTCGGCAACATCGGCTACGCGCCGGTGCTGGTGTACCTCAACGAGCGGTTCCCCACCGCCATCCGGGCCACGGGCACCGGCGTCTCCTGGAACGTCGGGTTCGCCGTCGGCGGGATGATGCCGACGTTCGTGACCCTCGCCAGCCCGACGGTGAGCGACATCCCGCAGCGACTGGTTCTGTTCACCGCCGTCGCCGCGGCCGTCTACCTCGTGGGTGCGCTGCTGTCCAAGGAGACCCGGGGACGGATCACCGTCGAGGAGCGGAGCGGCGTGCCCGGGTCCGCCGCCTGACGCCCGCGCGCCGGCCGGCCGGGACTTCCCCCGGCCCGGCCGGCGCCCACTCCTCCCGCCGGTCGGCGCACACGCGGCCTCCGAACACCGGGCTCACACGCACGCACTCCGGAGGTCTCGCATGGATTCCGCCTGGATCGCCCTGCTGATGGTCGCCGGCTACATGCTGGTGGTCGCCGCGATCAGCTTCCTCGCCCGCCGGTCCTCGGGGACCTCCGAGGGCTTCTCCAGCGGGGGCCGGACGTTCCCGGCCATCCTGATCGGCTTCCTCCTGATGTCGGAGTTCATCGGGACGTCGGCCACCCTGGGCACCGCCCAGGAGGCCTACTCGGTCGGCATCTCGGCGGCGTGGAACGTCGTCGCACTCTCCGTCGGGTTCGTGCTCTTCTCGGTCCTCCTGGCCAAGAAGTTCAAGGCCCACGGTGAGAACACCATCTCCGGCGCCCTGGCCCGCGTCTACGGCGAGCGGGTCCGCACCGCGACGTCGGTGATCATGATCTGCGCCCTGCTGATCGTCGCGGTCGCCATCTACGCCAGCGGCGGCGCCATCCTCGCCAACCTGCTCGGGATCGACCGGACCTGGGCGATCGTGATCGTCGGGGTGCTGGCCGCCGTCTACGTGGCGGTCGGTGGCATGCGCTCGGTCGTCTACACGAACGTGCTGCACGCCGTCTTCAAGTTCGGCGCCGTCGTGCTGCTCGCCGTCATCGGCACCATGCGCGTCGGCGGCCTCGACGAGCTGCGGGCCCGGCTGCCCGCCACCAGCTTCGCCGTCGACGGCGTGGGCTGGGCACAGATCTTCGCCTGGATCATCGCCGGGGTGGGTGCCATCTTCGCCACCCAGTACGTGGTCCAGGCCGTGGCCACGGTGCGCGATCCCGGCAGGGCTCGCCGGGCGAGCTTCTACACCGCCGCGATGCTGGTGCCGTTCGGCCTCTTCGCGGCTCTGGTCGGCATGGCGAGTGCGGTGCTCTACCCGGGCATCGACTCCCTCGACGCCCTCCCGGTCCTCGCGGTGGACCTGGACCCGGTGCTGACGGGGCTGGTCATGTGCGGGCTCACCGGCGCCATCCTCGGGACCAGCGCGGCGCTGGCCATCGGCACGGCGACGTTGCTGCTCAAGGACTTCTACCAGCCGTACTTCAACCGCGCCGGGGACGACCGCAAGAACCTCGTCTTCATCCGCGTGGCGACCCTGGCCGCCGGCGTCGTGCCGATCACCCTGGCGCTGTTCGCCAGTGATGTCCTGGCCGTGACGTTCCTGGCCAAGTCGCTGCGCGCCGCCCTCGCCGTGCTGGTGGTCATGATGTTCTTCGCGCCCCGGTACGGTTCCCGCCGCGGCGCCCTGCTGTCGATCCTGCTCTCCATCGCGACGACCATCGGCTGGTTCCTCGCCGGAGACCCGTTCGGCATCGACAACGCCTACATCGCGGTCGCCACCCCCCTGGTGGTCATGACCGTGGCCCAGCTGACCGCACGGACCGCCGCGAGCAGGGACCGCACGGGCTCCACGGACCTCGCCGACGAGTCCGCGGGCCGGACCGACTCCGGCGCGACCTCGCTCGCCCGATGACGGCGGCAGAGACAGGAGGAACGATGGAGCAGTTCCCCGCACCGGTGGGGGCGACCCTGCGCGGCTGGCTGGACCGCCTGCAGGAGACCCGGCGCCTGACGGTCTCCCGTCCCGGCGTGGACCTGCGGTTCGGGGTCGCGGGCGTGGCCAACCGGCTCGACGGCCGGAGCGCGACGATCTTCCCCCGGCCGGGCGGCCATCCCGTCCCCGTCGTCTCGGGGCTGCTGTCGGACCGCGCATGGATGGCCGAGGCGATGGGCGTGCGGCAGGACGAGCTCCTGGCCCGCTTCGAGGCCGCCTGCTCCGAGCCCGTGCCCAGCACGGAGGTGACCGGCGCGGCCTGCCAGCAGGTCGTGCACAAGGACCCCGACCTCACGTCGATGCTGCCCATCCCGACCCACAACGAGCTCGACAGCGGCGCGTACATCACCGCGGGTCTGCTGATCACCCGGCGGCCCGGCACCGGCGTGCAGAACGTGTCGATCCACCGGCTCCAGGTCAACGGTCCCGACCGGCTGGGCGCCCTGCTGCTCCCCCGCCACGCGCTGGCGTTCTTCGCCGAGCGTGAGGCCGTGGGCGAGGACCTCGAGGTCGCCGTCGTCATCGGCGTGGACCCCCTCACCCTCATGGCCTCGCAGGCGATCGTCCCCATCGACCACGACGAGCTGGAGATCTCCGGGGCCCTGCGCGGGTCGCCCCTGCCGGTGACCCGCTGCCTCACCAACGAGGTCCGGGTGCCGGCCGACGCCGAGATCGTGCTCGAGGGGCGCCTGCTGGCCGAGGTCCGCGAGGCCGAGGGACCGTTCGGCGAGTTCCCGCAGTACTACGGCGAGCGGGCCGAACGGCACGTCATCCAGATCGACGCGATCACCCATCGCGAGTCCCCGCTGTACCACACCATCGTCGGGGGGGCGCTCGAGCACCTGCTCCTCGGCGGCATCCCGCGCGAGGCATCCTTCCTCAACCACCTGCGGCGCAGCTTCCCCTGCGTCCGTGACGTGCACCTGCCCCGGGGCGGGACCTGCCGCTACCACCTGTACGTCCAGGTGGAGAACCCGGCTCCTGGCGAGGCGAAGAACGTCATCCTGGGTGCGCTGGGAACCCACTACGACATCAAGCACGTGACGGTCGTCGACTCCGACGTCGACGTCCACGACCCGACCGAGGTCGAGTGGGCGGTCGCCACGCGGTTCCAGGCCGATCGCGACCTCGTCCTCGTGCACGAGAGCCAGGGCTCGAAGCTGGATCCCTCGACCGACGACCAGGGGGTCGGCTCGAAGATGGGGCTCGACGCCACGGTCCCGCGCGGCGCACCGCCCGGGAAGTTCACCCGCATCCGGGTGCCCGGGGAGCGTGAGCTCGACCTCGACGCCATGACCGCCCCGGCGCCCGCCGACTGGCAGCGGCAGCTCGCCACGGACGAGGGCGGGCCGGCACCGGCCTGAGCTCCGACCGGCACGACGACTGCGGCCGCCGACCCACAGGTGTGGGTCGGCGGCCGTCGTCGTGTGGGCGGATCGCGATGGCCGCCCCGGTCCGCGCGGCGGTCAGTCCCGCCGGCGGCGGGACAGCCGGGCCTTCAGCGCGGTCCGCGCCGCCCTGGCCCGGCGCCGGAGGGCACCGAGCACCGCCTGGACGCCGATCGCCAGCGCGCTGGGACCGGCGCCGACGTCCGGCGCGGTCCCGGTGCGGGCGGTCTCGTCCACCGCGTCGGCGAACTGCTCGAACAGCCGCTGGCTCACGTCCCCCGCCAGCGCCCGGCCGAACTGGGCGATCCGGCCGGAGAGGAACACCGCGGCGTCGGCCCGCAGCTCGGTGCCGCCGTCGGGCACGGCGACCGCACGCAGCCCGATGTCGGCCGCGGTGCGGTTGCCGCCGGTGTCGGCGCCCTGGGCCAGCAGGGCGAGCCGGTGGTCTGCGGCGTCACGTTCGGTGATCTGGGCCAGGCCCTCGAAGGCCAGCCGCACCGGGCCCAGCGCGACCTTGGCCCGGCCGCGGTACCGGTCGTCACCGAGGTCGGCGGTCATCTCCGCGCCGGGCAGGCAGCGGGCCAGCCGGTCGACGTCGTCCATGACCGCCCACACGTCCTCGACCGGGCTGGTCAGCTGCCGCGTCACGGTCACGGTGATCGTCGGCGTCCCCGTCGGCCGGGTGAGCGCGGCCGGCACCTCGAGTGCGGCATCCTCGGCGGGCGCCTCCTCTGCGACCGCGGACGCCGACATGCCGCCGCCACGGCCCACCAGCGTGCGGGGGGCGCAGTTCATCGGCTCGGGGACGCCGTCGGGATGGGCCTCGGCGACGTCCGAGACCGCGGCGAGGATGCCGCGGTAGCCGGTGCAGCGGCAGATGACGCCGGACATCTCCTCCGGCAGGGTCTCCGGGTCGAGCGGCCCCTCGTTGTGGGCCAGCAGGTCGTAGGAGCTGAGCAGGAAGCCGGGCGTGCAGAAGCCGCACTGCAGGCCGTGGTGGTGGCTGAATGCCTGCTGCAGCGGGTGCTGCCGGTCGCGGGTGCCCAGCCCCTCGACGGTGACGACGTCGGTGCCCTCGGCCTGCACGGCGAAGACCAGGCAGGCCCGCGCGGCGTCGCCGTCGATGAGCACGGTGCACATGCCGCACACCCCGTGCTCGCACCCCAGGTGTGTGCCGGTGAGCCCCAGGTTGGTGCGCAGCGCGTCGGCCAGGTGCATGCGGGCGGGCACGCGGATGCTGACCGGTGTCCCGTTGACGGTGAACGAGACCTCGACCAGCTCGTCGGCGGCCGCTCGCACCGGCCGCTGGGGCGGTCGGTCGGCGGGACGGGAACCGGCGGCCCCGGTCGGCGTGGTGGTGGTCATGGTGTGCCTCCCGTGGATCGGCGGTACGCGCGGGCCAGCTCGCGGGCGGCCAGGACGGCGAAGAGACGGCGGCGGTAGCCCTGGGAGCCGTGCTGGTCACCGGAGGTGTCGACGACGTCGCGGGCGAGCTCCTCGGTCCCCGGCCGCAGCGCCGCCTCCAGGTCGTCGCGGTCGGCCACCGAGCGCACCAGGTCGGTGACGTCGCGGGTGACGGCGCGGTCGGAGACGCCGAAGCCGCTGATGACCGCCTCGGCAACGGCACCGTCGGCCGAGCGGACCCGCGTGACGACCCCGGCCAGGGCGAAGTCGCCGTGGCGGCGGGCCAGCTCGGCGAACCCGAAGCCCTCTCCCGGACCGGCCACGGGGAACTCGACGGCGGTGAGGATCTCGTCGGCGCCGATCGCGGTGGTCATGGCGCCCTGGAAGAAGTGTGCGGCGGGCACTCTCCGCGTGCCGGACGGACCACGGACCTCGAGCGCCGCCCCCAGGCAGGAGGCGACGGCCGGGAGCTCCGCGCCGGGGTCGGCGTGGGCCAGGCTGCCGCACACCGTGCCGCGGCTGCGGAGCTCCCGGTGCCCGACGAAGGGCAGGGCGAGCCGGACCAGCGGCACGCCGGCCGCCTCCGGGCTGCGCTCCAGCGAGCGCTGCCGGGCAGTGGCGCCCACTCGCAGGACCGCGCCCTGTCGCTCGATGGTGTCGAGCCCCGCGACGCCGTTGATGTCGACCAGCGTTCCGGGGCGGCCCAGGCGCATGGCCAGCACCGGGACCAGGGACTGCCCGCCGGCGAGCACCTTGCCGTCCCCGGCGGTGGCGGCGAGCTCGCCGACGGCGTCGTCCAGGGTCGCCGGGCGCACGTAGGCGAACGGGGCTGCCTTCATCGCCGATCAGCGCCCCGTGAAGACGGGCTTGCGCTTCTCGCCGAAGGCCTTGACGCCCTCGGCGAAGTCCTGCGTCGCCCGCAGCATCGAGTAGGCCTTCCGCTCGAGCTCGATGCCGGTGTAGAGCGGCCCGTCGATCCCCCGGTCGAGCACCTCCTTGGCGGTCCGCAGCGCCGCCGGGCTGAAGTCGACCAGCTTGGCGACCAGCTCCTCGGTGCCCGCGTAGAGGCTGTCGCGGTCCTCGTACAACCCGGCGACCAGGCCCCAGTCCAGCGCCTGCTGCGCCTGGATCCGCGTGGCCGTCATGATGTGGAACTTGGCGCGGGAGAGCCCGATGAGCCGGGCCAGCCGCTGCGTGCCGCCGCTGCCGGGGATCATCCCGAGGTTCATCTCCGGGAGCGCGAACTCGCTGCGGTTCGTGGCCAGCCGGATGTCGCAGGACAGCGCGAGCTCCAGGCCCACGCCGAAGCAGTAGCCGTCGATCGCGGCCACGACCGGCTTGGTGCTGCGGGAAGCCGCGGTGATGTCGTGGCCGAGGTCGGTGAAGTCGATCGGGTCGATCTCCATGAAGCCGGCGATGTCCCCGCCCGAGGTGAAGTGCTTGCCGTCCGACCGCACGACCACCGCGCGGACCTTGTCGTCCCTGTCGATCTCGGCGAAGCGCTGGGCCATCTTGGCCCGCATCTCCATCGTGACGATGGTGTAGCCGCCATGGGTCAGCGTCAGGTACGCGACCTGGCCGTCGTGGCCGTAGTCGAGAAGGACGTCTCCACCGGTGGTGGGCATGCGCCAGCTCCTTGTCAGAGGGGGTGGGGTCAGGCCGGACGGCGGACGCCGTCGAGCATGTCGTGGAGGACGTTGCCGTGAACGGGCAACTGGTCGATCTTCAAGCCGTACGGGGAGAGGGCGTCGGTGACGGCGTTGGCCAGCGCCACGGGGAAGCTCATCGAGCTGCCCTCCCCGCTGCCCTTGGCACCGAGCGGGGTGAGCGGTGACGGGGTGACCACGTGGTCGGTCACCAGCGGGAAGCCGGCTTCGGCCGTGGTCGGGCAGAGGTAGTCCAGGAACGTCGCCGCGGTCGGCTGGCCACCCGGGGTGTAGGTGAACTCCTCGTACATCGCCCCGCCGAGCGCCTGGGTCAGTGCGCCGTACACCTGGCCGTCGAGGAGGGTCTGGTTGAGAACCGTGCCGGCGTCGTGGACGCTCGACACCCGGTCGATGTCGATCTCCAGGGTGTCGGGGTCGATCCGGACGGCGATCAACTCCACCACCAGGCCGTAGCAGAGGCTGGAGTTGATCCGCTCGTCGCGGGTGGCGGCGCGGGCGGCCGGGGTGAACGCAGCCTCCTCGTAGAGCCGGGCCGACGTGCCCTCGGGGAGGGAACCCGGGTCCCAGTGCACGACTCCCGCGGCATGCCGGAACTCGACGGACCGGCTGGGGTCGCTCTCCACCCGCACCCGGCCCTCGGCCAGCTCCAGCTCGTCCGGTTCGGCCCCGAGGAGCACGCTGGCGGCAGCCCGGATGGTCCGGGCGATGCGGTCGCAGCCCTCGATCACCGCGCTGGTGACGAGCGGGGCGAAGCGGGAGGAGTAGCTGCCGGTGGTCACCGTCCACGGTGTCGTCGCCGTGTCCATGTCGATGACGGCACGCACCGACTCCTCGGGCAGCCCGAGCCGGGCGGCCGCGATCTGCCGGGCGATCGTGGCATGGCCCTGCCCCTGCGGCACGCTGCCCAGCATCACCGTCACGACGCCCTGCACGTCCACGCTGACCCGGACGTGCTCGGTGGAGCCGGACTTGTCGCGGCCGGCCTTGCGCGCCTCGGGAGGCGTCGCCAGACCCACGTACCCGATGTTGGTGCCCGAGGGGTCCACCACGACGGCCATGCCGATCCCGTACAGCTCGCCGCGCGCGCGGGCCTCCGCCTGGCGCCGGCGCAGCTCCGCGAGGTCGGCGTTCTCCACCGCGAGGCGGACGGCCTCCTCGTAGTTGCCGGAGTCGTAGACACCGCCGGTCGGGGTCTCGTAGGGGAACGCGTCCGGCGGCACGAGGTTCCGGCAGCGGAGATCCACCACGTCCAGCCCCGTCTGCGCCGCGATGTCGTCCATCAGCCGCTCCAGGCCGAAGTACAGCTGCTGGCCGCCGAACCCGCGGATGAGACCGGTGGGCATGGTGTTGGTGACGACCGCCCGCGCCCGGATCTGCACGGCCGGGATCCGGTAGGCGCCGGTGATGTTGCCGTAGCAGCGGTACAGGGTGCTCGGCTCCGGCGGGCGCATGTAGGCGCCGACGTTGTCGACGAGATCGGTCCGCAGGGCCGTGATCACGCCGTCGGCGTCCACGGCGGCCTCGAACCGCATCATCCGATCCGCGCCCGAGGAGCTGGCCAGCAGGTGCTCGACACGGTCCTCGGACCAGCGGACCGGCGTCCGGGCGTGCTTGGAGGCCAGCGCCAGCAGGACGACGTAGGGGTAGATGCCGGCCTTGATGCCGAAGCTGCCGCCGATGTCGGCCGGCACGTGCAGCCGCACCCGCGACGTCGGGATGCCGAGCGCGCCGGACATGACCGGGACCATCGTGAACGGGCCGTGGAAGTTCGCCCAGGCCTCGACCGCCGGGCCGGCGGAGTCCTCGGTCCAGTTGGCGATGACCGAGAAGCACTCCATGGGTGCGCCGGAGTACCGCGGGAAGTCGTACTCGCCGCTGACCACGTGGGCGGCCTCGACGAAGGCCTGGTCCACCTCCCCGAACGTGAACGTCCGGTCGGTGGCGACGTTCGACCCCTGGCCCTCGTGCAGGAGTGGCGCGTCCGCGGCCAGGGCGGTGCGGATGCCGACGACGGGGTCGAGCAGCTCGTAGTCGACGTCCACCAGCTCGGCGGCGTCCTCGGCCACGTACCGGTCCGTGGCGACCACGACGGCCACCGGCTCCCCCACGTAACGGACCTTGTCGGTACCCGTGGGGAAGTACGGCATCTGGGTGCTGACGGACAGCGGGAACGGTCGCAGCGTGGCGAGCACCTCCTCGGGGCCGATGACCGCGGCGACCCCGGGGTGCCGGCGAGCGCGGCTGAGGTCGACGCTGCGGATCCGGGCGTGCGGGTGGGGGCTCCGGACGATGGCGGCGGTCAGCGTTCCCGGCAGGGGGTCCATGTCGTCGAGGAACCGACCTTCCCCGGTCACCAGCGGCGCGTCCTCGACCCGGCTCGGGGTCCAGCGCGGTGCGCCGGTCCCCCCGGTGTGCTCGCTGGGGGTCGCGGCATCGGTCGGCGCGGCCTCCTCGGGGACGACGGGCGCGTCGGCGACGGTGGACTGGTCATGCACGGGGACCTCCGAGGTCGAACTCGGCGAGAGGCTGGTAGTCCCCCGCGGTCAGCGCGCGCCGCAGGGTCTTGCCGACGGCCGAGCGCGGGATCGCCGAGACGGCGACGACCCGCTTCGGCCGCTTGAGGGAGGGCAGGCCGCTCGGCCCGGAGATGTAGCCCTGCAGCTCGCGGAGCGCGGCGTCCGGCGCGACGCCGTCGGCGGGGACGACGAACGCGGTGACCGCACTCCCCCAACGCTCGTGCGGCAACCCGACGACGCAGACGTCGGCGACGGCCGGGCACCGCACGAGGGCGGCCTCGATCTCGTCCGGGTAGATGTTCTCGCCGCCGGAGTTGATCATGTCGTCGACGCGGCCGGCGACCCACAGGTCGCCGTCCTCGTCCTCGGTGGCCAGGTCACCGGTGTAGTACCAGCCGTCGCGGATGGACCTCTCGTCCGCGTCGGGCCGCTTCCAGTAGCCGGCGAACGCCTCGGGGCTGGCCAGGGAGGCGATGACCTGCCCCTGTTCGCCGGGGCGGACGAGCGCGTCCGGCGGGGCACCGATCTCGGGCGCCACGAGCCGGACGCGGGAGAAGACCCCCGCGCGGCCGGCACAACCGGGCTTGCGCATCCCGTCGGGGCCGATGGTGAAGGTGTAGATCTCGGTGCTGCCGTAGTGGTTGACCAGCACCTGCGGTCGCAGGGCGTCGGCCAGCTGCTCGGCCAGGGCCGGCGTCATCGCGGCACCGGCGTAGGCCAGTCGCTGCACGCCGGATTCGGCGAACCCCTCCTCGCGGAGCAGCGACCAGTAGATGGTGGGGACCAGGTACAGCGAGGTCACTCCCTCCTCGCGCAGCAGCCGCACGGACTCCGCGGCGTCGAACCGCGCCTGGGGTACCCAGGTGCCACCGCACACGACGCTGGCGATCAGCGAGCGAAGACCCATGGTGTGGAACATCGGCATGACCCCGAGCACGACCTCGCCCTGGCGCAGCTGCGCCTGCACCAGGTGCGCCACCGCCGCGCTGTGCTCGGCACGGTGCGAACGCGGCACGCCCTTGGGCCGGCCCGTCGTGCCGGACGTGTAGAGCATGACGCTGGTGGCGTCCTCGGACGGCGTCGAACCGAGGGGCCCGTCGGGTTGCCCGTCGGGCGTCAGCTCGCCCACGTCGCGATGGGGCGCCGCGCTGCCGGCCTTCTCCGCGATGGATGCCGTCGTCTCGTCGGTGACGAGCAGCGCGGGGTCCGCGTCGCCGAGGCAGTAGGCCAGTTCCTCCGGGCTCAGTCGCGTGGAGAGGGGCACCGAGACCGCACCGAGTTTCTGGGCCGCGAGGTGGAGGGTGGCCAGGGGCTCCCCGCCGGCGAGGAAGAGGGCCAGCCGGTCGCCGGGACCGACGCCCTGCTCCGCCAGCAGGCGGGCGAGCTGGTTGGTCCGCGCATCCCACTCGCGGTAGGTCAGGGGCCGGGCACCACCGACGGCTCGGCGATTCGGATGCCGATCCGCTGTCCACGCCAACGCCGTGGCCAGATCCATTGCGCCCTCCGTTGGGTGACCTGGATGATCTGAACTGGACCATACAGAGCCGATTATTAAGGTGGCAAGGGTGGCGTCAGAGCGGTTGTCCCCGACCTCCTATGTGGTGCTCGGGATGGTGGGCCTGCGCGGGCCCTCGACCTCCTACGACCTCAAGCGTGCGATCAGCCGGTCGATCGGCTACTTCTGGGTGTTCCCGCACGCCGGCCTGTACTCCGAGCCGCAGCGACTGGTGACGATGGGCCTGCTCGCCGCGTCCAGCGAGCAGGACGGCCGCCGCCGGCGCACCTACTCGATCACCGAGGAGGGACTGCGGGAGCTGCGCGCCTGGCTCGCCGCGCCGACCAACGAGCACTTCCAGTTGCGCGACATCGCCGAGCTGAAACTCTTCTTCAACGAGCTCGGCGAGCCGGGCAACGTCCAGCGGCTGGCCCGGGAACAGATCGCCCAGCACGAGGAGCGGATCAAGGTCTACGAGAACATGCAGCGGCGCTACTCCGACGTGGAAGGCGTGGCCGGGCGGCTGGTGACCCTGCGCCTCGGACTGGAGATGGAGCACGCGGCCCTGCGGTTCTGGACCCAGCTGACGCAGGAGGCGCAGGCGACCGCCACGGGCGACGACGAGCCCGAGGAAGCGACCGCCTGATCCGCCGGCGGACCGGTCTCAGAGCCGGTCCGCGGCTGAGGCGGCTCCCCGCCGAAGCCAGGCCACCCACAGAGGCCTCCGCGGCGGGGCACACGGCGGCGATGTGGTGCCGGTCAGGGGACGCCTCCCGGGACGGGACGTCCCTCTCGTCGTCGTCCTGCCCGTAGACCTCGCCGGCGGTCAGTCGGGCGGCACTCCGGCATCGATGGCGCGCGCTGCAGCATGCGGCGGCCCAGGTCGGGCTCGGTGACGACGCGCACCTCGTCACCGATACCGGCGGCGGGGAGGAGCAGCCTCCGGCGCTCACCCGGTGCGGTCCGCCGGCCCCGTCCGGTCGGCCGCCGCGAGCAGGCCGACGACCCGCTCGGGGGTCATCGGGAGCTCGTCGACCCACACCTCGAACGGGGACAGGGCGTCGTTGATCGCGCTGGCCATCGCCGTCGGCGCGATCAGCCGGCCCCCCTCGCCGGCGCCCTTGACGCCGTACTCGGTCCAGGGTGACGGGGTCTGCTCGTGCACCACGTGCATGGGCGGCGCCTCGTTCATTGACGGGATGAGGTACTCCCGGAAGGTCGGCGTGCCCAGGCGCCCGTCCGCGTCGTAGACGTACTCCTCCATCGTCGCCGCACCGATGCCCTGGACGATGCCGCCCATGACCTGACCCTCGACGAGCTTGGGGTTCATCACGGTGCCGCAGTCGTTGACCGCGTAGTACTGCAGGACCTCCACGGAGCCCGTCTCGGGGTCGACCTCGACGATCGGGATGTGACAGCCGTGGCTGACCATCGGGTAGAAGATCCCCATGTCGCTGCGGTCGCTCGCCGGCGGCGTCGAGTGCGGGTGGTCGTAGGTGCAGCTCTCGACCAGGCCGCTGGATTCGCCCTCCGGGTTGTCGTGCTTGAACAGGTGGGCCCGCATCGCGACCGCCGCCATGCCGACCTCGCTGCCGGGCACGCCGCGGACCCGGAAGGTGCCGTCGATGCACTCGACGTCGTCCGGGTCCGACTCCATCATGTGCGCCGCGATCCGCGTCATCTTCTCCTTGATCCGCCGCGCGGCCGTGCGGGAGGCCCCGGACAGCATGATGGTCAGCCGGCTGCCGCCGGGGCCCGCCGACAACCTCCCGGAGGTGGAGTCGGCGTAGACGACCGTCACGTCGTCCGGCTGCACGCCGAACTCCTCGGCGACGACCTGGCCGATGACCGTCTCCGGGCTGTTGCCCCACAGCGGGCAGCCGACCTCGACCCGGATGCCGCCCGTGGCGTCGACGTCGAGCTTCACCGACTCCGGGGTGCTCGTCGCGCCGAGCGGGGGCTGGTCGTAGAGGAACCACCACTCGCTGGCGTTGTACCCACTGCGCTCCTGGCAGCTGGCCAGACCCACGCCGATGTAGCGGCCCTCCTCCTTCCGCAGCCGCTCCTTCTCGCGCATCCAGAAGTCGTAGTCGGAGACCTCGAGCGCGCGCGTGAGCACCCGGTCGTAGTTGCCCGAGTCGTACTCGTTGCCGGTCGGGATCTTGTACGGGAAGTCCTCGGGCCGGATGAAGTTCTGCCGCCGGATCTGCACCCGGTCGATGCCCAGTTCGAGGGCGGCCGCGTCCACGAGCCGCTCGAGGACGAAGTTGCCCGGGTCCGCCCCTGCGCCGCGGAAGAAGCCCTGCTGGACCTTGTTGGTCAGCACGCAGGAGACGTCGTAGCCCAGGGCCGGGATCGTGTAGGGGCCGGTGGGCTGGGCCATGGCGTTGCCGTGCTGGCCGTGGGCGAACTGGAAGTACGCGCCGTAGTCGTCGACGATCGTCAGCCGCAGGCCGAGGAAGGTGCCGTCCTCGGCGACCGCCAGCTCGCCGTCGTAGATGCGGTCGCAGCCGACGTTGTCGTTGGCGGCCAGGCAGTCGAGGCGGTCCTCGAGGAACTGGACCGGTCGTCCGGTCGCCTTGCTGAGGCTCCCGGCGATGGAGATGACCTTGGTCAGCAGGTGCTTGCTGCCGAAGCTGCCACCGACGGTGCACGGGATGAGCCGGAGCCTGCTGGTCGGCACCCCGAGCATGCCGGCGAACGCCCACGGCAGGAAGTTGTGGAAGTTGGTGTTGGACCACACCGTCATCTCGCCGGTGTAGGGCTCGAAGGAGCACACGGCACCGGCGGTCTCGATCGGCTGGGCGCCCATGCGGTGCCACCGCGCGCGCCGGCGGATCACCCGGTGCGCGCCGGCGAAGGCACCGTCCACGTCGCCGAAGTCGATCGCCCGGTGGAAGACGACGTTGCTGTCGAGCGTGTCGTGCACCCGGGGGGCCCCGGGGGCCATGGCGGCCACGGGATCCACGACGGGATCGAGCAGCTCGTAGCGGACGTCGATCAGTGCGAGGGCGTCCTCGGCGATGTAGCGGCTCTCGGCCGCGACGGCCGCGACGGCCTCGCCCGGGAAGCGCACCTTCTCCACGGCGATCGCGTGCTGGGGGACCGGCTCGGCGCAGAACGCCGTCATCGGGCCGACGTGCTGCTGGGCCTCCTCGCCGGTCAGCACGGCGAACACGCCGGGGAGGGCGCGGGCGCGGGAGGTGTCGATGGAGACGATCCGCGCGTGGGCGTGCGGGCTACGCAGGACCGCGGCGTGCAGCATCCCGGGGACGACGACGTCGGCGACGTACGTCGCGCGCCCGGTGAGCAGCTTCCGGTCCTCCTTGCGGGGAACGCTGCGCCCGACCCACCGGTAGTTCCCGTCGCCGGTGGCGGGGTGGGTGACGTCCTCGGTGGCGGTCATGCCCGGACCTCCTGCTGCGGCACCGCGTACGTGTGGGCCTGGCTGATGAGCTCTCCGGCGCGGCACACCGACTCGACGATGTTCTGGTAGCCGGTGCAACGGCACAGGTTGCCCGACATCGCGAGGCGCACGTCCTCGGGCCCGGGCGTCGGGTTGCCGGCGAGCAGTTCGGTGGCGGCCATGAGCATCCCGGGAGTGCAGAAGCCGCACTGCAGCCCGTGGCGCTCGCTGAACGCCTGCTGGAGGGGGTGCAGCGTGCCGTCGGCCCGCGCGAGTGATTCGACGGTCTGCACGCTGCGGCCGTTCGCCTGCACGGCGAAGAACAGGCAGGCCCGGGTGCTCTGCCCGTCGACCAGGACCGTGCACGAGCCGCAGACGCCCTGCTCGCACCCGACGTGGGTGCCCTTCAGCCCCAGCGTGTCGCGGAGGAAGTCGGTCAGCAGGGTGCGCGGCTCCACCAGGGCCTCGTGCTCGGCCCCGTTGACCGTGAGGGTGAGGTGGACCTTCTCAGGCATCCGTCTGCTCTCCGTCGGCTCGGGCGATGGCTCGGGTCAGGGCGCGCTTCGTGAGCGCGACCGCGAGGTGCCTGCGGAACGCGGCCGAACCGTGGCAGTCGCTCACCGGGGAGAGATCGGCGGCGGCGAGGTCCGCGGCCTCCGCGATGGCCTCCGCCGAGGGCTGGGCGTTGCCCAGCGCGGCCTCGGCCCGGCGGGCGCGGACCGGCCGCCCGGCGACCGAGCCCAGCGCGATGCGGACGTCGGACAGGTGGCCGGACGGGTCGAGCGCCACCGTGACGGCGACGCCGCACACGGGCAGCTCGCCGTGGCGGCGGGACAGCTCGAGGAAGGCCGATCCGGTGCGGGTCCCGGGCGACACCGGGACGCGGACCTCGACGGCGAACTCGTCCGGTTCCAGGCTGGTCTCGTGAGCGGCGACGAAGAAGTCCTCCGCCGCGATGACGCGCTCACCGCGGGCGCTCCGGGCGACGACCTCCCCGTCGAGCGCCAGCAGCGCCGTGGGCAGCTCCGCGGCCGGGTCGGCGAAGCACACGCTCCCGACCACGGTGCCGCGCGAGCGCACGGAGGGGTGGGCCACCAGCGCTCCGGCCTCGGCGAGGAGGGGCACTGCGGCGCGGACCGTGTCCGACAGCTCCGACGTCCGCTGCCGCGTCAGGGCGCCGATCACGACGGTGCCGTCGCGGCGGTCGATGCGGTCCAGCTCCTCGACCCCGTTGATGTCGACGAGCAGCGAGGGCTCGGCGAGCCGGGTGTTCATCAGGCGGACGAGGCTCTGGCCGCCGGCGAGGATCCGGGCATCCGGCCCGTGCTCGGCGAACTGCTCGACCACCTCGTCCGTCGTCCTCGCGGCGAGGTATCGGAACGGTGCGGGTTTCATCGCTGTCTCCGAGAGGTGCGGGCGGACGGCGTCCCGGCCGGGTGCCAGCGCGCCGGACGTCGTCCGCCGCCACCCGTCTCGTGGCGACGGCGGGCGCGACGGCTGTCGGCTCCGGATACGACGCGGCCCACCTGGCCCGTGCCGTGAGAGTGACCTGGATCACGTGCGGGCCACGACCCTCCACGAGCGGCCATCCCCTGTCAACGGGCTCGGACGTCCCCACTCGAGGTGTCGAACGGAGCCGGTCCGGATCGACCGAACAGGCCTCCGCGGCGACGAGGGACGGGCTGCTCAGCCGCCGTGGTGTACGTGCCGGTGCTCCACCAGGACGTCCGTGCCGAAGTCGGCCTCCGGGTCCCGCCAGGCCGAGTGCGCGTGGTCGGCGTCGCGGGCGGTGTCGTCCCACTCGGTCAGCAGCCGGGGCCCTGGAGCCGGTAGTGCGGCTCCCCCGGCTCGAGCGACCCGGCCCAGGCCAGGTGCACCTGCTCCCGGTCGACCGGAGCGGCCGGCCCGTCGGGGACCCGTCCCCGGTGGGCCGACAGCAGCGCCGCCAGCAGCTCCCGCTGGCCTGGTCCAGCGCGAGCCCGGAACGCCGCGGGGCCGCGAGGTCAGGGCCAGCCGACGGTGCTCCTCGGGGCCGTACCCGGTGGCCGCCTCCGCCGCGGCGGTCATGGCCTCGACCCGGTCGCGCAGCCGCGGCTCGGTGACACGCCCGTTCCAGATGTCGGGCAGCAGGAGCATGGTCGCCGTCGGCGACGCGCGTGCGGTTGCCGCCGACGATGCCTGACGGCGGCCGGTCCAGGAGCACGGCCACGTCCCGCAGCTCCGGTGACAGCGAGGGCACCACCTCGTGGGCGAGGTCCTCGACCCGCTCCAGCGGCGCAGGGTGCCACCGCCCAGGCCGGGCGCAGTCGCCGGCTCGGCGCCGAGGAAGCACGGGGTGACCGAGCGGACCTCGTTGTCGACCACGAGGTTGTTCAGCCAGACGTGGTGCCGCCGAAGCGCCAGCCCCCCGCGGCCCGGTGCCCCCGGTTCGCCGAAGACGCGCAGGTAGTGCAGGTAGTACAACCCCGGGTCGCGGTCACGTTCGCGGCTGCAGTCGACTGTGAAGCCCTCGAGCTGGTCGAGGACGTTCTGCCAGCCCAGGATCGTCGCCACGGTGACGTAGCCGGCCGTCGACAGCTCGCTGGCGAGCAGCTGCATGGCCAGCGACTGCTGGGGCGGCCGCTGCTGGGCGAGCGGCAGCCCGCCGTGGTCAGTAGTACGTAGCACCAGCGCAACCGCTCGTCCTCGGTCTGCGCGTCACTCCCCGGTGCCGGCCGGGAGGCCAGCGCCCGCTGGTCGTCGTCCAGGGCCGCCAACCAGGTCGCGGCGGCCGCAGCCATGGCGGCGGCCACGTTGGCGTCTGGCCGTCACATGCCAGTCGCGCTCTCTCCCGCACGTCCTGGCCTCGCACCTCCACGGCACACGCAGGTCAGCCGCCGACGCCCGACGCGCCCCCGCAGCCTCTCGAGGATCGAGGGCGCCTCACGGTTCCCTGAGCCGGTCCAGCCGCGAATACTCGCCTTCCCACGCCCCGTGGGCGCGACTCCCGGCACCACGCGAGGAGGCGACTGTTGTGGGCCAGCTGGACGACAAGGTCGCTGTGATCACCGGAGGAGAGAGCGGCATCGGACTCGCCTGCGCACGGCTCTTCAGCCGCGAGGGAGCCCGGGTGCACCTGATCGGCATCCAAGAAGGCGGCCTCAAGGAGGCAGTCGATCAACTCGAATCTGACCGTGCTTTCGCCTCGGTCGCTGATGTGACCGACGAGCAGGCGGTCCACGATGCCATCGAATCCGGGTACCAGCGCTTCGGCCGCCTCGACGTGCTGTTCAGCAACGCCGGCATCAGCGGCGCAGTGCGGCCGATCGTCGACTATCCCGGGGACGTCTTCACGCGGACCCTGGCGGTACACGTCAGCGGCGCCTTCCACGTGCTCAAGCACGGGCTCCCTCGGCTCACCGACGGCGGCAGTGTGATCATCACGTCCAGCGTCGTGGGCCTGGTCGGATTCGCCAACATCAGCGCGTACGTCGCGGCCAAGCACGGCCAGGTGGGGCTCATGCGGGCGGCGGCGAAGGAGGTCGCCGACCGCAGGATCCGGGTCAACACCCTCCATCCGGGGCCGACCTCGACGGCGTTCCAGGACGCCATCGAGATGGAGGCGACCGGTCTGCCGCAGGCCCGGGCCGCTGAGGTCTTCAACGGCATGATCCCGCTGGGCCGGCACACGACCCCGGAGGAGATGGCACAGGCCGCGCTGTATCTCGCCTCGGACGCCAGCGCCATGGTCACCGCCACGACGTTCACGATCGACGGCGGACTCAGCGGCTGACGACGTCGAGCAGCCTCGGCCGCTCGGCGCCGGCCGACGCACTTCCCGAGCCGTGGCCTCCGGGAGCCGGGACCACCCGTGGACGGGCCCGTCCGCGTCCGGCGCTCCCCCCACCCGGGAACCCGTGCCGCCCTCGTCGCCGACCACCTGCAGCGGCTGGAGTCCGAGCTCCACCACACCCGCGGGGCCGCCGCGTTCCTGCGCCGGCTGCTGCGGCCGAGCCGGCCCCGCTGGCCCGTCCAGCTGCGTGGCGCGCCGGCGACCACGGTGGCCGTGGTCGAGGACGTGGCGCACGACCACGGCGTGGACTGGTACGTCGGCGCCATGGCCGAGCTGGACGCCGTGGTGAGGGAGCCGACCGGTCCCCCGAGCGGGCTGTTCGAGAGCGGGTATTCCTCTGTCAGGGGACGACAAGCTCCCTGGCACGCCACTTCCACGCTCCTGACGCGCCGGCTTTCTGGCACTCCGGGGACGCCGTCCCTCGGTGCCGGACGGACTCGGGCCGCCTACCGCGACCTCGGGGCGGAAGACGCGCGTGCACGTCAGGTCACCGACGACGTGGAGGCGCCCCTGCCCCGGGGACTGCACCCGCTTCGTGCTCCACCAGTGGGCCGATGAGCTCGCCCCCGGCCGCGGCTGCTCGTCACTGCCACCGCGCCGCACACGGTGGAGATCCCGGCTGCCCGGCCCTCAACACCCGTTCCTCGCGGCACCGTGGCCTTCAAGGGCCTCTCACGCCATACACCGGAGCAACTCCTGCACCCATGTCCGCGCGGGGCGAAAGCTGGGGCCTCCCCTTTGCCGGACGGACAGGAGAGGGAGCCCGACCGAGGCGTCGCCAATTGTGTACCGGGCCACTGATCCCTCGTCCGCCTCACCCGCGGGTAAGGAAATGCTGACCCCTGGGTGAGCAGAAGCGGGCCGGTCGGGACATGGTGGGGGCCTGCCTAACAGAGCACGATCGTCATCAGTCAAGACCTGGTCCTGAACACACAACAGGAAATGCACAGCAGGTCTTGGCCGGCACAGCTCATCCACCACCATCGGCAGACCATTTCGGCCATGCCACGGACGATCAGGAGAATGTCATGGGCCTTTCCAAGCGACGTATCGCTCTGGCCACCGTCGCCAGCGCCCTGGGTCTCGGTGGCGTGCTGCTGCCGGGCGGGGGCGCGATGGCGGCCACCGCGCCCGCGGACAGCGTCACCGCAGCCAGCCACGGCACCACCGCGTCGGCGGCGCTGGCGTCTCCCGGTACCACCGGGTCGGCGTCCTCCCTGCAGCCGTCCGACAGCTGCGGGTGGTGGGACTACGGGTACACCTACGACTGCTGGTGACTGACCCTCTCGGACAGGAACGGGACAGCGGCGCAGCGCTGGGCGGACGGGAGTGCGGTCCAGTTCCCACGCCGCCCAGCCGAAGGCATTGACCTACCCGTCCGCAGGACACCTGCATCGAACAGGCGGTCGGGAGGGGGCTCCGAAGCGGCCCCCTCCCGACCTGGCCCACGACCCGCGGTCGCTGCGAGCGGAGACTGGACCGGCCGTTGACCCGTGGCCTCGGGACCGCCCGCAGACATCCGGTGACCCACCTGGCTCGGCTGCGTGCCTGCCACGAGGCCCTCGGGCGCCCCCGCCGCGCAGCTGTCCCGCCGCAGGTCAGAGCGGCGCAGCGCGGCTGCGCCCGGACCTCGTTCTGTCGGTGCCCCGCAGGGCATGCGCGACCGAAACGCACACGCTCGTCCCCGGAGGACGTCGATGAAGATCACCTGCGTCGGTGGTGGTCCCGCCGGCTTGTACTTCGCCATCGCAGCCAAGCTGCGAGACCCCGGCCGCGAGATCACCGTCGTCGAACGGGATCCACGGGGTGCGACCTACGGCTGGGGTGTCGGCTACTGGGACGACATGTTGGACCTGCTCCACCTCACCGACCCGGTGAGCGCCCGGGCGGTGCGTCAGGCCTCGACACTGTGGAAGGACCAGCAGATCCGGATCGGCAGCACGGCGGTCTACCTCAGCCGCTATGGCTTCGCCGCCCAGCGCCCGGCGCTCCTGGAGGTGCTCGCCGAACGGGCGGCGGACCTGGGCGTGCAGGTGGAATACGACCATCCGATCGAGGACCTGTCCGAACTCCCCGACGCCGATCTGATCGTGGCAGCCGACGGCGCGGGCAGCAGCATCCGGCAGCTGCTCGAGGACCGCTTCGGCACGCACGTGCGCACCGGCGCGAACCCCTACATCTGGCTGGGGACGGACAAGGTCTTCGACAGCTTCGTCTTCGCCTTCGAGGAGACCCCCGCCGGCTGGATCTGGCTCTACGCCTATCCATCGAGCGACATCGTGAGCACCTGCGTCGTCGAGTGCTCGGAGGCGACCTGGCATGGCCTCGGCCTGGACCGGTGCGACGAGGGCGACGGCCTCCGGCTGCTGGAGAAGATCTTCGCCGGGCCGCTCGAGGGCCACTCGCTGATCAGCCGCGCGCGCGGGGACTCGGCCCGCTGGCTGCGGTTCAAGGAAATCAGCAACCGGACGTGGTGGCACCAGAACGTGGTGCTCATCGGCGATGCCGCCCACACCACGCACTACACCCTGGGATCGGGCACCAGGCTGGCGGTCATCGACGCCGCGGAGCTGGTCCGCAGCCTCGACGACTTCTCGGGAGACCTCACCGCGGCACTGAAGGACTTCGACGACCGGGCCCGGCCGAATCTGCAGCGGATCCAGGCCATGGCGCGCAGGAGCATGGACTGGTACGAGCACGCCGACGAACACCTCAACGGCTCCGATCCGATCGAGGCGGCCTCCGCCATGGTCGGCCGCTGCTCGTCCCGGCCTCCGCGGGACCACCCCCGGCTCCTGCAGTCGCCGGTACTGCGGCGCCTGCACGCCGGCACCACCACGGTGCACCGCTGGCACCGGGCGGCCCGGCGGGGAGAGATCTCGGGCCTGCCGGCGTGGCATCCGGGGCATCCGCCGGCCGAACGCGCCGCAGCCTCCCCGGGGACACCGGCCGGGCCTCGCACCAGGACCCTCCTGGCGGACGCCGGATAGCCCTGGCCGACGCCTTGTTGCCGAAAGGCGGTCGCCTGCCCGCTGCACCGACACCACCCCCACCGCGACGCTCCGCGTGCACGCCCTGTCAACGTGCGGCCGACTGCCGCCTGAGGTTGGCCGGATTGACGGCGCCCCGCTGGATGGCCTCCTTCGCCAGGGCGACCCGCCGCTCGTCCTGCGCGAAGATCCCGAACTTGTCATAGAGGTTCAGCAGGTGCTGCTTGACCGCAGCATCCGTGATCACCAACTCCGAGGCGATCCGCCGAGTGGACGCCGGCTGGGGGAACGCCTCGCCGCAGAACAGCGGTCGGCACAGTGCGTCGAGCACATCACGCTCACGCCGAGTGAGTTCCGGGGCGGGTTCGGGGGCCGCGGTCACGCTCAGCGCATCCCCGGTGAACTGCTCGCCTCGGAAGACCATGCGTGAGTGCCCGACGCGCACCTCGTCCGCCGAATGCAGGGCGTGCTCGGTGTGGATCTGCTCGCCGTTGACGAAGGTGCCGTTCCGGCTGCCCAGATCCCGTACCGACCAGCCTGCCCCGTAGTCCTCGAGGATCGCGTGCAGCCGGGACACCGTCCGGTCGTGGGTGAGGACGACCGTGTTCGAGTCGGCCTTGCCGATGGTGACCCGCGGGCCGGTCAACGCAACCAGTTCGGGGCCGCAAGGTCTCCAGATCTCCAGATAGGCCGGCATCACGCTGCATCCCCCCTCGGGTGACCTGGCCGACGGATGGGAGCGCCCTGCCCGCGTCCACGGTGGTGCCGTCGGGCCTGCCGGTCAAGGGTCGATGAGTCGGCCGGGTCCCCACACCGGGTCCCAGGAGTGCGGCGGACGGCCTGGGTGACCGTCACGGTCCCCGGCGGTCGGCGCCGCACACAGCCGCCGTCGGAGGTCGGCCACGCGCGGCGTTCTCTCTGCCTGAGCCAGGTCTCGCGATGCCCCTTCAACGGCGACGCGGCGTCTTACGGAAGGGAAAGCAAACTCTCACCTCGGGGAGAAGCAACTCTCCCTTCGACATGTATACGAATGAATGGACGGGAAGAGGAGTTTGGTGGACGTCCCTGAGGAACTCGGGCGGAAGGCAAGAAGTCGTCCGGCCCCTCGAGATCCTCTTCATCACCAATTGCAGGAGCGGTGCCATGACCGAGCCTTGCTACCGCCACTCCCGGCGAGCCTGGATCGCGAACTGCGAGATCTGCACCGCCTGGCACCTGTCCCGGCAGATGGCCCGCCGTGCCGGCACCCGCGTCGTGGACACCGCTCCTGACACGCGACCGCGGCACCTGCAGGCCGCCTGACCCACCAGGGGATCCTGACCACGATGCCTCGTCGGCGTCCGGACCGCCCGGCGGTTCCCGCGGTCGGGCTCGTGACCGACGCCGGTACGAACGGGGATGCAGGGCCGGCTGCGCGGCCGTGACCGAGTGACGAGGCTAGGCGACCTCATAGAGACTCAGCCCGTGGACCACCACGGTCCCACCCGCCTGGCGGCTGTAGACGTCGAGCCCGGGGTAGGTGGGGGCCGGCGGCACCTGGTGGTCCTCGACGTCCACGGCCGCCTCCCCGTCGACCCACAGGCCGAGCCGGTTCTCGAGGACGACGACCGTGAGGCTCACCGTCCGGCCGGTGTCGAGCCCCGGCACATCCACCCGCGGGGCCAGGGGCACGTGGTGCTCGCCGTTCCACACGTCCAGTTGCGCGAACTCGGCCTTGGTGTCCATGCACATCTCGTACGCCAGGCGCCCCTGCACCGCCCACCGCAGGCCCCAGCAGAACAGCGCGTCGGACCCGGGCGTGACCGACAGGTCGATGTCCCCGACGAACGTGGTGACGCCCTCGGCCAGGTTCAGGTCCGTACCGACGGCGGTCCGAGGTGCCAGCGCGGCCAGCTCCAGCCGATCCGGCAGGTGCCGGACCACCCCGGCCGCGGGATCGGTGCCGCGTCCCACCAGGTCGACGAAGCTCGCCCCGTCCTCGTCGAGAGCGGCTCGGTAGACCAGCTGCCCACGGGCCACGTCCGCGGGAGCGGAGGTCCGTTCGGGCTCCCGGGTCGCCTCCGGAGGGTCGGTCCCCCACGCGGCCGCGACGCCACCCGCGATGGCGACCACGGCCACCGCCGCGGCGACGAGGACCTGGATGCGCCGGCGAGTGGCACGACCTCGACCGTCCCCCTTCTCCAGTGCGTCGGTGAGTGCCTCCACGAACGCGCCGGCGGAAGGATGGCGCTGTGTCGGGGCCTTGGCGAGTCCCCGCTCGAAGACGGCCTCCACGGACAGTGGCAACGAGGGGTTCCGGTCCCTGGCGCGCGGGATCTCGCCGTGCCCGTGCGCCAGGAACAGCGCCATGGAGGTGTCCTGGGTGTACGGCGGGGTGCCGGTGAGCACCTCGAAGGCCAGGCAGGCGAAGGCGTAGAGGTCGGCGCGGTGACCGACCGGTTGGCCGGTGGCCTGCTCCGGGGCCATGTACCTCGGGGTGCCCAGGTACTGGCTGCTGGCGGTGACGGACGTGTCGTCCAGCGCCTTGGCGAGCCCGAAGTCGGCGAGGACCGGGCGATCCTGCTCGTCGACGAGGATGTTGGACGGCTTGAGGTCCCGGTGGATGACACCGCGACTGTGGGCGTAGTCCAGCGCCTCCGCCAGGGGCGCCAGCAGCGCGAGCGCTCGCTGGGGCGGGTACGGCCCCTGGGCCAGGTGCTCCTTCAAGGTCGCGCCCGTGACCAGACGCATGGCGAGGTACAGGTGTCCGTCGCACTCCCCCGCGTCGTAGACCGTGGCGATACCGGGGTGCTCGAGACTCCGCAGCACCCGTGCCTCCCGGACGAACCGAGCCACGAACGCGTCCTGCAGCGCCAGGGCCGGTCGGAGCAGCTTCAGGGCCACTGGGCGACCGAGGCGGTGATGGGTGGCGCGGTAGACCTCTCCCATCCCGCCTCGGCCGATGAGCGCGTCCACCACGTAGGGCCCCACCTCGGTTCCGGGCGGGACCGAGGCGCCCGTCATCCCGAGGGGCCCGGATCTGGTCGGCACCTCTCGGGGAACGAGGAACTCGCCTCCTCGATCTTCGTGCCTGCGACCGGGTCTACCTCACCGAACACCAACCAGGGGCAGCCGACCGTCAACTCCCTCCCGTGCCTCGACAGTCGCCTTCGCAGGAGACGCTCAACTCGAACGCGCGTCACGTCCGCGCTGTCGGCGTCCTGGCGGCACGAGGCTCGTCCCACCGCCTCGAGGACGGCGTACGCGCCGGAGGCCGCCCGGTCGTGGACGAGCGCGACATCGGTTCTCGGTTCGAGGTCCCCGACCGATCGGGCGCTCGAAACGGCGCGCTCGGCGCCATTCACCTGAATCGACTCCACATCGCGACGAGCCGCTCGCAGCAAGTCCCCGAGGGCCGCCTCTGCTCCCATCAGCCACCACCCTGCGAACCCGGGTCGCCGAGCCCCGCCTGCGGGACAGCGCGAAACGGTGGGTGGTCCACGGTAGAACGGCTGTCCCTGGTCCGGGAAGGCCGCACGACTCCCGCGCTGACCGGCGCCGGCGGACAACGGCGCTCGAACAGGAAGTCACCCGACTGGATCCCAACCGACAGGAGCGTGACGCCGGGAAGAGCGTTCGCCCGTCTCGAGCGGAGCCTCGACGACCGCGACACCACGGTCACACACGGGACCAGTCGCTCCCCGGTCCTGGGTGACGTCGCTGGCTACGAGGCGACGCTCGCCTCGGCCTCCTCGACCGGCGACACCTCATCGGTCAGTCGGCGTTGCCTGAAGCATCGGTCAGTCGGCGTTGCCTGAGGCCCTTGACCGGACACGCATCCCGGCCGCAGCCGTGTGCGTGTGTGGCAAGTCGCCCCTCGGACACCGACTTCAACCCCCGCGGCTTCGCCGGCCCCTCGGTCCACGCGCTGCCCCACACCCGTGGTCGCGTCCACCGCATCACGAGACGGGCTCGCACCACCGTCTCCGACCACCCCGACCGGGGCGACCATGGCGACCATGGCGACCGGGGCGACCATGGCGGACGTCGGCGACCTCCTGAGTGAGGACCTCGCCTGGTCCTGCTCCACTCCCTGCGGTTCCCTCGGGAGGACGCGAGAGCGCGATCCCGGTGCCGCACAGTCGCGAGGGGATCGTCGACCAGGCCAGGAGTTGTCCCGCGACGTCGCAGCGGACGTCGTGCCGGACCTGGTCTCGTTCGAGTGCCTGGACCCCGACGGCTGGCGGGTGGAGGTCTACTGGGAACGGCCCCGACCCGTCCGGCAGCGAGGCGGCTCCCCGGCACCCGTGACCGAGGCCCCGCGGTCGTCGACCGCGGGGCCTCGGTCCTGTGCCTGCGTGTCCGCCAGCGGCGGCCCGAGGCGTAACCCTCCTGGACGGCTACGGCTTGATCTCGTAGACGAGGTTGAAGGGGGTCTGCGCGGCCCGGCGGAGGTGGGTGAAGCCCGCCTCGGCCACGACCTCCCGGACCGCGGCCTCACCGGCCTGCGCTCCCAGCGCGTGCCCACCCGACTGCGAGAGCCCGTTCGGCACGCAGAGGAACGTCGAGCCGGCGTAGTACAGCCGGCCCACCGGGTTGAGGTTGTCCTCGACCCGGTCGGAGGCGAAGGGCTCGACGAGCAGCCACGTGCCGTCGGGCGCGAGCGCCTCGTGGATCCGCCGGGCGGCCCCCACCGGGTCGCCCATGTCGTGCAGGGCGTCGAACATCGTCACCAGGTCGTAGTCCGTGCCGCCGAAGGTCTGCGCGGTGGCCACCTCGAAGGTGACCCGGTCGCCGACCCCGGCCTCGGCAGCGTTCTTGCGCGCCAGCTCGATCGACTGGGCGTGGTAGTCCGAGCCGACGATGCTGCTACGCGGAAAGGCCTGGGCCATCAGCACCGACGTCGAGCCCAGCCCACAGCCCAGGTCGGCGACCCGCGCCCCGGCGGTCAGCTTCGCCTCCACCCCCTCCAGCGCCGGGATCCACTCCGGCACCAGGGCGGCGACATAGCCGGGGCGGAAGAACGCGTCGACCCCCACGAAGACGTCGTCGTCGTGTCGATGCCAGCCGAAGCCCTCACCGGTGCGGAAGGCCTCGGTGATCTGCCGCTCGGCCCGCAGGTACCCGAGCACGGTGAGGAACGCGGCCGGGAGGTTCGGCCCGTTCGGATCGGCCAGGCAGAACGCCTGCTCCTCCGTGAGCGAGAACTCCCCCGTCGCAGCGTCGTAGCTCACGTAGCCCCCGGCGGCCTGACCGCGCAACCACTCGGTGAGGTACCTGCGGGCGTACCCGGTGCGCTCGGCGAACTGCTCGTCGGTCGCCGGGCCCTCGGCCAGGGCGCGGTACAAGCCGAGCCGGTGGCCGATCACCACCAGTCCGGCCGCGCCGGTCGCCCCGGCATCCGTGACGAACTGCCCCAGGAACGCCTCCACCTTGCTCTGGTCCATCTCTGCTCTCCTCCGCTGTCCTCCCGGCTCCTGCCGGTCCCGACGGACTGTCGACGGGGGCGCTGTCACGGCGCTGGCACGCCCGAGCAGCGCGCTGGCAGGGCAGCGGGGCTTCCCGTCCCGGCACGGACGCGAGCACGCTGGCCGCGGGAGGTGGCGATGGCGGTCGGACAGGCGCCGGTGCGGGTGGAGGTGCTCGGCCCCCTGCGGCTGCTCGTCGACGGCGCGGCGGTCGACGTCCGGGGCCCCAAGCGTCGGGCGGTGCTCGCCCTCCTGGCGCTGGCCGAGGGGCGGACCGTGCCGGTGGACTCGCTGGTCGGCGCGCTGTGGCCGGCGGAGGTGCCGGAGTCGGGCCGCCAGGCCCTGCACAGCCACGTGTCCCGGCTGCGCGGACACCTCGGCCCGGCCGCGGATCGGCTGGAGACCGTCCCGGACGGCTACCGCCTCCTGCTCGGGGACGGCGGTCTGGACGTGGCGCGGGCGCGGACGCTGCTGGCGGCGGCGCGGACCCGCCTGCCGCAGGACCCGGCCGGTGCTCTCGGGCTGCTGCGCGAGGCCCGGTCGCTCTGGCGGGGGCCGGTGCTGGCCGACCTCGCCGACGTCGCGCCGATCGCGACCGCGGCCGAGGGGTGCGTCCGCCTGCACCGCGAGGTGACCGACGCGTTGATCGGCGCCGCGGTCGCCGCGGGAGAGGCGGACCAGGTCCTCGGCCTGGCCGCGGCGTCCCTGGCTGACGACCCGCTGCGCGAGCCCGCGGTCCTGCAGCTGATGGGCGCGCTGGCGGCCACCGGGCAGGCACCCGAGGCGCTGCGCAGGGCGCGCGAGTACCGGCACCGGCTGGCCGAGGAGACCGGCCTCGACCCGTCCGCCGAGCTGGGCCGGCTCGAACGGGACATCGCCGGGGGCGTCGCCGGCCCGGCCCCTCGTCCCGGGCGCGGCCCCAGGGGAACCGCACGGCCCACCACCCGGTTGATCGGCCGGGAAGCGGAGGTCGCGGCGCTGCACGGGCAGCTGGAGCGCGAGCGTCTGGTCACGCTCGCCGGACCCGGGGGGATCGGCAAGACCCGGGTCGCCCTGGAGGTCGCGCAGCGCGCCGAGACGGCAGCGGTGCTGCTGCTGGCCCCGGTCACCGACCCCACCGCGGTCCCGCACGCGCTCGCGGCAGCCCTCGGCCTGGAGGCGGTCCAGGGCGACGTCCTCGCGGCCTGCCTCGCCGTCCTGGGCGACCGCCCGGGCCTGCTGGTGGTCGACAACTGCGAGCACCTGCTCGACGCGGCCCGCGAACTGGTGGACGCCGTCCTCTCCGCCTGCCCGCGGCTGACCGTCCTCGCCACGAGCCGCGAACCGCTCGGCGTGGCCGCCGAGTGCGTCGTCCGGCTGCCTCCCCTGCCGCTGCCGGCCGGCGAGCGGGACCTCGCCCGGGTCCCCTCCGTGGCGGTCTTCCTCGACCGGGCCGGTCGGGTCCGGCCCGGGTGCGCGCCTACCGCCGGGGAGCTGCGCACGATCGCCGACATCGTGCACCGGCTCGACGGGATGCCGCTGGCCATCGAGCTCGCCGCCGGGCGGCTGTCGACCTTCTCCCTGGCCGACCTGCGCAGCCGGTTGGCCCGCTCGCTGGACCTGCTGGGCGGCGGCCGGCCCAGCGGGGACGCCCGGCACCGGACGCTGCGGGCGACGGTCGAGTGGTCCTACCGGCTGCTCGCCGACGACGAGCAACGCCTCTTCCGGCACCTGTCGGTCTTCGTCGACGGCGTCGACCTGGAGGACGCCGAGCGGCTCGCCGCCGACCTGGGCCTGGCCGGCGACCCCGGGAGCGTCCTCGCCCGCCTGGTCGACGCCTCGATGGTCGAGGCCGACCTCGGACACGGCACCCGGTACCGCATGCTGGAGACTCTGCGGGCCTACGGGCTCGACCGGCTGGCCGCGGCCGGCGAGCTGGCGGCTGCCACCGAGCGCATGCTGCGCTGGGCGGTGGAGGTGACCGCGGAGATCGCCGCCGTCCTGACCACCGAGCGGGAGCCGGAGGCGGACGCGAAGCTCCGCCGGGAGCGCGCCAACCTCCGGGTCGCCTGGCGGTCGGCCCGGAGCCGGGGAGCCCTCGACGAGGCCGCCGCGATGGTCACGGCGCTCTACGACGCGATGACCTACCGCGACCTCGTCGAGATCCGCACCTGGGCCGAGGAGCTGGCCGGCGACCCCGCCCTGGCCGGCCACCCGCACGAGGCGCGGGTGCTCGGCACCGCCGCCGAGGCCGCCTACCACCGCGGCGACCTGGACCGGTCCGAGCAGCTCGCCCGCGCCGGGCTCGCACACGCGACCGACACGGCCGGGACCTGGGTGTGCCTGTCGCCGCTGTCGGTGGTCGCGCTGGCCCGCGGCGCGTACGCCGAGTGCGTGGAGCACTCCCTGGCCGCAGCCGCGGTGGCTCCCGGGGCCCGCGAGAACCTCGGGATCGCCGCGCTGGCACTGGCCTACTCGGGCGACCCGGACCGGGCGCGGGCGCTCGACGAGCGAGGATCCGCCGGCGCGGTCTCACCCTCGATGCGCGCCTGGCACGCCTACGTCACGGGGGAGATCGAGACCGCCGTCGGCCGCCGGGACCTCGCCGAGCCGCACTACGTCCGGGCCGTCGAGCTGGCCCGGACGGCGGGGGCGACGTTCCTCGTCGGCGTCGCGTCGGTGGGGCTGCTCGCGGCGCGCGCCGACGCCGGCCGGGTGCGTGAGGCGTTCCTCGGCTACCGGGAGGTGGTGGACTACTTCGCGCGGACCGGCAACTGGACCCACCAGTGGACGACGCTGCGCAACCTCGCCGACCTCCTGCGGCGACTCGGCGACGAGCAGACCGCCGACGTGCTCGACGCCGCCGCCGACCGGGCCCCGGACGCCCCCGCCCGGGGTTCCCCGCCGAGGCCGTCCCCCGAGGAGGTCCCCGGCCGGGCCGCCGTCCTCGACCTGGCCCGGCGGGCCATCGAGCGCCACCTCAACCGCGCATGACCGCCGCGGCCGGCCGCTCGACCACGGGCGCCGACCGCCCACCCGCCACGAAGGACTCGTCCGCGACCCACGCGGTGTACCGGTCGATGCCCATGGCGGCGATGAGCCCGGCGGTCTGGGTCGTCTGGGCGCTCAACGCACGGACCTTCCGCGCGAGCACGTCCGGGGGCAGCTCCAGCTCGACCGCCAGGCACTCGCGAGGCGTGGTGACCGGGTAGCCGGGGAGGTACACGCCGAGGCTGTCGTCCAGGTCCTTCCACCGGGGCACCCGCCAGTCGGGGACCGCGGAGTACAGCAGCCGGGCCCCCTCCGGGGCCGCCCGCTCGAAGGCCGCGGTGGTCCAGGCCGACACCGTTCGGTGGTCGGGGTGACCGGTGATGCCGTCCGGGCCGAACGTCAGGACCGTGTCCGGGCGGACGGCGTCGATGACGTCGCACAGCCGCCCGACGGCCTCCGGCAGGGGCACGGCCGCGCACTCCCCGTCCCGGTAGCCGAGCCAGTGGTGCTCGGGAACTCCGAGGACCGCCAGGCAGCGCGCCAGCTCGGCGGTGCGCTCGGCGGCCAGCCGGTCCGGCGGCCACGTCTCCGGGTCGGGGGTACCGAGCTCTCCGCGGGTCGCGGTCACGCACACCACGCGCTGCCCGAACCCGGCGGCGAGGGCCATCAACCCCCCGGAGAGATAGGCCTCGTCGTCCGGGTGGGCCCACACCCCGAGCACCGTCCCCAGCATGGAGACGTCGGCGGGCCGACGGATCGCGGGAGAGGTGGCCGGCCGGGGTTCGACGGACGGGCCGTCGGCGGCTCGGGGACGCCGGTTGCGCAGGGTCGGGTCGGACATCGTCGTCTCCTGTTCAGCGGGAGGGATCGGAGACTGCCAACCGGCCCTGCCACCGCGCTGTCACGGCACGGGCACGGGGGCCGACGGTCGAGCAGGAGCCTGACAGCGCGGTGGGACAGCCGGGGTCCACGCTCGGGCTCGACCGCATCCACGGGCCGCGTCCCGGGCCTGGAGAGGGACTCCCGATGACCGCCGTCCGCTCGCCGGCAGACACCGATCCGGCGCACCCGGCGACCTCGCCCGACCACGCCCCTCCCGGCGCCGGCGCGGCGCCGTGGCTGGTCGCCGTGGCCGCCACCACCGCCCTGGCCGTCGTGCTCGGCGTCTTCGGCACGGTCGGCGTGCTCATCGACCCGCTGGCCGACGAGTTCGGTGCGCCACGCGCCCACCTGGTCCTGCTCTTCCCCCTGGCGCTGCTCGTGCACGCGGTCACCGCACCGGTGGCCGGTGCCGCGGTGGACCGCTGGGGACCACGGCCCCTGCTGGCCGTGGCCGGGCTGGGCACGGCGATCGGGCTCCTGGCGCCGGCCATCGCCTCGGAGCTGGAGGTAGCCGTCGTCGGCTACGAGCTCGGGCTGGGTCTGGCCGCGGCTGCCACCTGGGTCGCCACCACGGTCAGCGTCAGCGCGGCGTTCGACCGACGCCGATCCGCCGCGCTCGGGCTCCTCCTGGCGGGACCTGCAGCGGGTGGCACCCTGCTCGCTCCGGCGCTGACCGCGCTGATCCAGGCCCAGGGACCGCGGGTGACGTGCGCGGTCCTCGCCGCCCTCGGGGCAGGGGTCTGCGCGGTCGCGACCGTGCTCCTGCCCGACCGCCCGCCGGGGCGGGGGGCACGTACCGCCTCGGCCTCCGACCGCACGTCGCGATCCGCCGCGCCGGGCCTGCGCCGCTTCTACGCAGCGGCCCTGGTGATGAGCCTGGTGGTCTTCCTCCCCGTGGTGCACGTCGTCGGCAGCGCCGTGGACCTCGGGCTCTCCGCCGGCCGGGGTGCCGCCGTGCTGGCCGTCATCAGCATAACCAGCGCGCTGGCACGACTGGGCGGTGGCTGGTTGGCCACACCGCGGCGTCTGCCCGCGCTGTACCGCGGCAGCCACCTCCTGATGGCCGCCGGGTTGGCCGTCTGGGCCGTCACCGATGGGGTGGGGACCTTCCCGATGCTGCTCGGCTTCG
Source organism: Geodermatophilus sp. SYSU D00708 (assembly GCF_054050115.1). Taxonomy (NCBI): domain Bacteria; kingdom Bacillati; phylum Actinomycetota; class Actinomycetes; order Geodermatophilales; family Geodermatophilaceae; genus Geodermatophilus; species Geodermatophilus sp. SYSU D00708. Next base: position 231,514 of record NZ_JBJGYS010000002.1, on the reverse strand, counting down.
CCGTGCTGTTCGGCGCGGGCTACGGCGCCTGGCTGTCCCTCGGACCGGCGGTGCTGGCCGCCACGTGCCCTCCGCAGCAGCTCGGCCGCGCGCTGGGGCGCCTGGCCGCGGCCACGGGCGTCGGAGGGGTGGTCGGACCGCTGCTGAGCGCTCCCCTCCTGCCCGGGGCGCGCCTGCCCGTGCTGGCAGGTGCCGCGGTCCTCGCACTCGGCGCCGCGTCGTTGCTGACGGACGGGAGGCCCCTCACGTGCGCGGCTCACGCCCGACCGGCTGCCTCGGCTCGTCCAGCAACGGGGTGGGCGCGCGCAGCGGCACGCAGACGGGTGCGGCGGCCGTGACCGACAGCCGTTCGCCGTCCACGACGACGGTCACCGGCTCCTCGCCGCGGAGCATCGTGACCGTGGTGCCCTCCTGGGTCGTCTCGACGCGCAGCAGCCTCCCGCGCCAGGTGACCCGGTAGGCGGTGCGCGAGAGCGAGGCCGGCAGCAGCGGCGCCAGCTCGAGGTCCTCGTGGTCCTCACGCAGTCCGCCCAGACCGGCGACGAACGCCAGCCAGCTGCCGGCCACGGAGGCCATGTGCAGCCCGTCGGCGGTCCCGCCGGTGACGTTGCGCAGGTCCACGAGGGCGGCCTCGCGCAGGTAGCGCAGGGCGAGGTCGGGGTGCTGCGCCTGGGCGCACACGACCGCCTGGACGGCGGCCGAGAGCGAGGAGTCCCGGACGGTGCGGGCCTCGTAGTACTCGAGGTCGCGGGCCACCTCCTCGGCGGTGAACTCGTCCCGGCACCACCACAGCGCCTGCACGAGGTCGGCCTGCTTGAGCACCTGCCGCCGGTAGAACGTGGCGTAGTGCTGGTGCTCCTGGACCGGGTAGGCGTCGCGCTGGTCCTCGAACGGCCACTCCCGGTAGGTGGTGAAGTTCGCGTTCGACGGGTGCACTCGCAGGCCCTCGTCCCACGGCACGTGCACGGCGTCCGCCGCGGCCCGCCAGGCGGAGGTCTCGGTGGAGTCCACCCCGAGCTCCGCGGCGCGCTCCTGGTGTCGCCGGCACGCGTCGGCGGCGCGCCGGAGGTTGGCCCGGGCCATGAGGTTGGTGAAGACGTTGTCGTCGACCACCCCGGTGTACTCGTCCGGCCCGGTCATGCCGAACAGGTGCCAGCCGCCGGCCGCGTCCTCGTGGCCGATCGACATCCACAACCGGGCCGTCTCGACGAGCACCGCCAGACCTCCCACGGAGGCGAGGTCCCGGCCCGTGACGTTCTGGTAGAGCCAGAAGGCGCGGGAGATGTCGGCGTTGACATGCATCGCCGCCGTGCTGGCGGGCCAGTACGCGGAGACCTCGGGCCCGCTGATGGTGCGCCACGCGAAGGCGGCCCCCGTCAGTCCCAGCGTCGCGGCGCGCTCCCGGGCGTGGTCGAGCGTGCCGGAGCGCCACCGCAGGAGACGGGCCGCCGCGTCCGGGCGCAGCAGCGTCAGGGCGGGCAGGACGAACCCCTCGACGTCCCAGAAGGTGTGGCCGCTGTAGCCCATGCCGGTCAGGCCCTTGGCGCCGATGGGGGCCTGCGAGATGCAGGCGGCGGAGCAGAACAGCTGGAAGACGGCGTAGCGTAGCGCCTGCTGGAGCTCGGGATCGCCGTCGACCTCCACGTCCGCCGTCGTCCACAGCTCGTCGAGCGCGGCACGCTGAGCCGCGAGCAGACCGTCCCACCCCAGGTCGAGGGCGGAGCTCACGGCGGCCGAGGCCTCCGCGAGCACGGAGTCGGACCCGGCGTCGTAGGACCAGCTGTACCCGAGGGCCTTGACGATCGTGAGGCTCTGCCCGGGGAGCAGGTCGGCCGCGGCCGTGACGACGACGTGCTGCTCGTCGACCTGCGTCGTGACCCGCCCGCCGTCGACCTCGTGGCCGACCGCGGTGGCGATCGTGATGCCCGACCGGCGCGTCCGTTCCACCAGGGCGCCACCGTGCTCGGAGCGGATCTGGGCGCGCGGCTCGAAGGCGTCGTCCAGGCACTCCGCGACGCGCGGGTCGTCGTTCTCCACGCCCGTGGGGGTGACCTCCCCCGCGGCGAGCTCGGACCGCACGACGACGTGTGCGGGCCCGTCCACCGCGCGGACCTCGTACCGCACCGCGCACACCGACCGCTCGACGAGGGAGACGAGCCGCTGCGAGGACACCTCCATCGTCGTGCCCGACAGCGCGGTCCAGCGCACGCGGCGGTCGAGCGTGCCGGCGCGCAGGTCGAGTGTGCGGTCGTGGACCTGCGGCCGGACCTCGCGGACGTCGAGCGGCAGGCCGTCGACCAGCAGGCGCAGCGGCGTGCCGTCGGCGACGGTGAGCAGCGCCTGCCCCTCCTGGGGGTGCCCGTAGCCACCCTCGGGATAGGACAGCGGATGGGTCTCGTGCACCCCGGACAGGTAGGTGCCGCGCATGCCGGAGGGCTCGACCTCGTCGAGCGTCCCCCGGATCCCGAGGTAGCCGTTGCAGAGGCTGAAGAGGGACTCGGTGACGGCGAGCGTCCCGGGATCCACGCGCGGCTCGCGGACCAGCCATGGAGCGGTGTCCAGTCTCGGGGCGGTCACCGAGGCCCTCCCTTCGTTGGAGATGGGTCAGGCCGCCCGCGGCGTCCCGCTCCCCCGTCCTACCGGTCGGGACGCCGCGGCGCGATCCGTGAGGGGTGTCGGGACGCCGGCGGGCCCGTGCCAGGGTCGGGACGTGAGCTCCGGACACGTGGCCGCCCGCCGGGCGCAGGCGGTCGCGGCCGCGGTCGCCGCCGGGCGCGAGTCAGGCCTCGACGTCATCGAGCCGCGGGTCCTCTACGACGTCTTCTCCGTCGTCGTGCACCTCGCACCGGCACCAGTGGTCGTGCGGGTGCCCACCGTGCTGCCCCGCACCGTCCGCGCCGACCCTGCCGGTCAGGTGACGCAGATGGCCACCGAGCTCGCCGTCGCCGGTTGGCTGGCCGCGCGGGGCTTCCCGGTGGTGCGCCCGGCAGCGGCCCGGCCGTGGGTGCACGAGGGGCAGGCGATGACCGCGTGGCAGTTCGTGGAGGTGGTCGCCGAGCCGGTGCCCGCGGAGCAGCAGGGGTCCGCGACTGCGCGGCTGCACGCGGAGCTGGCCGACTGCCCGTTGCGGCTGGCCTGGTGGTTCCCGCTGGACGCGTCCGTCGCCGACGGGATCGACCAGCTCGACGCCTTCCTGCCGCAGGAGGACGTCGAGCGGGCTCGCGCCGAGTGGGCGTTGCTCCGCCCCCTGGCCGAGGACCGGGCCGCGTTCTCGGCCGCCTTCCCGGCTGCGCACCTCCAGCCGGTGCACGGGGACGCGCCGTTCTACAACCTCCTGCCCACGGCCGGCGGACCGGTGGCCGCCGACCTCGAGCACGTGCACCTCGGGCTGCGCGAGTGGGACCTCACCGGGGCGCCCCCGGCCGTGCGCACGGGGTACGTCGCCGAGGCCGAGCGGCTGGGGCTGCCGCCGCTGGACGAGGCGCTCACCGCCGTGGCCGAGCGGGGCCGTGACCTGCAACTGCTCGCCGTCCTGCCGCTGGACGTCGAGCTGCCCGGCCTGCTCGACGGCCTGGCCCCGCTGGTGGAGGCCTGGCGGGCCAGGCCACCGCTGCGTGACCTGCTGCCCTGAGCGCCGGCCTCCGCGCCGGTGGGTACGGTCCCCGGCCGCACCGGCGCAGCGGGGAACGTCCGACCGGCTGCCGGTCGCGGAACCGACGGAGGGCTCAGCGGCCGGGTGATCCGAGGAAGCGGATCACCGGCTGCAGCCAGTTGCTGAGCCCCTGATCGGTCTCCACTGCGCTCGCCCCCACCCGGATCCACCCCTCACCCATGGAGCGTCCTGCTCCCATCTCGGCACGGGAGGCATGGGGACGCTCGAGCAGTGTGGCGTCCTCTGCCGGGTCGACCCGGACGAGCAGGCTGCCGTCGCGGTGCACGGCAACCGCCATCGCGTCGTCCGCCATGACCGCGGTGACACCGAACATGCGCACCTCGCGCAGTCGCTCGTGTGGGAGGGCGTGCGTGACCCGGTCGAGCAACCGGCGCGCTGGGTCCGGGGACGCCTCGGCCCGCAGACGAGCGACTGCCCCGGCGGCTGCGGGCGGCTGGTCGAGCGGTGGGCCCACGGCGTCGGGCGGCATGGGGCCAACCTCTCAGCGGACCCGTGTCCCGGCAAGCAGGTGCGGTGCCGGCCGGGTGCGTGTGCACCGAGGCAGGTGTGTCGCATGCCGACCGGGCCGGTCGGGCATCACCCGGGGGTGAAGACCGCTGTGGTCGCCGTCCTCGGCGGCGTGCTGACCCTCGCCGGCATCGCTCTGCTCGTCCTCCCCGGTCCGGGCTTCGTGCTGGTCGCCGCCGGCCTGGCCGTGCTGGCCACCCGGTTCTCCTGGGCGCAGAAGCCGTTGGACTACGCCAAGGACAAGGCGCAGCAGGGTGTCGAGGAGGTCGCGAAGAGCCCGTGGCGGGCGGCCGGGGCGGTGCTGGCCGCGCTGGTGCTCGTCGCGCTGGGCGTGCTCGCCCTCATCGGGGTGGACCTGCCGTTCATGAACGCGTTCACCGCCGTCGTGCTCATCCTCTCCGGGCTCTTCCTGATCGGGACGGTGCTCTTCGCGCGGCGCCAGGAGAAGCTGGCACGGGCCCGGGCGCACCGCCCGGCCGGCGAGCGCGGCACGGCCGGCGCCTACCGGGCCGCCTCCCACGGCGACTGAGCACCGCGGCACCTGGGGTTCCCATTCGTCCAAGCCGTCCGGTCCAGGTGGCTGCGATCGTGTCCCCGTGGTCGATCGAGTCGTTGCCTACGCGGACGGAGACGACCCTGTTGCGTCCCGGGACTTCTACGTCGAGGTCCTGGGCTTCAGGGTCGCGATGGAGGATCCCGTCCTCGGCCTGTCCTCGCCGACGAACCCCTCCGCTCAGGTCCTCATCCCCCCGCGGGGCATGGAGGACCCTCCACCACGCTTCGGGGTCGACGTCGGCGACCCGGAGGCGGTGGACGCCGCGCACGCCGAGGCGGTGCGCCGCGGACTGCGCGTCGTGTACCCACTCCGCACCGAGCCGTGGGGCGTGCGTCGCTTCTTCGTGGAGGACCCCAGCGGCACGGTGGTCAACGTGCTCGCCCACCTGCGCTGACCCGATCCGGTCCGCCGCCGGCCGCGTGTCCCCGCCGGTTCGGCCACGGCAGCTCCCGGTGGCCCGCGTGGCGCGCGCCGCTGCTCCCTACGCTCGCCCCAGCCACGCCTGACCGGATGGAGACCCATGCCCGTCGTCTCGCGCTTCTCGACGACCCCCGTCAAGGGCAGCGCCCTCCACCACCCGACCGGACTGACGCTCACCCGGAACGGCGTCGAGGACAACCGGCGGTTCTACCTCGTCGATGCCCGGCACCGGCTGGTCAACGGCAAACAGCACGGGCCACTGGTGCGGCTCACCGCGCAGTACGACCGGCAGCGGGGACACCTGTCCCTGCAGGTCCCCGGCCGCGAGCCGGTACGGGGGACGACGACCGATCTCGGCGATCCGGTCGTCACCGACTTTTACGGCCGCGACGTGGCCGGTCACCTGGTGACCGGCCCCTGGTCGGCGGCCCTCACCGAGTTCGTCGGCGAGCCGGTCCACCTGGTCGCCGCCGACACCCCCGGCGACGCGGTCGACGTGCACCCGGTGACGCTGGTCTCCTCGGCCACCATCGAGCACCTGCGCAGCGTCACGCCCGGGGGCGAGCGGTTGGACCACCGGCGCTTCCGGATGCTCGTCGAGGTGGACGGGTGCGCGGTGCACGAGGAGGACACCTGGGTGGGCCGGCGGGTCCGGCTGGGCGGGGCGACGGTCCGGGTGGTCGGCCCGGTTCCCCGCTGCGTGGTCACCAACGAGAACCCCGACAGCGGAGCGGTCGACTTCAGCACCCTCAAGGCCATCGCGCGCTACCGCGGCGAGCTGGCCACGGACCTCACCACTCCGGTCGCGCACCTCCCGGACAACGGCGCGGTGGTCTTCGGCGTGTACGCCACCGTGGAGGAACCGGGGCCGGTCGCCGTCGGCGACCGCGTCGAACCGGTCGCAGCCGAGGCGACCGTCTCCTGACCGTCACTCGCCCCGCGCCCCTGCGAGCGGCGCGGACGGAGTGCAGGGCGCTCCTCCCCCGAAGCTCCGCTCGTCGCGTCACGGAGGGGCCCCTGGGGATCGAGCGGCCGTCGCGCGGGCGGCCTGGTCGATCAGCCGCGCGACGACGTCGGGACGGGACACGGTCACGGCGTGGGAGGCGTCCACCTCGACGGCGTGCGACGACGCCCGCTCGGCCATGAACCGCTGGGCCAGGGCCGGGACGGCCAGGTCCCGGAGCGTCACGAGGGTCCAGGACGGGATGGTCTTCCAGGCCGCCGTCGTCGCCTCGTCCGCCAGCGCGTCGCCGGTGATCGGCCGCTGTGTGACGGCCATCAGCTCGGCGACGTCCGTCGGCACGTCCGCGGCGAAGACCGCCGGGAACTGCTCCTGGTCGATGTAGAGGTCGTCGACGGTCTGCCCGCCGGGACCGCGGACGGGCACCGGGCGCAGCGCCGGCGCGAGCTCGTTGCCGGGGTACCTCCCGGCCAGCTCGGCGGTGCTCTCCCCTGCCTCGAGCAGGAAGCTGGCCACGTACACCAGCGCCGCCACGCGCGGGTGCCCGTCGGCCGCCTCGCTCATCACGCTGCCGCCGTAGGAGTGGCCGGCGACGACGATCGGCCCGTCCACGCCGTCCAGGACGTTCCGCAGGAGATCGGCGTCGCCGTGCAGAGCGCGCAGCGGGTTGGCCACCCCGATCACCGGATAGCCGTCCCGCCGGAGCCGGGCGATCACGCCGTTCCAGCTCGACGAGTCGGCGAAGGCCCCGTGCACGAGCACCACCGTGGGCTTCGCGTCGGTGCGGGCCCCGAGCGTGCTGCTGGTCATCGGCTCTCCCTCTCGGTCAGCGGGCGACCCGTGTCACCCATCGGGTCGCACACCCCGTGCGCTCCCCCGCCGTCCCCCGGTCACGCAGCGCACCCGGTCCAGCGCCCGCCTGCCGAGCGCCGAGACGTGACTGCCGGGAGCCGGTCGTCAGGGGGCGATGACGAGCTCCGCGATGAGACCGCCGTCCATCGTGAAGCGGTAGTGCAGCTCGGCGACGCCGCCGGGGAAGTCGCCCTCCAGGCGGTTGGTGGCCACCCATCGCGCGTCGTCGACGTGCTGCGCGCCGATGAGCTCGGTCGTGTACGAGAACTCGGCTCCGGCGTTCCGCAGGAACCCGCGGATCTCGTCGGTTCCCCGGAAGGCCTGTCCCTCGTCGACGACCACGGCGGTGGGCGTGAAGGCGCGGATGGCGGCGTCGACGTCGCGGGCCACGTGGGCCGTGAGGAAGCCGCGGATCGTGGCGGGGAGTTCGCTGGGGTGGGTGCTGGTCGGTGTGGTCATGCCCCGACGGTGCGGCCTCCCGTGCCGGGAGGGTCAAGCACTGGACCCTCTCCCCGGGAGAGGGTGCACAGTGCTCCGGTGCTGGCGATCGGCGAGTTCTCCCGGCTGACCCACCTGAGCGTGCGCACACTGCGCCGCTACCACGACGCCGGCCTGCTGGAGCCCGCGACGGTGGACCCCGCCAGCGGCTACCGGTACTACACCGCGGACCAGATCCCGACCGCCCAGGTCATCCACCGCCTCCGCGAGCTCGACGTCCCGTTGCCCGACGTCCAGCGCATCCTGCGCTCCCCCGACCCGGGCACCCGTGGCGCGCTCGTCGCCGACCACCTGCAGCGACTGGAGTCCGAGCTCGACCGCACCCGCGCGGCGGTCGCGTCGCTGCGGCGGCTGCTGCGGCCCGAGCCGGCCCCGTTGGCCGTCGAGCTGCGTGCCGTGCCGGCGACCACGGTGGCCGTGGTGGAGGACGACGTGGAGCACGACCAGGTCCTCGACTGGTACGCCGGCGCCATGGCGGAGCTGGACGCCGTGGTGAGGGAGCCGACCGGTCCCCCCGGCGGGCTGTACGACAACGCGCTGTTCGAGACCGGCCACGGGCACGTGCTCGTGTACCGGCCGACGGCGCACCCCCCGCGGAGCGGCCGGGTGCACCCGGTGACCCTGCCGCCCGTCGAGCTGGCCGTCGCCACCCACGTCGGCGAGCACGACGACATCGACGTCACCTACGGCGAGCTCGGCACCTGGGTGGTGGCCAACGCGCTGGCCGTGGCCGGGCCGGTGCGGGAGAGCTACCTGGTCGGCCCGCGGGACACGGCTGAACCGGGCGCCTGGCGCACCGAGATCGGCTGGCCCGTCTTCCGTGTGGCCCCGCGCTGAGCCGACGCGGAGTCGCCCCTCCAACACAGCGCGGGAGCACACGGCCACACGAGAGTCGCCGGGACGTCAACCCTCGACCGGGGCGCACGCGATGCGGCCGCCCGCGTCGCCGGTGTTCCGGGTCATCTCGTCCGGCCCGTCGGGCGCGTAACGCTCGGGGATGTTCGCGTGGTTGTCGCTGAGGGCGTGCACCATCGCCGCGGTGCCGTCGTCGTCGGCGAGGTCGGCGAGGGTCACGGCATCGGTGACGACCGTGAGTGATCCGGCGCCCGACTCTGTGACGTACAGGGCGGGGAGGTCGCCGGGGTGCTCGCCGTGGTCGGACTCCCCGGCACCGATGTGGCCGCCTGCCGAGAGGAAGTCCCCCATCATCGACGGGTCGGACGGGTTCGCGCTGTCCGGCTCGCACACGCCGATGGCGTGCAGGTGGAACCCGTGGAAGCCGGGTGGGAGGCCGGACACCCGTACCGACACCCGCGTGCCTCCCTCCACCTCCGCCACGTCCACGGTCCCGACCTCCGTGCCCGCGGGGTCGACCAGCGTCGCGGTGAGCCCCTCGCTGCCGGCCTGGGTCTCCTCGGCGCCGGCCGCGGAGTCCGCGCCCTGCGTCCCGGCACCTCCGCAGCCCGCGACGAGGGTGATCGCACACGCGGAGACGAGGGGGATGGCGAGCGCTCGCGGCATGAGTTCCTCCTGACTGTCGACCCCCGGCTGGCGATGGCGGCCGGCGATGGCGCCGGAGCGGCCCGGCCCCGCTCCGGCGCGGGGCGGGCCAGAGCGCACCGCGAAGGCTCCCCTGCCGCGTGGGGTGACGACAGTCGCCCACGCCCCGTCCCGTCGCATCTGCCGGTCGCGGAGGCTCCCAGCGGCGAGGTCGTCACCCGTCGTGACGACGAGCGCCGGTGCGGCGGAGGGAACGAGCCCGCCGTGGCGCGCTGACGCCGCTCGTCCTCGGCCGCGGCCACGGGCCCGCCTCACCGGCCCGCAGGCGGCACCTGGGGCGAAGGGGCGGCGAGGCGGCCAGGTCGAACAGCGGGGTGAGTCCGGAGAGCTCGAGCACCCGCGAGAACCGGCGCGTGGCACGCCGGATCTGCGCCGGGCGGCCCTCGGCACGGGCGCTCTGCGCCCACCGCGCCAGGAAGGTCAGCCCGGCGGAGCCGATGGGGGCCAGCCCGTCCACGACGACGGCGAGGACCCGCAGCCGGTCCACCGCGTGCTCACAGGCGAACCGCTGCGGCACGGGGCGTCCACCTCACCGGTCAGGTGCAGCACGTGGCCACCGGCCTCGACCTGCACCGTGATCCACCCGGTCGGCTCGTCGGCCTGGTCCACCCCTGCTCGCCCACCGCGCCACCGGGCACGTGGCCGACGGGCGGCGCGGACGGGCACTCCGCGAAGGGCGCCGGTTCGGGGCCTGCCGCGGCGGAGCGGCGGATGGGAAGGCGGCGGCCCGGTGCGGACACCCGGGCGAGCCGCCCGCAGCTGGTCGCTCGTGCGGCCGCGGACAGGAGCCCCAGCTCCTGGGCCTCGACGACCGCCTCGAGCTGGGAGCGGATCCCGAGCTCGGTGTGCAGGGCCTTCACGAAGCCCGGCAGGTCTCCACGCTGATCCCCAGCACCCGGGCGATCGACTTGACCTGCATGCCGCGGCCGAGGCAGTCGAGCACCTCCTGCTCGCGGCGGGTCAGCTGCGGGCGGGGCTGGTCCTGCCGCGCCGGGCCGGTGCCGTCGGTCTGGGCCGTGGACAAGGTGGACGGCCGCCACCCCGGCGCGCCCGCCGTCCGGGCGCACACCGTGGACGCCGAGGGCCGCCGACCCGACCCGCCATCTCGGCGCTGTTTCTTGACCAGCTCAAGGAAGGGGCGTCAAGATGCCGGGGTGCCGGACACCGCAGACCTGGAGCGCACCCTGCGCGCGGCGGGTCTGCGGGTCACCCGACCGCGCCTCGCGGTGCTGGATGCCGTCCGTGCACAGCCGCACCTCGACACCAAGTCGCTGATCAGCGCGGCGCGGGCCCGCCTGGGTGCGGTGTCGCACCAGGCGGTGTACGACGTGCTGAACGCGCTCGTCGACACCGGCCTCGTACGGCGCATCCAGCCGGAGGGCTCCGACGCCCGCTACGAGGCCCGGGTCGGCGACAACCACCACCACCTGGTCTGCCGCGACTGCGGGGCCATCGCCGACGTCGACTGCGCCATCGGCGCCGCCCCCTGCCTCACCCCGTCCGCCGACGCCGGCTTCGTCATCGACGAGGCCGAGGTCGTGTTCTGGGGACGCTGCCCGTCCTGCGCGGCCAGCCGTCCCCCCGCCCCCCGCACCACACAGGAAGGCACGTCGTGACCAACGAAGTCGACAAGATCCAGAGCGAGAGCACCAGCGAGAGCGAAAACCCGGCGATCCCGTCGCCGACCCAGGTCACCAACCGGCGGCCGCAGAGCAACCGGGACTGGTGGCCGAACCAGGTCGACCTGTCGGTGCTGAACAAGCCCTCGAAGGACTCCGACCCGCTCGGCGAGGACTTCGACTACAAGGCCGCGGTCTCGACCCTCGACGTCGAGGCGGTCAAGCGCGACGTCGTCGAGGTCATGCGCACCTCGCAGGACTGGTGGCCGGCCGACTGGGGCCACTACGGCCCGCTGTTCATCCGCATGTCCTGGCACGCCGCCGGCACCTACCGCATCGCCGACGGCCGGGGTGGCGGCGGCGAGGGCGGGCAGCGCTTCGCCCCGCTCAACAGCTGGCCGGACAACGCGAACCTGGACAAGGCCCGCCGGCTCCTGCTGCCGGTCAAGCAGAAGTACGGCCGCAAGCTGTCCTGGGCCGACCTGCTCCTCCTCGCCGGCAACGTCGCGCACGACGACATGGGCCTGCCGACCTTCGGCTTCGCCTTCGGCCGCCCGGACAACTGGCAGCCCAGCGAGGTCTTCTGGGGGCCGGAGGACACCTGGCTCGGCGACGAGCGCTACGCGGGCGACGAGCCGCTCGACCTCGACGAGGGCCCGCTCGCGAACGTGACCATGGGGCTGATCTACGTCAACCCCGAGGGCCCCAAGGGCCAGCCCGACCCGCTCGCCTCGGCCCACGACATCAAGGTGACCTTCCGCCGGATGGGCATGACCGACGAGGAGACCGTGGCCCTGATCGGCGGTGGCCACACCTTCGGCAAGACCCACGGCGCCGGCAACCCCGAGCTCGTCGGCCCGGAGCCCGAGGGCTGCCCGGTGCACGGCAACGGGCTCGGCTGGATCAGCCAGCACGGCACCGGCAAGGGCCCCGACACCATCACCAGCGGTCTCGAGGGCGCCTGGACCCCGACGCCCACCACGTGGGACAGCTCCTACTGGGAGACGCTCTTCGGTTACGACTGGGAGCTCGTCGAGAGCCCGGCCGGCGCCAAGCAGTGGCAGCCGAGCAACCCCGAGGCGCAGGAGCTCGTCCCCGACGCGCACATCGAGGGCAAGAAGAACCCGCCGATGATGTCCACGGCGGACATGGCGCTCAAGGTCGACCCGGAGCTGCGCGCGTACGCGGAGCGCTTCCGGAACGACCCCGAGTACTTCGCCGACCAGTACGCCCGTGCCTGGTTCAAGCTGCTGCACCGCGACATGGGCCCGAAGGTCCGCTACCTCGGCCCGGACGTGCCGGCCGAGGACCTCATCTGGCAGGACCCGGTGCCGGCCGTCGACCACGAGCTGGTGGGCGAGGCGGAGATCGCCGACCTCAAGCAGCGGCTGCTCTCCTCCGGGCTGACCGTGTCGCAGCTGGTGCACACGGCCTGGTCGGCCGCCGCCTCCTACCGCGGCACGGACAAGCGCGGTGGCGCCAACGGCGCCCGGCTGCGCCTCGAGCCGCAGATCGGCTGGGCGGTCAACGAGGGCGTCCGGGACGTGCTGCCGGTCCTCGAGCGGGTCAAGGGTGAGTTCGAGCAGCAGACCGGCACGAAGGTCTCGCTGGCCGACCTCATCGTGCTCGGGGGCAGCGCGGCGGTGGAGAAGGCCGCGGCGGACGCCGGCGTGTCGGTGACCGTGCCGTTCACCCCGGGCCGTACCGACGCCACGCAGGAGCAGACGGACGTCGACAACTTCCGCTGGCTTGAGCCGCGGGCCGACGGCTTCCGCAACTGGATCTCCCCGGGCAGCAAGCTGCAGCCGGAGACGCTCCTGATCGACCGGGCGTACATGCTGGAGCTCACCGCCAAGGAGATGACCCTGCTCGTCGGCGGCCTGCGCGTCCTCGGCGCCAACACCGGCGGCGTGGCGCACGGCGTGTTCACCGACCGCCCGGGCGTGCTGTCGCAGGACTTCTTCCGCAACCTGCTCGACCTGGGCATCTCCTGGCGCACCGCCGTCGAGGGCGAGGGCGTCTACGAGGGGCTGGACGCCGACGGCAACGTCGTCCGGACGGCCACCGCGGCCGACCTGGTGTTCAACTCGAACTCGATCCTGCGCGGGATCGTCGAGGTGTACTCGGCCGACGACGCGCAGGAGAAGTTCGTCCAGGACTTCGTCGCCGCGTGGGTCAAGGTCATGGAGCTCGACCGCTTCGACCTGCGGTAAGCACCCCTTGTTCGGACGCCCCGGACCGCTCTCCGCGGTCCGGGGCGTCCGCGCACCCAGGGGGCCCGGTCGCGGCGTTCCTCGACCGGGCACCGCTGGACCGGCGGACACCCCCGTCAGGCGAGGCCGGATCCGAAGGCGTCTCGCAGGATCGCCCGCGCCGCGGCCGGGTCCTCGGTGGCCGCGGTCGAGCAGAGGACCGTGCCCGGGGCCACCCGCCGCCACCACAAGCTCTCGACGTCGAGCACCACCACCCTCCCCCGCACCTCCCCCGGGCTCACCCCGCGCTCGGCGGCGACACCCTCCGCGGTGTCCCGGACCGTCGCCCACGGGAAGTGCCCCTCGCCACGGAGCCGGGACGGACTGCTCGGGCCGGCGTCGACCCAGCGACGCGCCTCCGGGTAGAGCGTGAGGGTCACCTCCCGCAGGTCCCGCCGGTCGGCGAGCGACGGGAACTCCGGTGCGTCCCAGACCCGCCCCAGGTCCTCGGCCCACGCCCAGAACGACGCGTCGTCGTCCGCGTCCGACTGCTCCCGCCCCTCCACCTCGAGCAGCGCCCGCCACCACTGGGCCCACTCCCGGCCGGCTCGTCGACGGAGGTCGTCGTCCCAGACCGGGGAGTGGTGCGGCGGCAGCCCGACGAGGCGGGGCGGGGCGTCCACCTCCGCCGACACCTCGAGGGCGGCCACGTCGCGGATGTAGAGCAGGACGTGCGCCCGGTCCCCCTCTGCCTCGGTGAGCTGCCACGACGGAGATCCGGTCGTCCTCACGGGCGTCCCCTCCCGGGATGCGGCACCTACGTCCGGCGCCGGGCCTCCGCCGGCGAGTGCCCGTACCGACGGCGGTAGGCGGCGGCCAGGCGGCTGGCGCTGGAGAACCCCCACGTGGCGGCCACCTCGCTGACGGTGCGCGTGGGGTCGGCCACCAGGTCCGCGTGCGCCCGCTGGAGTCGGACGCCGACCAGGTACTCGGTCGGCGTGCAGCCCAGCCACTGGCGGAACCCCTCCTGCAGCCGGCGCACGCTGGTACCGGCCACGGCCGCCATCTCGCCGGCGGTCCACGGCCGGGCCGGGTCGTCGTGCAGGCGGTCGACGACCCGCTTGACCGTGCGTGGCTGGGCGACCGCGGCCCGGCCGCCGTCAGGACAGCTGATGAGCAGCAGACCCGCCGCCAGTGCGCCGGCGAGCTGGTCGCGGACCACCGGCGTGTCCGCGAACGGGTCCGGCGCTCGCAGGTGTGCCGACAGGCCGGCCACGAGCTGTCGCCAGACGAGCCCCTGGCCGGAGCTGAGGTCCAGCTGCTCCGGGAGCGGGACGCGGGGGCTGCCCCGGTCGCCGGCGAGGACACGCTCGGCCTCGCGCTCGAGGAAGGCGCTGTCGAACTTGACGCCGACGACCGTGCAGGTGGCGTCCCAGTGGCTGATCAGCGACGGCGTGTCCGCGCGGAACACCGTGGCCTGCCCGGGCAGCGAGGTCACCCGGCCGTGCCGGCCCCGGCTCTCGATGTGCCCGGTCAGCGGGGCGTTCACCTCGTAGGCGCGGGGGTAGTCGCACTCGATCGCGACGTCGGCCCCCCACCCCACGTGCCCGACCAGGACCGTTCCCAGGTCGAGCGTGCGCAGGGTCAGCCGTGGCTCGGAGCCGCCGCCCAGCCGGCGCAGCTCGTGCGGGAAGTACGCCTCCGCGACCACGCGGGAGGCCTGACCCCAGTCCGAGGGCCCGCGACGACGCTGTCCGGACACGCTCCGAGGTTACCCGGGCCACCGCGAGCCCTGAGACGGTGATCACAAGGCCGCCGCGCAATCGGTGCTGCCGTCGCGCGATGTGTGTCGTGGCTCACCCCGGGCCGACCTAGCTTTCCGGCCAGCCACGGTCCGCCGTGGAGCTGACCGCAGTCCGGAGGAGACCTCATGACGATCACCGAACAGCCCGGCGCCGCAACGGGGCAGCGCGACCTGTCCTGGCTCGACGACGTCACGATGACCGAGCTGGAGCGCAACCCGTACCCGACCTACGAGCGGCTCCGCCGCGAGGCGCCGCTGGCCTTCGTCCCGGTCCTCGGCTCCTACGTCGCCTCCACCGCCGAGGTGTGCCGGGAGGTCGCGACGAGCCCCGACTTCGAGGCCGTGATCACGCCGGCCGGCGGCCGGACGTTCGGCCACCCGGCGATCATCGGGGTGAACGGCGACATCCACGCCGACCTCCGCTCCATGGTCGAGCCGGCGCTGCAGCCGGTGGAGGTCGACCGGTGGATCGACGACCTGGTGCGCCCGATCGCCCGCGGGTTCCTCGAGCAGTTCGAGGACGCCGGCCGCGCCGAGCTGGTCTCCCAGTACTGCGAGCCGGTCAGCGTGCGGGCCCTCGGCGACCTGCTCGGCCTCCAGGACGTGTCCTCCGACCAGCTGCGCGACTGGTTCCACAAGCTCAACCGGTCGTTCACCAACGCAGCGATGGACGAGAACGGCGAGTTCGCCAACCCCGAGGGCTTCGCCGAGGGCGACGCCGCCAAGGCCGAGATCCGCGCGACCGTCGACCCGCTGATCGACCGCTGGATCGTCGAGCCCGACGACAGCGCGATCTCGCACTGGTTGCACGACGGCATGCCGCCCGGGCAGACCCGCGACCGCGAGTACATCTACCCGACGATCTACGTCTACCTGCTCGGCGCGATGCAGGAGCCGGGCCACGGCATGGCCTCCACCCTGGTCGGGCTGTTCAGCCGGCCCGAGCAGATGGAGGAGGTCGTCGACGACCCGACGCTGATCCCCCGGGCCATCTCCGAGGGCATGCGGTGGACGTCGCCGATCTGGTCGGCCACCGCCCGCATCTCCACGAAGCCGGTCACCGTCGCCGGCGTCGACCTCCCCGCCGGGACCCCGGTGATCCTGTCCTACGGGTCGGCCAACCACGACACGGACCGCTACGAGGCGCCGACCGTCTACGACCTGCACCGCCCGCCGCTGCCGCACCTGGCCTTCGGCGCCGGCAGCCACGCCTGCGCCGGCATCTACTTCGCCAACCACGTCATGCGCATCGGCCTGGAGGAGCTCTTCGAGTCCATCCCCGCCATGGAGCGCGACACCGGCGAGGGCGTGGAGTTCTGGGGCTGGGGCTTCCGCGGCCCGACGAGCCTGCACGTCACCTGGGAGGTCTGAGATGACCCTCGCTGCTGAGACCGCCGCTCCTGAGCAGACCCACGCCGTCACCGTCGGCGACCGGCGCATCGAGTGCGGTCCCGACCAGTCCCTGCTCGACGCCTGCCTCCGGGCCGGCGTGTGGATGCCCAACTCCTGCAACCAGGGGACCTGCGGCACCTGCAAGCTGCGCGTCCTCGACGGCGAGGTCGACCACCGCGGATCACCGGCCGACACGCTCACCGACGAGGAGCGGGCGACCGGCCTGGCGCTGGCCTGCCAGGCCACCCCCCGCGGCGACACCGTCGTCAGCCCGCCGACGGCCGACGGTCCCGTGCGCGGCACGCACGCCCTGCGCGACCTGGTGGCCACCGTCCTCGACGTGGAGGACGTCGCCCGCGACACCCGCCGGCTGCTGCTGGGTCTCGACGAGCCGCTGGCGTTCTCCGCCGGGCAGTACGTCGAGCTCGTCGTCCCGGGCAGCGGCGTGCGGCGCCAGTACTCCCTGGCGAACACGCCCGAGGACGACAAGGTCCTCGAGCTGCACGTGCGCCGGGTCCCGGGGGGCGCCGCCAGCGACCGGTGGCTGTTCGGGTCGGTCGCCGTGGGCGACCGCGTGGAGCTCACCGGCCCGCTCGGGGACTTCTGCCTGCCCGACGAGGCCGACGACGCGGGCGAGCCCATGGCCTGCGTCGCCGGCGGGACCGGCCTCGCCCCGTTCGTCGGCATCGTCCGGACCGCCCTCCAGCGCCGCCCCGACCGCGAGGTCGTGCTGTACCACGGGGTCCGCCGTCCCGAGGACCTCTACGACCTCGACCGCCTCGCCGAGCTGGCGAGCAGGCACCCCGGCTTCCGGTTCGTGCCCGTGCTGTCCGAGGGACCGGTGGACGGCGCGGCGGGCCATCGGGCCGGCTTCCCGACCGACGCCTTCGTCGACGACGTGGCGAGCGCCCGCGGCTGGTCGGGCTGGCTGTGCGGCCCGCCGGCGATGGTCGAGGCCGGGGTCAAGGCCTTCAAGCGCCGGCGCATGGCCCCCCGACAAATCCACCGCGAGAAGTTCACCCCGGCCGATGCGCTCGCCCCGGGGGCCGCGGAGCCCCCCGCCCCCACCCACGACGGCCCGGCGCCGGCCGCCGCCACTCCCCCCGCCTCCTGAGGAGCACCCCGTGACCATCGTCGAGCACGTCAGCGCCACCGCGGCCGGCTCGGGCGCCAACGCCACGGCGTCCTTCCGGACCACCGAGCAGTACCACGCGGGCTCCGCCGCGGTCTCGCCGGAGCGGGTCAGCACCGTCGTCACGGCGGTGCTGCAGGGCGTGCACGCCGCCATCCGCGAGCACGACGTGACCTATCCGGAGTTCCAGGCCGCCAAGGCCTGGCTGATCGAGGTCGGCGAGGGCGGCGAGTGGCCGCTGTTCCTCGACGTGTTCGTCGAGCACGTCGTCGAGGAGGTCGCCGCCCGGACCCAGACCGGCACCAAGGGCAGCATCCTCGGCCCCTACTACCTGCCCGGCCAGACACGGCTGCCGGCGCAGGCCACCCTGCCCATGCGGGAGGACGAGGCCGGCACGCCGCTGGTGTTCAGCGGGCAGGTCCGCGACGTCGACGGCACCCCGCTGGCCGGCGCCGAGGTCGACATCTGGCAGGCCGACGACCAGGGCTACTACTCCGGGTTCGCCCCGCACCTGCCCGAGGGCAACCTGCGCGGGGTCGTCGTCACCGACGACGCGGGCCGGTTCGAGATCCGCACCGTCCAGCCCGCGCCCTACCAGATCCCCACCGACGGCCCGACCGGCAAGCTCATCGAGGCCGCCGGCTGGCACCCGTGGCGTCCCGCGCACCTGCACCTGCTGGTCCGCGCCCCCGGGCACCGCACGATCACCACGCAGCTGTACTTCGCCGGCGGCGAGTGGGTCGACAGCGACGTGGCCGAGGCAGTGAAGCCCGAACTGGTCCTCGACCCGCAGGACGCCGGCGACGGCACCCGGGCGGTCACCTACGACTTCGTCCTCGAGCCCGCCGTCTGACCACCTCCGTGCCCGGGCCGTGCGGCGGTGGCGCCGCACGGCCCGGGCTCCGGCCCCGGCGGTCGCGGACCGGACCGCTCCGGGTGGCCGCGGTCAGGCCACGGAGACCGACTCCAGCTGCGGCTTGACCTCGCTGACGAACAGGTCCAGCGAGCGCCGCGCCTCGTCGAAGGTCATGTCCCCGGTCGGCAGCATCAGGACGACCCTGTCCACCATCCCCGACGCCAGGAAGCCGGCGAACCGCTCGGTGATCTGCTGCGGGGTCCCGGCACCCAGGCCGATCGACATCTCCAGCCCGGCGAGGATCGCCTTCAGGGGGGCCATCACCGCGTCCCGCTCGTCGTCGGTGATCACCACGGAGTCGAACCGGTGGGCCGACACCGTCCGCCGGCCCAGGCCGTCGGCTCCGCGGCGGGCGATCGCGACGGCCTCCTCCTCCCGGTCGGCCAGGGCGAGCAGCATCGAGCAGGCCACCTGCGGCTTGGAGCCGGGACCGTCCAGGCGGATGCGCTCACCCCGGTGCGCGTCCCAGCTCGTCACGTACCTCTCGTACGACTCCGGGTCGATGGGGCCGGGCCACATCAGGCTCATGCCGTACCGGCCGGCCGTCTCGGGGCTGCCTGGGTACCAGAACGGGATGTGCTCCTGGAACGGCCGGGTGGACATCGGCATCGTCGGGAAGTCGTGGTACCGGCTGTGCTCGCTGGAGATCTCACCGGTCCGGAGCGCGTCGGCGATGATCCCGAGCGTGTCGACGAACCGCTCCCGGGCGTCGCGGTGACTGCTGCCGTGCCAGGCGTGCTCGGCCGGCACGGCACCCCGCCCGACCCCGTACTCCAGCCGCCCCTCGGTGAGCTGGTCCACCACGCACATGTCCTCGATCAGCGAGACCGGGTGGTGCATCGGCAGCAGCTTCACCATCGGCCCCATGCGGATGTCGGTGGTGACCTGTGAGGCCGCCGCGACCACGAGGTCCTGGTTCGGCGCCAGGGACAGGTCGGTCCCGTGGTGCTCGGCGAAGTGCACGCTGGCGAACCCGGCCTGGTCGGCCGTCCGGACGAGCTCGAGGCGGTCGCGGAGCAGACGGTGCGTGGGGGTGCCCGGGATGCCCTCGATGTGGTCGAACAGTCCGAAGGTCGGGATCGTCATGTGGCCTACCTCACTCGTGGTCGTCGGTCCGGCGAGTGTGCCATCCCGACCGGACAACTGTCCGCGACGACCCGAGCCGGTCCCGGCGATGACTTCTCCCGCCGACCGCGGTCGGAACAGGTGGGCCGAGCAGCCGACCGCACGAGGAGCGATGAGGACCTTGCACTTCGGCCTCCGGGTGGCCGACCGCGAGCGGTCGCTGGCCTTCTACACGGCGCTCGGCTACGAGGTCGTCGGTGAGGTGCCGGAGACCGGTCTCGGTCACCTCACCATGATCAAGCTCCCCGACGACGAGTTCGTCACCATCGAGCTCGTCCACCCGCCCGCCGGCACCGGCGGAGCAGGCGGGAGCGGCCTCAGTCACTTCGTCGTCGCGGTGCCGTCGATGAGCGCGACCCTGGGCGAGCTCGCCGCCCTGGGCATCAGCGCCGAGGCACCAGCGTCGCCGGACGGTTCCGAGGACTTCCTGACGACGTGGGTCACCGACCCGGACGGCAACCGGATCGAGCTGGTCCAGTGGCCGGCCGGCCACGCGGTCGGCATCACCGCGGCCGACTGGTCCGGCTGACCCGTGGGCGCGCCGTCCGACCAGCGATGACTCCGCGGTGCCGGTGGGTCCCATCCACGACGGGCATTCTCCGGAGCGGAGGAACGGCCTCGGCGAGGTGCCCCCGAAGGGCTGACCGGTCCGCGTCGCTCCCCTTGGCGGGCCGTGCCGCCGGCGTCACGACCCGCACGGGGCCGCAGCGTGGGTCACCCGACCACGTTGCCCTCGACGACGAGACCGCTCCGCTGCGGCGGCCCCTCGAGGTGCCGGCCGCAGAGGGCGACCCGGCCGCTGACGACGTCGACGTCGACCAGACCCTCGTCCTGAGCCGCGGTGATCACCCGCAGGCTGAAGTGCTCCCGCCTCAGCGCGTGGACGGAGGTGACCGGCCGTCCCCGGAGGAAGGCGATCAGCTCGCGCTGCGACCTGCGGTGCATGACGCGCCGCGTGCCGCCGCCCCCTCGACCGTCGCCGCGGTCGCGGGACTCGACGGCACACCACCCGTGCCGACGACACGGGACGACCTCCCCGACCTCAGGGACGAACGTCGGCGCCTCGTAGGTCAGGACGGTGCCGCAGCACAGCCTGGCGTCGTACGTCCGGCACGGTCCGCCTCCGCGTCCAGCGGCGGGCATCGATCCACTCCTTCCTCAGCGGCCCGTCCTGGGAGCCGGATGGCGACGTGGCGACCGCAGTCAGCACAAGCTGGCGAGGCGCGGCCGGCCACCGCCGGAGGGTGGTGCCGTACTCGCGCGCACCACGAGGCGGGGCCGGATGTCCCGGAGCGAGGCGTCGGTCCACGCGCCCGGGTCGAGGTGGTCCAGGAGCAGTCGGAGCGCCTCCTGCGCGACGCGTGGGAAGTCGCAGCGCACGGTCGTCAGGGGCGGGAGGAAGTGTGCCGCTTCGGGGACGTCGTCGTAGCCGACGACGCTCACCCGGCCGGGCACGTCGAGGCCCCGCTCGTGCAGGGCCTGGAGCACCCCGAGGGCCAGGGAGTCGTTGGCGGCGAACACGGCGGTGACGTCGGGGCGCGCCGCCAGCAAGCGCCCCGCCGCGAGACCGGAGGCAGCACGCCAGTCGGCGGCGGGCACCACCGGGGGCACCTCGGCGCCCGCCTCGACCAGGGCGTCGCGCCAGCCGGCCACGCGCGCGGCGCTGTCGGACCACCCCGCGGGTCCGGCCACGTGCCAGACGGTCCGGTGGCCGAGGGCGAGCAGGTGGCGAGTGGCGTCACGGGCACCGGCGTGCTGATCGATCCCGACCCGCGCGGACGCCGCAGGCGCCTCCCCGCCCAAGCGGACCACCGGGACTCCGGCGTCCAGGCCGTCGAGCGCCGCGGCCGCCGACGCCACCGGGACGACGACGGCCAGCGCGGCCACTCCGTGGTCGAGCGCCCGTTCGACGGCCGCGCGGACGGAGCCCTCGTCGGGCGTGGGGACGGTGTGCAGGAAGACGGAGAACCCGGCTGCAGCGGCCGCCTGCTCGAACGCCGCCACCACGGACGCCGGGCCGAACAGCGTCGTGTGGGTGGCGACCACCCCGAGGGTGTGCGACCGGCCGGTCACCAGCGTGCGCGCCGCGCGGTTGGGCCGGTACTGCAACTCCGCCATCGCCGCGCGGACCTTCCTCCGGGTCTCCTCGCGCACCTGGGGGTGACCGTTGAGCACGCGAGAGACCGTCTGGTGCGAGACACCGGCCGCCCGGGCCACGTCGATCAGGGCCGGAGGGCGGCCGCGCGGCGGTCCGCTCGGACCCTCGCCGGCCTCGACGGCCCTCACTGCGGCGGCTCGTCTGGCACCTGACGGAAGATCGGACCCCGGGCGAGGACCGGTCCCAGGACGTCGTCCTCGAGGTAGAACTCCGCCTCGCCCTCGAACTGCGGCAGCGGCCGGGGCGCAGTCCCCGGGTAGCCGAAGGACCTGCGCACCTGGGGGTTCATGAAGTAGGCGGCCGCGACCGTGAAGGCGAAGCGGTCGAACAGCGTCCGGTCCCGTGCCCGCAGCTCCGTCAGTCCGGCGCTCGCCTCCACGGGCCCGTCGACGACGGCCAGGACGGGTTCGACGAGGTCGGGGTTGGCGCTCAACGTCCGGTCGATCCACGCCTGGTGGACGCCTGCGGCGCTGGCGGAGGGCAGTCCGGACCCGCCGGGCAGGAGCGCGTCGGCGAGGGCGGCCAGGCGGTTGCGCTGCTCCTCGGTCAGGCCGGGCAGCAGCTGGATCTCGGTCATGCGCCCACCGCCTGGTTGCGTGCCTGCTCGACGAGGTGGACGGCGGTGCGCTTGGCGAGCGCGGAGATGGTGGCCCCGACGTTGACGCCGGTCGAGGTGGGGAACACGCTGCCGTCGATGACGTAGAGGTTGGGGACGTCGTGGGTGCGGCCGAACCGGTCCACGACCGAGGTGGCGGGGTCATCCCCCATCCGCGCCGTCCCGGTGTTGTGGCCCGAGGTGTGGTTGCGGCCCGCGATCCACGCCTGGACGGCCCCGGCCGCCCGGTGCGCCTCCAGCGTCCTCGCCAGGTGGAAGTCGACCAGTCGCCGCGTGTTCTCCGAGACCCGGTACCGGATCTTGGCCGCCGGCAGCCCGTCGGAGTCGGTCTGGTCGGTGCTCAACGACACCTGGTTCTCCTCCTCCGGGAGGTCCTCGGGGACGATGTGCCACTGGAGCATGTGGCCGATGGACGACTTCATCGTCTCGGCCGCCCGGTGGCCCCAGAACTCCTGGCCGGCGCCGGCCTCGCTGCCGTGCCCGGTGTACTTGTCGACGGCCTCCAACGGTCCTCCGATGGGGATGAGCGACCACCGGGCACCGCGCACGAACCCCCGGGAGGCGTCCGTCTCGTAGAACTGCATGGAGCCGATGTGCTCACCCGCGGGCCCCAGCCAGTCCTCGAGCTCGTCGTCGTCGTAGCGACCGACGGAGGACGCGTAGGGGTGCAGCATGAGCCGCTTGCCGACCAGGCCGGAGGAGTTGGCCAGACCGTTCGGGAACCGCTTCGACGTCGACATCAGGAGCAGCCGCGACGTCCCGATCGCGTTCGCGGCGAGCAGGACGACGGACGCCGGCTGGAAGTGCTCCCGGCCGTCGCGGACGTAGACCGCCCCGGTGGCGCGGCCCCGCTCGTCCACGGTGATCTCCGCGACCCGGGCCCGCGTGACCACGGTCGCGCCCTCGTCCACGGCGAAGGGGAAGTGGGTCACGTCGGTCGAGCCCTTCGCACCCTCGGGGCAGCCCATCCGGCAGATCGCATATCGCACGCACTGCCCCTGCCCACCGTGCTTCCGCGTGGGGATGGCGTTGGTCCCGGGCCACCAGTGCCAGCCGAGGCTGTTCATCCCCTCGGCCATGCGGCGTCCCGTCTTGTGGATCGGTGCCGGGTCGAGGGGGACGGCGAACCCGGCGGGGTACGCGGGGTTCCCGTCGAGCCCCGCGACGCCCATCTCCGCCTCGACGGCCCGGTAGTAGGGCTCGAGCTCGGCGTAGCTGAGCGGCCAGTCGTCGGCGACCCCGTCGAGGGTCCTGACGCGGAAGTCGGAGGGCAGCGCACGGGCCCAGATCCCGCCGTAGAGCACGCTCGACCCGCCCACGCCGTTGTACATGAACAGCGGGAGGTCGGACTCCGACACGTCGATCGGGTAGTCCTCCCGGCGGTGCCGCACGTTGGGGTCGGGGTGCCAGTTGCCCGCTCCCAGGACCTCGTACTCGGGTTTGTTGCCCGGCAGCGCACCCGGGTCGACCCACCCGCCCTGCTCCAGGACGACCACCCGGAACCCGGCCTCGGCCAGATGCCGGGCCGCCACGCCGCCGGACATGCCGCCCCCGACGATGAGCACGTCCGCGACCTCGTTAGAAACACTCATCTCAAGTCCTCACTGACCCGATCACACGTCTGTTGCGGGGGGCGGAGAGTGGCTCAGCCCCAGGACTGCTCACTCATGGAGCGGAACGCCGTCTCGAGGACGCGGTAGTGGCGTGGGCGCGTCAAGGTGAACAGCACGACGTCCGAGACGTCCTCCGCGCGCATCATGTCGTCGAGTTCCGGCATGCCCGGCGTCCGCAGGCCCCGGCCCATGCCGAACTGCGTGGCGACCCCGCCCGGGCAGATGCTCGAGCACCGGATCCCCCACGGGCGCAGCTCGTGGTCCAGTGATCGGGTGAAGCCCACCTGCGCGAACTTGGTCGCGACGTAGACGGCCTCGCTCGGCAGTCCCCGGCGGCCGGCCTCGGACGCCAGGGTGACGAGGTCACCGGCTCCGGACGCCTTGAGCCAGGGCAGCGTCGCGTGCACGGTGTTGAAGAGCCCGTGCACGTTCACGTCGACCATCTCCTGGACGTCCGACCACGGGACGTCCTCGAAGAGCCCCCAAGAACCGACCCCCGCGTTCGCGACGACGATGTCGACACCGCCGAAGCGCTCGGCCGTCGTCGCCGCGGCGGCCACGACCTGGTCGCGGTCCCGGACGTCGCAGCTGATCTCGAGGCTGTCCACCAGACCCAGGGATGCCGGCGTCCTCGAGATCAGCCCCAGTCGCACGCCGTGCCCGGCCAGGGCCCGCGCCACCGCGGCGCCGATTCCGCTGCTGGCGCCGGTGACCAGAGCCGTCTTGCCGGAGAGGTCGCTCATCCCCCGCCCCCGGTGGTGTCGGCCGCGGAGGCGGCCGGCACCGGCTCGGCGCCGTACCCGGCCGCCCAGGGCTCGAGGCGCGTGGTGACCGGCGCCCCGGACTCGGCCGCGTGGTGGACGGCCAGCGAGAGCAGGTGGTCCTGACAGGCCTCGGCGAGCGGGTACGGCGGGCGTCCCTCGCCCCGCCGCCACGCCCCGGTCATCTCGAGGGAGGTCGCGATGGCGATCTCCTCGTCGGAGAGCCGGGCTCCGCGGTACCTGTTGCGGTAGAGCACCCGGCCGGCCCAGCTCAGGGTCTCCAGGTCCGTGCCCTCGAGGTCGCCGTCCGCCCCGCTCTGGCGGCGCACGATCGGCGCGCTCAGGGTGGTGCCGGGCTCGCCGCACCAGGTGACGTCCGGGCCCACGACCTCGCCGAGGCTCCCCCGCAGCACCACCTGCCGCCGGCGCAGCGGGTTGAACCACTGCCCGTCGGTGAAGTCGTAGACCGCGGTGCGGCCGCCCACCTCCACGATCCCCAGCGTGTGCCGGGTGTCCCGCACCTCCGGAGCGGCCGGCCACCCGCCGCGGTCCGGCCCCTCCATCACCGGCCCCGTCGCGTGCACCCCGCTGACGCGAGCGGGCTCGAAGCCCACCCCGAGGAGGAACCGCAGCAACCCCATCGCGTGGTAGTCGTGCGTCCAGGAGACCTGCGCCGAGGTGAGCTCGCCGAGCGTGCCGGTCTCGACCAGCGCGCGCAGTGCCGCGACCGCGGGCAGGTACGGGTGCTGCTCGGCCACCTGCACGAGGTCGCGGCCGCCGACGTCGGCCCACAACCGGCGCATCCCCTCCACGTCCGCGGCCGGCGGGGTCTCCGACAGCACGGCGACCTCGAGGTCCACCAGCGCGCGGATCACGTCGGGGTTCGCCTCGCGGGGGACGGAGGTGACGACGACCTCCGGGGCAGCGGCGGTGACGAGCGCCTCGGGGCTGCGGTACGTCGGGACGCCCCACTCGCGCGTCAGGCGCTCCCCCACCTCCGGCGTCCGCGTGACGATGCCGGCGCACGCGAACCGGTCCGGCAGCCGGCGGGCGAGGCGGAGGTAGAAGTCCGCCCGCCAGCCGTGCCCGATCACGCCGAAGCGGAGCGGGTGACCGGTCACGGCACCAGGACCGCTCGGGCGCGGATCTCGCCCGCCTTGAGTCGGGTCAGCGCGAGGTTGGCGTCCTCGAGGGGGAACGCCTCATGGACCGACCGGAGCTTGCCGGCCGCGGCCAGGGCGAGGACCTCCCGCAGCTGCCACCGGTTGCCCAGGACGGAGCCGACGACGGTCTTCTCGTCACCGATGTCCAGCAGCCCGACCGGCTGAGCGACGCCCAGGACGATCCGGCCGCCCGGACGGGTGATCCGCATGGCCTCGTCCACGGCGCTCGGCGAGGGCGCGAAGACGATGGTGGCGTCCATGGAGGCGTCGGCCAGGGAGTCGCCGCCGGCACCCTGCGGGCTGTACGAGGCGACCGCGCCGACCTCCTCGGCGACCTCCTGGTGCAGCCGGCTGCGGGTCACCGCCGAGACGTCGGCCCCGGTCAGCCGCGCCATCTGCACCACCATGTGCCCGACGCCGCCGACGCCGATCACGGCGACCTGCTGGCCCGGGGAGAGGGCGGCCTTCTCGACGGCGCCGTAGGCGGTGATGCCCGGGCAGAGCAGCGGCGCCGCCTCGGCGTCCGAGAGCCCCGCCGGGATCGGGGTGGCGTAGGCCGCGTCGGCGAGCATCAGCTGCGCGTACCCGCCGTCCCGCGTCTCGCCGGTGATCTGCCGCTTCCGGCAGAGCTGCTCGGAGCCGGTCAGGCAGTACCGGCAGCGCCCGCACGTGGACCAGATCGGCTGGACGCCGACCCGGTCGCCGACGGCGAGGTGCGTGACCCCCGGCCCCAGCGCGGCCACCCGGCCGACGACCTCGTGCCCCGGGACGATCGGGAAGGACGCCGGCGTCGCGGGCAGCCAGTCCCCCTCGACCATGTGCAGGTTGGACCGGCAGACGCCGCACGCCGCCACCTCGAGGAGGACCTCCCCGGGACCCGGCTGGGGGTCGTCCACGTCCCGCCACTCGAGCGGGGACTGCTCCACCGGCCCCGCGGCCCGGAGGACCATTGCCTTCATCGGTTGCGCTCCTCGTGCGTGGGATGGGCCCGACGTGCGTGGTGGTGTCCCGACCCCGGGCCCCCCGGGCACCGGGGTCGGGACACGGCTGGTGCGTCAGGCAGACGGGCGGGTGACGATCCCGCGCTCGACGAGCCTGTCGATGTTGGCGGCGCGGGTGACGGCCTCACGGGCCAGCCAGCCCTCCTGCGGCAGCTCCTCGACGTACTGGTTCTTGGCGTAGATGGGCTGCTCGTAGATGGCCGCGTACTGCTCGGTGCGCAGGTCCTTGAACCAGTTCATGACACCGTTCTGCGCGCGGGCGCGGCGCAGCGCCTCGATGTCGATGACGTAGCTGACGAAGGAGTCGCCCGGGAGCAGCCCCTCCTGGCGGGCGACGACCTGGCCCTTGCTGTTCACGATCATCGACCGGCCGCCGAACAGGTCGAACATCGTCCCGTCGTCGTAGCACTGCGGGCCCAGGTTCGGCGAGATCACGAAGCACTGGTTGAACATGGCGTGGGCGCGGTTCTGCAGCTCCCACATGCCCTGGCTGACCTGCGGGTCGATCAGCGTCGCGCGGATGATGATCTCCGCGCCGTTCATCGCCAGGCCGCGCGAGGTCTCCGGGTAGGCGCCCTCGTGGCAGATGATGTAGCCGATGTTGCCGATCTCGGTCTTGGCGACCGGGAAGATGGCGTCGAGGACGCTGCCGTTGCCCTTCTTGGCCACCCACTCGTCGTAGATGTCGTGCGGGTTGGTGGTGCCGAGCGCGCCGCCCTCGTAGGCGTCGCTGGTGGACTTGGCCCGCTTGTAGACGACCTCGCCGTCCGGGTCGATGAGGAACGCGACGTTGAACAGGTGACCCGGGAAGTCCTCGTCGGTCACGAACAGCAACTCGGCGGCGATGTAGGTGTCCAGCTCCCGGGCCTTCGCCGACAGGACGTCGGTCTCCGGGCCGGGGACGGTCGTCGCGAACGACGCGTGGGCCTCCGCGTTGCCGGCCCGGAAGTCCTCCGGCATGCCCTGGATCGCCATCTCGGGGAGCACGACCAGCTTGACCGGCGCGCCCTCGGTGGCCGCGGTACGGACCGCCATGTCCATGAAGGTGCAGATGCGCTTGGCGCTCTCGACGGCGTCCTCGCGCTTCTTCATCGTGACGATGCGCGGCGAGATCGCCACCACTGCGTACGGCTCGATCACTTCTCTACTCCTCGTTCGTACGTGCACCGGACGTGCGCTCCGGTGGCCTGGTTGTGGATCTCCTGCGCCGCGGTGGGCGGCACGGTCAGTGGGGTCGCTGCGGGGTGTCCGGCGGCTCAGGTGGCAGGCCCGTCCCCGCCCCTGCTCGGCCTGCGGACGACGGCTCTGGCCAGCCGGGCGAACCAGGACCGCCCCGCGCCGGTAGTGAAGAGGACGGCCAGCAGGATCACGGCGCCCTTGACGACCAGCTGCGGCTGGGCCTGGACGCCCAGCAGGTCCATGATGTTGAGGATCATCCCGATGACCAGGCCGCCGAAGACGGCGCTGATCGGGTCACCGCTCCCGCCGAACAGCGAGGCGCCGCCGACGACGACGGCCGCGATCGCGTTGAGCTCGTACCCGTTGCCGATGATGGCGCTGCCCTCGGTGAGCTGGGCGGCCATCATCAGGCCGGCGAGACCGGCGAGCAGTGCCGACCAGAAGTAGGCGGCGATGGTGTCCCGCTTCACCGGCAGGCCCGAGAGCCGGGCCGCCTCCGGGTTGGCGCCGAGGGCGTAGAGCCGCCGTCCGAAGGGCTTGTAGGCCATCACGACCGCGGCGATCACCATGACCACGAGGGCGATCAGCACCGGCGAGGGCATCGGGCCGATGTTCCCGGCGAACAGGTTGAGGAAGGTGTCGTCGTCGACCGGGACGAGCCGACCGCCCTGGATGATGTAGGCCGCGCCGCGGGCCAGGCTGAGCATGGCCAGCGTGACGATGAACGGGGTGATGCCCCCGTAGACGATGAGCACCCCGTTGACCAGGCCGATGACGCCGGCCACGCCCAGTGCCACCAGCACCGCCACGGGCAGGGGCAGCCCGCTCTGGAGCATCAGGGCGCCGACGACCGAGGACAGGGCGGCCACCGAGCCCACCGAGAGGTCGATGCCGCCGGTCACGATGACCATGAACTGGCCGACCGCGAGCACCGAGACCACCGACGCGGTGATCAGGACGGCCATGAGGTTGCGCGAGGTCAGGAAGAAGGGCGAGAGCGCACTCCCGACCAGCATCACGATCGCGGTGACGGCGAACAGGTACAGCTTGGACCCGAGGGAGCCGACGCTCTCCCGCAGGGCCGTGAACCGGTTCGGGCCGGCCCCTCCGGGAGCGACCGCCCCGCGGGCCGCCGGTGCGGTCGGCGACTGCAGCGCCTGTCCGGCCTCAGTGCTGTGTGTGGACACGGCTGTCACTCCGTTGCTCGTTCCGGTTTCAGGAGAAGAGGTCGAGGATCGCGGACTCACCCTCGGCCTCCAGGCGGTCACGTCCGACGACGCCGACGACCGTTCCGCGCCGCAGCACGGCGACCCGGTCACACATCAGCGCCTCGTCGATCTCCGAGGTGATGAGGACGGCGCTGCCGCCGCGGGCGACGAAGTCCTGGATCAGCTCGTAGATCTCGAGCTTGGCGCCGACGTCGACGCCGCGGGTCGGCTCGACGAAGACCAGCGTCTGCACCCCGCTGACCAACCACTTGGCGAGGGCGACCTTCTGCTGGTTGCCGCCGCTGAGGTTCACCACCGGCTGGCGGACCGAGCGTGCCTTGATCGCGAGGGACTCCCGCATCCGTGCCGCGGTGCCCACCTCCTTCGCGCGGTGCAGGAAGGAGAACCGGGTGAACTGCGGGAGGGAGGCCATGGTGACGTTGTTGGCCACCGACATGTCCAGGACCAGGCCCTGGCTCTTGCGCTCCTCCGGCAGCAGCCCGAGACCGAGACGGATGGCGTGCGCCGGGTTCCTCGGCTGCTGGGCGACGCCGTTGAGCACGAAGGTCGTGGCCGTGGACGGCCGGGCGCCGAAGAGACAGGAGGCCAGTTCGCTCTGGCCGTTGCCGATCAGGCCGGAGAAGCCCAGCACCTCACCCCTGTGCAGGGTCAGGTCGACGCCGTTGAGCACCTGACCGTCGCGCAGGCCCCGCACCTCGAGCGCCACCTCGTCCGAGCCCCCGCCGCACCCGAGGTAGGGGGCCGTGGCCCGGCCGAGGTGCAGCCGGTCGGATGCCTCGGCGCTGACGTTGCCGAGCATCGCTTGGAGCACCGCGTCGTGCGAGCTCTCCTCGCCCGGGAACACCC
Organism: Geodermatophilus sp. SYSU D00708; assembly: GCF_054050115.1. Classification (NCBI taxonomy): domain Bacteria; kingdom Bacillati; phylum Actinomycetota; class Actinomycetes; order Geodermatophilales; family Geodermatophilaceae; genus Geodermatophilus; species Geodermatophilus sp. SYSU D00708. The sequence goes on along the minus strand of NZ_JBJGYS010000002.1, from coordinate 201,741 downwards.
CGACCTTCCGGCCGTCGCGGAACACCGAGATCCGGTCGCAGATCTCGTACATCTCGTCGAAGTGGTGCGAGATGAAGATGACCGCCAGTCCCTGCTCCCGGAGCCGGCGGAGCAGGTCGAACAGCCGCCGGACGTCGTGCCGGGGCAGCGTCGCCGTCGGCTCGTCGAGGATGAGGATCCGCGCGTCCCGACCCACCGCCTTGGCGATCTCGACCGCCTGGCGGTGCGCGATCGGCAGCGACTCCACCGTCCTGCGGACGTCGATGTCGAAGCCGAGCAGCCGGAGTGCCTCCCGGGCCCTCGCCCGGACGGTGCGCCAGTCCACCGTGCCCAGCCGGGTCCGGGGCAGGTCGCCGATGTGGATGTTCTCGGCGACCGACAGGGACGGCATGAGGCTCAGTTCCTGGAAGACCGTGTAGATGCGAGCCTGCTGCGCGCTGTGCGGCGAGTCGAAGGAGACGGGAGCGCCGTCGACGAGGACGGCGCCCCCGTCCGGCTTCTCGACACCGGACAGGATCCTGACGAGGGTGGACTTGCCGGCCCCGTTCTGACCCGCGATGCCGTGGATCTCCCCCGGCATGATGTCGAGGTCGAGGTCGGCGAGCGCCTGCGTCCCGGGGTAGGACTTGCTGATCCCCGAGACGGCCAGGCGGGCCACCCCGGCGCTGAGGTCGGCAACGGCGGTCATGGTCATCCCCTCGTCAGGCCCGGACTAGTTGAGCGACCCGGCGAACTGCAGGTCGTCGCTGACGAACTCGGTGGCGTTCTCCGGGGTCGCCACGACCGCGGGCAGGATCCGGTTGGCCGGGGACCCCTCGCACTCACCGGTCGGCTTGCCCTCGATGGCGGCGATCGCCTCCTCGACGGCGTAGCCGGCCTGGGTGGCCGGCTGGTTGAGCCCGCTGGCCACGACCGCGGAGTCGGTTCCCTCGGCCATCCCCCTGACGACGTCCATGCCGCCGTCGAACCCGGCGATCACCACGTCCGTGCTGCCGTCCGCCTGCATCAACCCGGCGCCCTTGAGCGCCTCGGTCACGGCGCCCATCACGACGTCGGTCTGGTTGAAGATGACGTTGACGTCGGGGTTGCCGGCCAGCACGTTCCGCATCGCGGTGAGGGTCTTGTCCGGCAGCGCCTCGCCGTAGTTGTTGGGGATGCGGTTGGTCGCCGGGCCGGGGTGGGCGGCGAAGTACTCGTTCCAGCCCTCCATGAAGCCCTCCTCGCGCACCTGGGTGACCAGTTCCTGCGGGAAGATCGCCTGGATGTACAGGTTGATCTGGGGCTGACCGCCGAAGCGGCTCGCCGCCACCTCCGCCGTCTCCAGCCCCACCTGCTTGGCGGTGGCGAAGCCGTCGTCGTACACGTTGCACGCCACCTCGGTGGCCAGCTCGGGCGCGACCCGGTCGTTGACAACGATTACCGGCACGCCCGCACGCTTGGCCGCCTGGATGCCGGCGGACACGTTCCGGTCACCGACGGGCTCGATGATGATCGCCTGGGCGCCCTTGTTGATGAACGTCTGGATCTGCTGGATCTGGGTCTGCGCGCTGCCCTGCGCGTCGACCGCCTCGACGTCGTAGCCGCGTTCCTCCCCCTCGGCCACGACGTTGTCCGAGAGCGTGGTCAGCCAGCTGTTCCCGGCGATGAACCGCATCGACAGCCCGATGAGGGGCTCGTCGCCCCCGGCCTCGCTGGCCGTGGCGGAGCACGCGGTCAAGGAGCCGAGACCGATCGCGGCACCGGCGGCGAGTGCGACCAGGCGACGCCTGTTCTCCAGCATGCTGCTCTTTCCTTCCGTCAGGGCGACGACGCCGTCGCCGTGGTGGTGCCGGGATGGGTGGGTGGAGCGGTTCAGGGCGGCGAGAAGCCAGGGAGGAGCTCGCCGGATCCCCGGGGGATCAGCTGCAGCGGGATGACGGTCTGGACCGGCTTGCCCCCGTCGCCGTCCAGCCGCAGGAAGAGCCGCTCCGCGGCGAGCCGGCCGAGGAGCTCGGCGGACTGCTCGAGGACGGTGACCGCGGGCGACAGCACGTCGGCCAGCGCGAAGTCGCCGAAGGACACCAGGGCGACGTCCGTGCGCTTGCGGTGGTGCAGCACCTTGACCACGCCGAGGGAGGTCTCCGAACGGGCACTGAAGATGGCGGTCGGGGGCTCGTCGAGGTCCAGGAGCGCGGCGGTGCGGAACCCGGCCGTGGTGGCGTCGCGGCAGTCGGTGGCGACGATCTCCGGGTCCACCGGCAGCCCCGCCTCCTCCAGCACGTCGAGGTAGCCGGCGTGCCGGTTGCGCGAGGTCTCGATGGCGAGGTCGTCCCCGATGAAGGCGATCCGCCGGTGCCCGTGGAGGACCAGCTGGCGCACAGCCGTGCGAGCGCCGCCCCGGTCGTCGAAGACCACGACGTCGGCAGCCAGGTTCTTGGGGTGCCGGTCGAGGAAGACCAGCGGAGTCGACGAGGAGGACAGGAAGGACAGGTCGGCGGTGTGCGGGGTGATGATCAGCCCCGCGACACGACGCTGCTCCAGCGCGTCGACGATGGCCCGTTCCCTGCCGGGGACGCGGCGGTTGCTCGCGACGATGACGTTGAAGCCGCGCTTGAGCACCGCGAGTTCGATCTCGCTGATGACCGCCGCGAAGAACGGGTCGGCGATCGACTCGACCAGGACGCCGATCGTGTCGTCGACGCCGCGACGCAGCGAGCGCGCCAGGAGGTCGACCCGGTACCCGAGCCGCACCACGGCGGCCTCGACGCGCTGCCGCGTCTCGGCCGACACCCGGGGGTCCCCGTTGATGACGCGGGAGGCCGTCTTCGCACTCGTGCCGGCCGCCTCGGCGACGTCCGTGAGCTTCACCGGGCGGCCGTTCACGACGACGCCGCCGGGCCGGCCGGAGCGGGGTGGACGGGGCCGCCCGACAGGTGCAGGGACATGTGGCTCACCGTCCTCTCGCAGCGGTTCGTGGGTGGCCCGGATGGCCGAGGTAATCGATGTCACGCCGTGTCGCACGACACAAAACCTGGGTGTTTCGCGTCTGTCAAGCCCCTGTTTCACCGGCGCCCGCTGACGTGCGCAACCACCGTTGCGCGGCCCGCAGGCACGCCCGGGAGACCGATGGGAGCCCGGTACTCGGGACCCCTTCGGCCTGCCCGTGGACGCTCGCGATCAGGTGGTCACGGCGCGCCCGCGCGGGCGTCCGGGACCGGTTCCGCCAGCCGCCGGTCGAGACGCACTGCGGCGTGGACGGTGACCTCGACCGGCCGAGCGTCGCCGGAGAGCACGGTGCCCTCCTGCTGCACCGCCGCGGCTCCCCACGCCAGCGCGGAGCGGAGCGCGTCGGGCCCCTCTCCCCCGGCCGCGAGGAAGCCCGCCAACAGGGCGTCGCCCGCCCCGACGGCGCTGCGGATCCGCTGCACGGGGGCCTCCCCGTGTCGCGCCCCCTCACGGTCGACGAGGACCGCGCCGTCGGGACCGAGGCTGGCCAGGACCGACCGCGCACCGCGTTCCCGCAGCGCCTCGGCGGCGTCGACGACGTCCCCGAGTGTCTCCAGTCGTCGACCGGCGACCTCGCCCAGCTCCTGTGCGTTGGGCTTGACGAGGTCCGGCCCCGCGTCGAGCGCGGCGCACAACGCCGCCCCCGAGGAGTCGACCACCGTTCTCACCCCCCGCCGGTGCGCCTCCTCGGTGAGGGTGGCGTAGTACGCGGGCGGCACCCCTGCCGGGAGGCTGCCGCAGAGTGCCAGCCACGCGACCCCGTCCACCTCCTTCAGGACGGCTGCGGTGAGGGACTCGACGTCCGCTGCGTCGAGCAGGGGGCCGGCCTCGTTCACCTTGGTGACGGTGCCGTCGGGCTCGACGAGACTGATGTTGCTCCGGATCTCACCGGTGATCGGGACGGCGACGTGGGGGACCCCGGCCGCACCCAGCATGTCCGCGATCTGGGCACCCGCCGCACCCCCGACCGGGAGGACGGCGACGACGTCGTGTCCACGCGCCTGCAGGGCGAGGGCGACGTTGACCCCCTTGCCACTGGGTTCGCTGCGGCTCCGCGAGCTGCGGAGGACGGCGCCACGTCGTATCCCGTCGAGGAAGACGGTGCGGTCGACGCTCGGGTTGGGCGTGACGGTGAGGATCATGCGCGCTCCACGGTGAGCCCGGCGGCCTGCAAGGTGCGCAGCTCGGCGTCGGGGAGGCCGGTGTCGGTGACGAGGAGGTCGATGTCGGAGAGGTCTGCGTGCTTGACGAGGCTGACCGCACCGACCTTGCTCGAGTCGGCGAGGAGGATGCGCCGGCGGGCGCTGGCGAGCATGAGGCGCTTGACGGCCGCCTCCGCCGGGTCCGGAGTGGTCAGCCCACGGTCCACGGAGATGGCGTTGGTGCCGAGGAAGGCGACGTCGACGTTGATCTCGGCGAGCGCTCGGGCGGCCCAGTCGTCCACCTCGGCCTGGGTCACGGGCCGGACGCGGCCGCCCAGCGTCATGACGGTCAACAGCGGGTGGTTCACCAGGCTGAGTGCGATCGGGAGCGTGTTGGTGAACACGGTGAGCTCCCGGTCGGTGGGGAACAGCTCGGCCAGTCGCGCGGTCGTCGAGCCGGCGTCGAGCAGCACCGATCCGCTCGGGGGGAGGTGCGCCAGCGCCGCCCGGGCGATGCGCGTCTTCTCCTCGGCGTAGTAGGTGCGCGTGGCCACGGCGGGTTCGAAGGAGAGCTGTTCGACCGGCACGGCGCCGCCGTGCACCCGGCGCAGCAGCCCCTGGTGCTCGAGGGCGATGAGGTCCTTGCGCACCGTCTCGTTCGTGACGCCGAGTTCGGCCGCCATGTCCGTGGCGTCCACCCGCCCGGCGGAGCGGATCCGAGCGAGGATCGCCTGCTGCCGCTGCGCGGCGTACGGAGGTCGTCCGGCACGCTCCTCGCCGGCGGGGCCGTCGGTCAGCGTCATCGGGTGCTCCTCGGCGAGGGCGCGGGGAACTCCTCGGGCCGGTTGTAGACGCCCGCCGCCAGCCCGGCGAGCAGGGCCGCGCCGCGGGCTCCGGCCTCGGTGGTCCCCGCGACGCGGAGGTCGCCGAGCACGCGCCGCTTCACGGCGAGGAGCGCGTCGCTGTGGGTCCAGCCTCCGGCGACGACCAGGGACTGGTGCTGCCCCGCCACCGCCGTCATCGCGTCGTGCACCTGGGCGGCCTGCGCCGTGACCGCCTGCAGGGCCGCCTGCCACACGTGTGCCGGCTCGGTGCCACTGGTGACGCCGCTGATGCTCAGGCTGTCGGTGTCGACGCCGGTGACCACGACCCCGCGGTCGCCGTGGGCGAGCGCGCCCCTGTCGAGCTCGGTGAGGTCCTCCGCGGTGCGGCCGAGCATCGCCATGACCCGCTGGAGCGCCAGGCCGCCCTGGGTGCCGCCGAGCAGGCACCACCGGTCGGCCAGCACGTGCCAGCCGGTGGTGATCCCGGCCGTGGCCAGCAGGGCCACGGACGCCGGGTCGAGGCCGGGGGGGACGGTGCGGATCAGCGCCTCGGCGCTCCCACAGGAGTCGAGGACGTCGCCTGCCCCCGCCGCACCGGCACCCACCGCGGCCGCCTGGTGGTCGTGCCCGGCGACGGTCAGGACGGCGCCGGCCAGGCGGGAAGGCACCGCGTCGTCGTCCACCTGCCCGAGCGGCGTCCCCGCGGTGACGAGTTCGGGCAGCAGCGAGGTCCGCGCTCCCGACCACTCCAGGGTCTCGGCCCACCACTGCCGACTGGCGAGGTCGAGCCAGCCGGTACGGGAGGCGAGTGACTGCTCGGCCGACTCGGCGCCGCCCAGACCTCGCACCACCCACTCGGCGACGTTGAGCCGACGGACGGCCTCCTTGGCCTGGGGGTGGTTGGCGAGGAGCCAGCGGTGCTTGGTCAGCGACCACTGACCGCGCATCGGCAGCCCGGTGTGGCCGGCGAAGACCGAGCCGAAGCTCTCGGCGAGCTCGTCCACCTCCGCCGAGTCGCGGGTGTCGTGCCAGGCGATGACCGGGGCCAGGGACCTCCCCCTGCGGTCCAGGAGGACGCCGGACTCGCCCATGCTCGTCACGCCGACACCGAGGACCGTCCCGTCGGGGGCCTGCGACAGCGCGCGACCGAGCGCGTCGCGCGCGCAGTCGAGCAGGGCGACGGCGTCCAGCTCGGCGCCGTGCGGTGCCGACACCCAGGGGGTGTGGGCTCGCCCCTGAGCGACCGCGCGCCCGTCGGTGGTGAACACGACGGCCTTGCTGGACGTCGTGCCCACGTCCACACCGACGAGGAGGAAAGTCAACCGGTCCACCTTCCACGGGAGTGAGCTCGCGAGCCCCTGCTTGGGATTCGATGGACATCGTTGGGCTTCGTTGGAATAGTGTCAAGCGTCATAGCCCACGGACCCGACGCGGGGTCCGCCCATCAGCTCGGAGGTCGCGGATGCCGCTCGTCACCACCCGGGAGATCGTCGACGCCGCCCGTGCGAACCGGGTCGGGGTCGGTGCCTTCAACGTCATCACGATCGAGCACGTCGAGGCGATCGTCGCTGGGGCGGAGGCCGCGGGCACCCCGGTGGTCCTGCAGCTGAGCGAGAACGCGGTGAAGTTCCACCACGGCCGGCTGGCTCCCGTCGCTGCTGCGGCCTCCGCGGTCGCCCAGGTGGCCGCGGTGCCGGTGTCCCTGCACCTCGACCACGTCGAGAGCACGGACCTGCTGCACCAGGCGGCCGACGTGGGCATGAGCTCGGCGATGTTCGACGCCTCGAAGCTGCCCTACGAGGCGAACGTCGCGGCCACGCGGGCAGCAGCGGACTGGGCCCACGAGCGCGGCCTGTACCTGGAGGCCGAACTCGGCGAGGTCGGCGGCAAGGACGGCGCCCACGCACCGGGCGTGCGCACCGACCCGGAGGAGGCCGCTGCCTTCGTCGCGGCCACCGGTGTCGACGCCCTGGCCGTGGCGGTGGGGAGCTCGCACGCGATGACCACCCGGGACGCGCGGCTCGACCACGACCTGATCGCACGCCTCCGTGACGCCGTCCCGGTCCCCCTGGTGCTCCACGGGTCCTCCGGAGTCCCGGACGACGCCCTCAGCCGGGCCGTCGAGGCCGGCATCGTGAAGGTGAACATCGGGACGATCCTCAACGTCGCCTTCACCGGCGCGGTGCGGGAGAGCCTGCAGGACCCGACTCTGGTCGACCCGCGCACGTACTTCGCGCCCGCCCGCGTGGCCATGTCCTCGGTCGTCCAGCGCCTGCTCGGTGTGCTCACTCACGCCCCCGAGAGCCTGGCGGCGCGCTGATCGCTCGCGGTGGCGTGCCGACGCCGGGCCGTCCGGGACCGGCCCCGGGCGCGCGCTCCGCGTCGCCCTCCGCCGGAGCGCTACCCGCGGCGCACCCCCACGGCACCGACGGCGCCGCGGAGGCCGACGCAGCCGATGCACCCCACGCAGCCGACGCAGTCGACGCAGGCGATGCAGGCCACACACGCGGCACAGCCGACGTTGGCCAGGCCGGCGAGGATGCCGGCGCTGCCGACGACGCCGGCGCTGAGAGCGACACCGGCGCTGCCGACCACCCCGGCGCTGGCGACGACGCCCGAGCTCATCGCGACGCCGGCACTCGCCACGGTGGCCGCACTGCCGACGACGCCGGCCGATGCGGCGCTGCCGGCACTGCCGACGACGGCCGCGCTGTGCGCGGTGCCGGCGCTGCCGACGACGGCGCTGCTGCCCGTGGTCGCGACACTGCCGACCGGCGCCGCGCCGGCCGGCGGCTCGCCACCCCGGGCCTCGACGTCGGTGACCACGGCTCGGGGCGTGCGGGGCTCCTGCGACATGGCTGCGCCTCCTGGGTCGGTGCGAACGCCCTGGACCTGGCCACGAACGCCCTGGGCCCGGTCGCGGCCGTCGCCGGCACCAGCGTTCCGCGCGCGGCGGCGCGGCGGCAAGAGCCGCGGTCCGGGGCCCGAGGTCTCGTGCCCCCTCGGGCCCCGGGCGAGCGGGTGGCCGGTGTCGGTCAGTCGGCGACGGAGGCGGCCGCGCCCTCCCCCAGCGCGTCGGTCAGCAGGGCGACGAGCGCCTCGAGCTGCACGTCGGCCGACGAGGCGACCTCCTCGTCCGACCCGTCCAGCGCCCGGGCGGCCAGTCCGGCCTTGCTGTCGATGAGCCCGGCGATCCGCGCGTCGAGGGTCTGCGCGGCGATGATCCGCCACGCGGTGACCGGCTCGGTCTGGCCGATGCGGTGACTGCGGTCGATGGCCTGGGTCTGCTCCGCGTCGGTCCAGGACAGCTCGGCCAGCACGATGTTCGAGGCGACCTGCAGGTTCAGGCCCACACCGGCGGCGGTCAGGGAGCAGACCGCGACGGCGACGTCGGGGTCCTCCACGAAGGCGTCGATGTTCCTCTGCCGCACCGACGGGGTCTGGTCGCCGCGGATCGACGAGAAGCGCACCCCCTGCCGGGCGAAGGCCTCCTCGGCGGCGTCCATCACGTCCACGTGCTTGGCGAAGAACACCACCTTGCCCGCGCTGCGGGCCAGCTGCGCCGCGTAGTCGGCGGCCAGCCCGGCCTTCGCCTGGCCGATGCGCCGCATCATGCTGAAGACGTTCTCGCCGGTGGTCGTCGTCGCGTCCTTCAGCTCGGACTTGGCCACCCGGCGCACGAGGTCGGCGTCGATGCCCTCGACGACGGCGTCGGACGGGCGGCCGGCGAGCACGCTCTCGTAGCGCGCCACCATCCGGCGGGCGAGGTCGCGCTCGGCCGCCCGGATCGACCGGCCCGCCGGCCCGTCCAGCTCGACGGGGAGGTCGGCGATGCGGCGGGCGGGGATGTCGGCGGCCACGTCCACCTTGCGGCGCCGGACGATGCCGCGGTCGATGACGCACCGGCGGGCGGCGGCGTAGAACCCGGGGTCCGCGGGCGTCAGCCCGGTCTCCTCCAGCGCGTCCATGAGGTCCCCGAGCGGCTTGCTGTCGTCGATCCAGCCGAGGAACTGCCAGATGGCGCGGAAGTCCTCGATGTCGTTGATCAGCGGGGTGCCCGTGAGGGCCATCAGCAGGGGCCGCGCGGTACGGGCGCGGATGCGGTCGGAGAGCTCGAGCACGTGCTGGGAGCGCTGGCTGCTCTTGTTCTTGATGAAGTGCGCCTCGTCGACGACCATCCCGCGGAAGCCGAAGTCACCGAGCCAGCCCACGTGGCGGTCGAGCACCTCGTAGTTGACGACGACGATGTCGGCGAACCCGTCGACCGTGTCGCCGTTGCCCTGGACGACGGTCGCCGGGCGGTGCGGCGTCCAGAGGTCGGCCTCGCGTGCCCAGTTGGTCTTGACGACGTTCGGGACGACCACGAGCAGCGGATAGGCGTCGGCCGCCTCCGCGGCGAGCAGCGCCTGGGCCGTCTTGCCCAGGCCGGGCTCGTCGGCGAGCAGGAACGTCCGGTGGCCGGCCGCGGCCGCGGCGACGAGCTCCGCCTGGTGGCGCATCAGCTCCTGCCCCTTCGGCGCCCGCAGCGAGGCGGGCACGGGCAGCGCCATGCACGCCGAGTCCCCGCTGCCGGCACGCTCGAAGGCGCTCAGCAGCGGGGCGATGAGCTCCCAGCCGGCCAGCCGGCGCGGGCGGGAGGGGCGCTGCACGACCGCGGAGTAGTCGGGGGCCAGGAAGGGGTTGGCGAGCTGCCGGGAGATCACCGACTGGGGCACGGCGCGGCGCTCGGGAGGAGCGGGCGCCGCCGGGGCCTCCGCCGGCGCGGCCTCCTCGGGGGCCGGCTCGATGCCGGCGGCCTCGAGCAGGTCGCGCTTGAGCGACCGGGCCGCGTCGGAGACGACGGCGTCCTCGGCGAGCAGCGCCAGCAGGCCGGCGTCCCGGACGGCGGTCGTGGCGAGGATGGTGGCGATGCCGTCCAGGCGCTTGAGCTGCTCGGTGCGGTGCCCGTCGCTGCCGCCGGTGTCGGCCAGGACGCGGGCGCGCTCGTCCCGCAGCAGCAGGGCGACGGCCTGGAACTTCGTGCGCACGGCAGGCGTCACACGGCCGCGCTGGGCGGCCGCCTCGACCTCGCGGACGGTGCGGGCGAGCACCGAGACGACGTCGCCGCGGGAGCGGACCCGTCGCTGGTTCCGCGGGGTGCTGCGGCGAGCGCCCGTGTGGCGCTGGCCTGGTCGGGCCACGAACTCCTCCTCTGGTCGCCGGGCGCGATCGCCGCGGCAGCATGCCGCACCGTCCCGGGGACGGGGCGGGCGAGGCCCCGACCGGAGCGCCCGGTCCGCGGACGCCCGGCGTGCCTGCGGCTCTCCGGGGGAACGGACGTCGCGGACCCGGGCCGGCCTCTCACGGGGCCCGGAGCCGCCGGCGGTCGGGTGGTGACCACGGCGGGGGACGTCGTCGTCGGACGAACGGCCCCGGTTCCGTGGTCGGTGCCTCGCCCCTGTCAACGCGTGTGCGGGCCCATGATTCCCGACCCGCCCCCGCTCGGCACCCCCGGGGCGTCCGGCGGCGCGGACGGATGATGCCGGCATGACCCGCATCGCGATCCTCCACCCGGGACAGATGGGCGCGGCCGTGGGCCGCGCCCTGGTCGACGCCGGGCACGACGTCGGCTGGCTGCCCGCGGACCGCGGTACCGGCACCCGCCGCCGGGCTCTCGAGGCGGGTCTGCGGGAGCTGCCCGACCTCGGGGACCGGGACCTCGTCCTCTCCGTCTGCCCGCCGGCGGCGGCCCTCGACACCGCCCGGGCGGTCGCCGGGTTCCGCGGCGTGTACGTGGACGCCAACGCGATCAGCCCCGCCACGGCCGGCGAGGTCGCCGCGGTGGTCCGGGACGGCGGCGCCACCTACGTCGACGGCGGCATCGTCGGGCCGCCCCCGGCGCGGGCCGGGTCCACGCGCCTGTACCTGTCCGGGCAGCACGCGGCCGCGGTCGCCGAGGCCTTCCGGGGGACGCCGGTCGAGGCCGTCGTGCTCGACGGCGGGAACACGGCGGCGTCGGCGCTGAAGATGACCTATGCGGCATGGACGAAGACCACCGCGGCGCTGCTGGTCAGCGTGCGCCGCACCGCCGCGGACCTCGGCGTCGACGAGGCACTGCTGGCCGAGTGGGCCCGCTCGCGGCCGGACCTGGCCGACCGGCACGCCGCCGCGCTGCACGCCGCGGAGCGGAAGGGCTGGCGGTGGGAGGAGGAGATGCGCCAGATCGCGCGCACCCTCGCCGGAACCGGCGAGCCGACCGGGTTCGCCGAGGCGGCGGCCGAGCAGTTCAGCCGGTGGCCCCGGCCCGCGGACGACTGATCCGGCGTCGAGGTCTCCGACCGTGTCGGCCGCTCCGCGATCCGTCCCGGCACGTCCGCTGCGCTACCGGTCGCTGCTCGCGGTGGTCGCCGTGCTCGCCGCGACCCTGCCGGCCGCGGTCGCCGTGGCGCCCGGGGGCCCGCAGCTCACGGTGATGACGCAGAACACCTACGTCGGCACGGGCCTGACCGACACCTTCGCGGTGTCGTCGTGGCCGGAGCTCGTGGCGGCGGTGAGCCAGGACTGGGCCAACGTGCTCGCCAACGACGTCCCCACGCGGGCCGGGGCGCTCGCCGACGAGATCGCGCGGCTGCGTCCGGAGGTCGTCGGCCTGCAGGAGGTCACGCTCTGGCGCGACCAGACGCCCAGCGACGTCCGCACGCACCCCGCGCCGAACGCGACCCGTGTGGCCTTCGACCACCTGGCGCTCCTCCTGGACCGGCTGCGCGCTCGTGGCCTCCCGTACGTCGCCGTGGCCACGTCGACGAACGCCGACGTCGAGGCACCGCGACTCGAGCCCGGCACCGGCCTGGTCGACCTGCGGGTCACCGACCGTGACGTGCTCCTGGTGCGGGCCGACGTTGCGGCGAGGGTCAGCGACCCGAGGCACGGCCACTACGCCGCCGAACGCCGCCTGCCCTTCCTGACCGGTCCGGTCAGGAACACCCGCGGCTGGACCTCGATCGACTACCGGGTCGGCCCGAGGACGTCGGTGCGGATCGTGAACACCCACCTCGAGGTCGGCGGCCCGGGATCGGGCCCGGTCCAGGTGCGGCAGGCGGACGAGCTCCTGGCGATCGTCGCCGCGAGCCCCCACCCGGTGATCGCGCTCGGCGACTTCAACGCACCGGCCGACGGCTCCGCCACGGACACCTACCGGGACCTGACCGCGGTGCTCGACGACGCGTGGACCGCGGTGCGGCCGGGCGACCCCGGGCCGACGTGCTGCCAGGGGGAGCTGCTCGCCGATCCGGTCGGGCGCGAGGGGGTCCGGATCGACCTCGTGCTCACCTCCGGGGACCTGACGGTGACGGGGGTGGCGCGCACCGGTGACGAGCCGTTCCGCTCCTCCCCGCCCCCGGTGTGGGCCTCCGACCACGTCGGCGTGACCGCGCGGATCGCCGTCCGCGGGCGGCTGGCGCCCACCCGGTGACCGCCCGTCGCACGCCTCAGGAGAGCAGGAGGACCAGCAGCACCGCGTTCAGGCCGAGGATCACCGCGGTCACGACGACGGCGACCGCGGTGGTCCCGCGCCGGTTGACCAGCTCCCCCATGACGTCGCGGCGCCGGGTCAGCAGCAGCAGCGGCACCAGCGCGAACGGGATCCCGAAGGACAGCACCACCTGGGAGACCACCAGCGCCCGGGTCGGGTCGACCCCGAGCGCCAGGATCGCCAGCGCGGGGGCCATGGTCAGCGCCCGGCGGAGGAACAGCGGGATCCGGCGCCGCAGGAAGCCGTCCATGATCACCTGGCCGGCGTAGGTGCCGACGCTGGCCGAGGCGAAGCCCGAGGCCAGCAGCGCCACGGCGAACAGCAGTGCGGCCGTGCTGTCGATGCCGAACCCCTCGTAGGCCCCCTCGAGGGTGTTGCGGCCGAGCGACGACCCGGCGAACAGGGCGGCCGCGACCAGCAGCATCGCCACGTTGACCAGCCCGGCCAGGCCCATCGCCACGGTGACGTCGAGCCGCTGCGCCCGCAGCGCCGCCAGCCGCTGCCGGACCGTCGTGGCCTCGACGGTCTCCGAGACCAGCGCCGAGTGCAGGTAGATGGCGTGCGGCATCACGGTCGCGCCGAGGATGCCCGCGGCCAGCACCAGGCTGCCGACGTCGTCGAGGCGGGGCACCAGCCCGCCGGCCGCCGCCCCCGCGTCGATCTCCGCGCGCGGCACGAGCAGCAGGAAGGCGAGGACGATCAGGCCGAAGTAGGCGGTCACGAGGCGGGCGAAGCGCCGGTCCCCCGGGGCCTGGACGGCGAGCAGCACGAAGGCCCAGGCGCCGGTGATCAGCCCGCCGGTGAACAGGTCCAGCCCGAAGAGCAGGTTCAGCGCGATCGCGCCGCCGACGATCTCGGCCAGGTCGGTGGCCATCGCCACCAGCTCGGCCTGCCCCCACAGCCCCAGGACGACGGGGCGGGGGTACTGCCTCCGGCAGTGCTGCGGCAGGGACATGCCGGTGGCCAGCCCGAGCTTGGCCGACAGGCTCTGCACGAACATCGCCATGACGTTGGCCAGGACGATCACCCACAGCAGCAGGTAGCCGTACTCGGCGCCGGCGGAGACGTTGGTCGCGAAGTTGCCGGGGTCGACGTAGGCGATCGCGGCGACGAACGCCGGACCCAACAGCGCGAGCCGGCGCCTGCGCGTGGCCCGCACCGCCCGTTCCTGCTCCAGCACGCCGACCCCCCATGCGCCGCGACAGCCGTGCTGCGGAACCGCAATGGTGCGGAACGGAACCGACCGCGCCCAACCCCCAAAGCGGAGGGGGCGGGCGACCGAACCTCAGCGGCGCCCCGGTGCGGGCTCCTCCACCGCCCGGTCCGGGACGACGTGCACGGCGGCCTCCTCGGCGGAGGCCGCTCCCCCGTCGATCCCCTCGTCGAAGGCCTCCAGGTCCGGCGCGGGGTCGGGGACCGAGCCGGTGCCGGCGTCGGTCTCGGACAGCCGGCCGGCCCGCTGGTCACCGACCTCGTCGTCGCGGAGCTCCCCCTCGCCCCCGGGGAGGTCGCCCACGTCGTCGGCCGGCTCCTCGTCGCCGGTGGCGTCGGGCAGCTCCCGGGCGAGCCGCCCGTCCAGGCTCTCGCCCTGCTCGGCCTCGAACGCCGTCGTCCCCCAGTCGTCGACCGCCCACGGGCGGTCCTGCGGGACGTACCCGAGCTGCAGCACGTCGTCGGTGCTGACGTCCTCGAGGACGTCCTCCGGTTCCAGGCGCAGCGACGCCTCGCGGGCGTCGTCGCCGGAGTCGCCGGGGCTCCCGTGTCGCATCGGGTCCCCCTCCCTCGGGGTACGTGCAGCGCCAGTCTGCCCGGACCGCCGGAGAGGTGGGGTCCTCCCGCGGCTGGGACCATCGGCGGGGTGTGCACGGTGGTGGTCCGGTGGGCCGAGGGCGCGCCCGTGGCGGTCCTCGCCCTGCGCGACGAGCTGACCGGCCGCGCGTTCGACGACCCGGGTGCCTGGTGGCCGGGGTCCCCGGACGTCGTCGGCGGCCGGGACCGCACCGCCGGGGGGACGTGGTGCGCCACCCGGGTCGCCACCGGCGTCACCGCGCTGGTGCTCAACCGGCCGCAGAAGCGCCAGGCCGACCCGGGCGCGCCCAGCCGCGGCGTCCTGCCGCTGCTCGCCGCCGTGCACGAGGAGGACTGGCTCGGGCAGGTCCGGCTCGACGGCATGGCCAGCTTCCTGCTCGTGCTGGCCGCGCCGGACCGCCTGCTCACCTGGGACTTCGACGGGGCAGGGCTGTCGTCCACGCAGCGCCCCGCGGGCACGTGGATGGTGACGTCCGGGGGCCCGGAGGATCGCAAGGCCGACCGCTTCCTCCCCGACTTCCGCGCGGCCGGGTTCCCCGACGGCTGGCGGCGGCTCACGGCGAAGGAGCCCCCGCGCGACGACCCCGGCGCGCTGGTGGTGCGGCACGAGCAGGACGGGCTGGTCTACGCGACCGTCTTCGGCCAGCTCATCGAGGCCACGCCGGGACGGCTGCACCTGGAGCACAGCCGGCGGCCGTGGACCGGCGAGCCGTGGGAGGTCATCGACGTCGGTTGACCGCCGGCCGGCCCGCACGCACCCGGGAAGGGCACGGGCGGGCCGGCCGGTGCGTGGTCAGGCGGCGGCGCGCTCGACCGCCCCGAGGCCGGCCGGCTCCAGCGCGGCGGCGACGAGCCCGGCGACGTCGCCGACCAGGCGGACGTCGAGCCGGTCGCGGACCTCGGCGGGGACGTCGTCCAGGTCGGGCTCGTTGCGGGCCGGCAGGAACACGGTGGTCAGGCCGGCGCGGTCGGCGGCGAGCAGCTTCTGCTTCACCCCGCCGATCGGCAGCACCCGGCCGGACAGGGTGACCTCGCCGGTCATCCCGACGTCGGCCCGCACCGGCCGGCCGGCGGCCAGCGACGCCAGCGCCGTGACCATGGTGACCCCGGCGCTGGGCCCGTCCTTCGGCACGGCACCGGCCGGCACGTGCAGGTGCAGCCGCTTCTGCAGCACCGCCGGGTCGACCCCCAGCTCGGCGGCGTGGCCGCGCACGTAGGACAGCGCGATCTGCGCCGACTCCTTCATCACGTCGCCCAGCTGACCGGTGACGGTCAGCCCCGGCTCCCCGTCGACGGCGGTCACCTCGATGAAGAGGACGTCGCCGCCGGTGCCGGTGACCGCCAGGCCGGTCGCCACGCCGGGGACGGCGGTGCGCTCGGCCGTCTCCGGCGTGAACCGCGGCCGGCCCAGGTAGCCGCGCAGGTCGGCCACGGTGACGTGCAGCGGGGCCGCCGACGGGTCCCGGGCCAGGGTCGCCGCCGCCTTGCGCAGGACCCGCGCCAGCGCGCGGTCCAGCTGGCGCACGCCGGCCTCCCGGGTGTGCTCGGCCGCGATCGCCCGCAGCGCGTCGTCGCCGACCGTCACCTCCTCCGCGGTCAGCGCGGCCCGCCCCATCTCCCGGGGCAGCAGGTGGCCGCGGGCGATGGCCACCTTCTCGTCCTCGGTGTAACCGTCGAGCTGGAGGAACTCCATCCGGTCCAGCAGTGGCTGCGGGATCGTGTCGACGACGTTGGCCGTCGCCAGGAACAGCACGTCGGACAGGTCGAGGTCCAGGTCGAGGTAGTGGTCGCGGAAGGTGTGGTTCTGCTCGGGGTCGAGCACCTCCAGCAGCGCCGCCGCGGGGTCGCCGCGGTAGTCGCTGCCGACCTTGTCGATCTCGTCGAGCAGTACGACCGGGTTCATCGAGCCGGCCTCGCGGAGCGCGCGGACGATCCGGCCGGGCAGCGCGCCGACGTAGGTGCGCCGGTGGCCGCGGATCTCGGCCTCGTCCCGCACGCCGCCCAGCGCGACCCGGACGAACCGGCGGCCCAGCGCCCGGGCGACGGACTCGCCGAGGCTGGTCTTGCCGACCCCGGGCGGGCCGACGAGCGCCAGCACCGCGCCGGAGCCGCGGCCGCCGACCAGCTGCAGCCCCCGCTGCGCGCGGCGGGCCCGCACGGCGAGGTGCTCGACGATCCGGTCCTTGACGTCGTCGAGGCCGTGGTGGTCGGCGTCCAGGACCGCGCGGGCGGCTGCGACGTCGTCGTCGTCCGGCGTCCGGACGTTCCAGGGCAGGTCGAGGACGGTGTCCAGCCAGGTGCGGATCCAGCCGCCCTCGGGGCTCTGCTCGCTGGTCGCCTCCAGCCGGTCGATCTCGCGGAACACGGCGGTGCGCACCTGCTCGGGCAGGTCCGCGGCCTCGGCGCGGGCGCGCAGGTCCGAGCCGCCGTCGCCGTCCTCGCCGAGCTCCTTGCGGATCGCGGCCAGCTGCTGGCGCAGCAGGAACTCGCGCTGGGACCTCTCCATCCCCTCGCGGACGTCGTCGCGGATCTGCTCCGAGACCTGCATCTCGGCCAGGTGCGCGCGGGTCCACGCGACCAGCCGTTCCAGCCGCGCGTCGACGTCGGTGGTCTCGAGCAGCTCGAGCTTGCGGCGGGCGTCGAGGTACGGGGCGTAGCCGGCCAGGTCGGCCAGCGCGCCCGGGTCGGTCACCCGCGAGACGGTGTCGATGGTCTGCCAGTTGCCACGGGTCTGGAGCACCGAGACGACGAGCGTGCGGTACTCACCGGCCAGCTCGGCGGTGCGGTCGGTGGGCGCGCCGTCGTCGACGGGCGTGGCCTCGACCCACAGCGCCGCCCCGGGGCCGGGGACGCCGGTGCCGATCCGCACCCGGGCGGCGGCCCGGACGATCGCGGCCGGCTCGCCGGTGGGCAGCCGGCCGACCTGCTCGAGCGTGGCCAGCACGCCGGAGCCGCTGTAGACGCCGTCGAGGCGCGGGACGACGAGCAGGCGCTTGCCGGCCGAGGCGACCGCGGCGTCGACCGCCGCCTGCTCCTCGCCGTCGAGTGTGACCGGCAGGACCATGCCGGGCAGCAGGACGTCGTCGTCGAGGGGCAGGACGGGCAGACGAAGGGCTTCTGCCATGGGGATGTCACTTCCTGAGGTTGAGTGTCCTCCACTCAACTCCCGGCAGGCCCCGATGCTTCCCCCCACTCGTGGGCGCCCGGCGACCCCCGCATCGAGGGCTGATTTGTCGTACCCGGGGGCCACCCTGAACGTGTCCGGATCGCACCGCCGGGATCGCGATCGCAGACCGCGGCCACCGCACCGGCGGCCCCAGGGAGGAGGCGAGGACGAGATGAGGACCTACGACCCCGCCGACCGCATCGTCTACGTCCACCTGGCGCAGGACCCCGCCGCTCCCCCGGCGCCGCCGGCAGCCGGCGACGAGTGCCACCGGCTGCCGGCCGGCTACGCGAACACCTCCCTCGCCGTCCGGCTCGGCGGACCCCGCGCGGCCGGTGCGCGTCCAGCGCTCGTCGTCCTCCCCGGAGGGTCGGCACCGGCCGACGGCCCTGCCCCCGCCGTCCCCGCGCTGCGCCTGGCCCGGTAGCCGGCCGGTCCGGGACGCCGGGTCAGGCGAACTGGTCGGGCTGGTAGGAGCCGCCAGGGGTGCCCGCGATCACGTTCAGCCGGTTGTAGGCGTTGATCACGGCGATCTCGGTGATCAGGGCCGCCAGTTGCTCGTCGTCGAAGTGCTTGCGCGCGGCCTGCCAGGCGTCCTCGCTGACACCGGTGGCGGCGTCGGCGATCCGCGTGCCCTCCTCGGTGAGGGCGAGGGCGGCACGCTCGGCCTCGGTGA
This sequence comes from Geodermatophilus sp. SYSU D00708, assembly GCF_054050115.1. NCBI lineage: Bacteria > Bacillati > Actinomycetota > Actinomycetes > Geodermatophilales > Geodermatophilaceae > Geodermatophilus > Geodermatophilus sp. SYSU D00708. The sequence goes on along the minus strand of NZ_JBJGYS010000002.1, from coordinate 183,629 downwards.
AGACCGCGGCGTCCCGCCACGCGGCGACGAGGTTCAGCCGCACCTGGGTCCTCGAACACCGCGGCCGCGTCCTCGACCGACCGGGTCGTCCCTGGATCGCTCACGTCATGAGGACGACGCAGGGCCGCGACGTGCGACGTGCCCGCCGACCGGTCTCCCGCCTGCCCGGGCGGGATCGACGACGACAGGCGCGTCGCCGCACGCCCCGCAACGCGCCGGTGGGGGGAACCATCTCCCCACGACGGTGGACGAGCAGGAGGTCGCCATGTCCGATCACGCCCGCACCACGGCCCCGACCGGGATGCCGGTCCTCGGCCGGGGGAAGCACCGCAGCCCGGCCCGGGGCGCCTGCTTCATGGAGTACACCTCGCTGCTGGCCGGCGAGGTCTTCACCGACCGCCCCCGGTGCGTGGACAACGAGCTGGCCACCGTGCTGCGGGGCGCCAACGACCAGCTCTCCGACGGCCAGCGGCACGTGCTCGTGCCGCTGCTGGGCCGGGCGATCGGCCTGGTGGTGGAGCGTCCCCCCGCAGTGGGCAGGTGGCGGGTCTCGGCCACGGAGTGGCGGCGGCACCGCGAGGCGGCCCTCCGCCACCGCGCGCGCACGGCACGGCTCAGGCGCGCGGTCGCCGTCCGTTTCACGCGGGCGCTGGGGGTGCCCTCCGCACGCATCGACGACGTGTGGTCGGGCTGGGGCCAGGAGGTCTCCTGGCTGTTCTGGGACCTGATGAGCGAGCCGGCGCTGCCCCGCCGGTCCGAGGAGTACGTGCACCGGCTGGTCGACCGGTTGCACCTGCTGCACGCCTGCTACGAGCAGGCCATGGACGACCTGGGTCTGCCGCGCCCGGCACGCGAGGACGACCGCGCCGCGGCGCCCGCGCACGCCACCGCTCCCCCCTCGGCGACGGCGGAGGGCTGACGCCGCTGCGCCGGCGGCCTGGTCGCCTGTTGTTGCGCGGCGACGCGCACCGGTCTGTGCTGGAACCACTCCGGCCCGGAGCACGTCCCGAGGGAGGTCCGATGTCCCGGTCCGCCGGCACCGCCCAGGTCTCGTCCGTCCGTCGCGTCATCGTCGCCAGCCTCGTGGGCACCTCCCTCGAGTGGTACGACTTCTTCATCTACGGCACGGCCGCCGCGCTCGTCTTCAACCAGATCTTCTTCCCCAGCTTCGACCCGCTGGTCGGCACGCTGCTCGCGTTCACGACGTACGCGGTCGGGTTCGTGGCCCGGCCGCTGGGCGGGATCGTCTTCGGCCACTACGGCGACAAGCTCGGCCGGAAGAACGTGCTCGTGGTGACGCTGCTGATCATGGGCATCGCCACCTTCCTGATCGGCGTGCTGCCCACCTACGGGTCCATCGGCGTGTGGGCCCCGGTCCTGCTGGTGGCGATGCGCTTCCTGCAGGGCCTCGGGCTCGGCGGCGAGTGGGGCGGCGCGGTCCTGATGACGCTGGAGTCCGGCGCTCCGCACCGGCGCGGGCTCAACGCCAGCTGGCCGCAGGTCGGGGTGCCGATCGGGCTGCTGCTGGCCAACGGGGTCCTGGCGCTGGTGGGCGCGGTGACCTCGGACTCGGCCTTCGTCGACTGGGGGTGGCGGATCCCGTTCCTGCTCAGCGGCGTGCTGGTGCTCGTCGGGCTGTGGATCCGGCTGACGATCGCCGAGAGCCCGCTGTTCCGCGAGGTCCAGGAGCACGACGCCGAGGTCAAGGCCCCGATCGTCGACGTCCTGCGCCGGTACCCGAAGCGGGTGCTGCTCGCGATCGGCGCGCGGATCGGCGTCGACGTGGCCTTCTACACCTTCATCCTGTTCGTCACGACGTACGTCGCGACGTACCTGGGGCTGCCGAGCAGCTACGCGCTCAACGCGGTCCTCATCGCCGCCGCGGTGCAGGTCTTCCTCATCCCCTGGTTCGGCGTGCTGTCGGACCGGTTCGGACGCCGACCGGTGTACCTGTTCGGCGCGGTCGGCGCCGCGATCTGGGTCTTCGCGTTCTTCGCCCTGCTCGACACCGGCCGCTTCGCGCTGATCGTCCTCGCCACGGTGGTCGCGCTGTTCTTCCACGCCGCGATGTACGGCCCGCAGGCCTCGTTCATCGCCGAGCTGTTCCCGACCAGGGTCCGCTACACCGGCGCCTCCATGGGTTACCAGCTGGCGGGGATCCTCGGCGGCGCCCTCGCCCCGATCATCTCGGTGGCCCTCATCGACCGCTACGACACCTCGCTGGCGGTCTCCCTCTACGTGGTGGCGGTCCTCGTCCTCACCGCGGTCTGCGTCCTCCTGGCGCCGGAGACCGCGCGGACCGACCTGCACGCCGACCCGGCCACCACGGGCCCGACGGAGCGCGCCCCCCGGTGACCCACGCCGGCCGGCTCGGGGCGCCGCCGGCCGGCACCGACCCCGCGCGCCCGCAGGAGGCCCCCGGTCCACGGGTCGAGGGCGGCCGTGCGGCCTGTCCGGTGTCGACCGCGCGTGACGTTCGGCTCTGACCGGGCCCCGGACGGCGTTCCTACGCTGGCCGGGCGGGCGCCGCGGTGCGCGGCCGTCGACGTCCTCCGGCGCCGGGGCGACACCGTGGAGCGGCCGGAACTGAGGTCCCCGTCCCCGTCCACGGAGGAAGACCATGCGGATCGTCGTCATCGGCGGCACCGGGCTCATCGGGTCGAAGGTCGTCACGCTGCTCACCGCCCAGGGGCACGAGGCGATCGCCGCCTCCCCCGCCACGGGCGTCGACACCCTCTCCGGCCGGGGGCTGGCCGAGGTCCTCGACGGCGGGCCGGTCGTGGTCGACGTGTCCAACTCCCCGTCCCTCGACGAGGCGGCGGCCCTGTCGTTCTTCACCACGTCGACCCGCACCATCCTCGCCGCCGAGGCCGCCGCGGGCGTCGCCCACCACGTGGCGCTGTCCGTGGTGGGGGTCCGCCGCCTGTCGGGGAGCGGCTACCTGCGCGCGAAGATCGCCCAGGAGGACCTCATCGAGAGCGGGCCGATCCCCTGGTCGATCGTGCACGCGACCCAGTTCTTCGAGTTCCTCTCCGGCATCGCGCAGGGGGCCACCCTCGACGGCACGGTCCGGCTGGCCCCCGTGCTGGTCGCGCCCATCGCCGCCGAGGACGTCGCGGCGACCGTCGCCCGGACCGCTGTCGGCGCCCCGCTGACGGCCACCGTGGAGGTGGCCGGGCCGGAGGAGTTCCGCCTCGACGAACTCGTGGCCCGCCTGCTGCGCGCGCACGGCGACCCCCGCGAGGTGGTGGCCGATCCCGGCGCCCGCTACTTCGGCGCCCCCCTGGACGAGCGGACCCTCCTGCCGGAGACCGGCGCGCTCCACGGCAGCACCCGGTTCGAGGACTGGCTGCGCCAGTCGGCGGGCGTGCGGGCCTGACGCCGGCGCGGTTCCCGGCGCAGCGACGCGGCCGCCGTCACGGCGTCCGGGTCGCCGCCTGCTCCGCCGTCGCCTGCGGGCGCCGGGGTGTGGGGAGGCCCGCTGCGGCCTCTGCCACGGCCTCGAGCGCCGTGCCGATCACGTCGGTCACGACGTCCGGCCGGGAGATGAGGATCGCGTGCGAGCCCTCGAGCTCGACGATCTGCGCGCCGGCCCGCTGGGCCATGGAGCGGACGATGTCCGTCCCCACGGTCAGGTCGCCGGTGGTGACCACCGCCCAGGACGGCAGCCGCTTCCAGGCCGGGGGCCCCGAGAGGTCGGTGAAGGCGGCCTCGGCGATGGGCCGCTGGGTGGCGGCCAGCACGGCCGTCTGCTCCACGGGCAGGTCCGCCGCGAAGGCCTCGTGGAACCTCGCCGGGTCGACGCCGAACTCCGTCGCCGCCTGCCCGTCCGGGCCGGTCGGGTACCGGCGGGGGACGAGCGCACTGTCGAGCACGCTGTCCTTGGAGCCGCTGGCGACCGCGCCCAGGGCCTCGCCCTCGTCGGGGGCGAACGCGGCCACGTAGACCAGGCCGAGGACGTTCGGGGCGCCGGTCGCGGCGTTGGTGATCACCGCTCCGCCGTAGGAGTGGCCGACCAGCAGGACGGGGCCGTCGATCTGGCCGAGGACGGACGCGATGTACGCGGAGTCCGCGGCCAGCCCGCGCAGCGGGTTGGGCGGTGCCACCACCGGGTGGCCGCGCTGCTGCAGCGCCGCGATGACGCCGCTCCAGCCGGCGGCGTCGGCGAAGGCGCCGTGCACCAGCACGACGGTGACGTCGGTGGGAGAGGTGGGACGAGACATCTGCACTCCTCGGGAGGTGCCGCTCCGAGGCACTCAAGACCGCGCGCCCGACCCGCGCCTCATCCCCGACGGATGACCGTCCCCGAGCGCGGTGCACCGACCAGGTCCCCGCGGCCGGGAACGGTCAGGCGTCGGGGCTCACGCCGGCACGCGGACCGGTGGGTCCTCCCCCACCTCGGGCTCGGCGACGATCCACGCGGTGCGTCCGTGGATCGGCGGGGTCTTGGTGCCGTCGGTGAACCACACGACCACTCCCCCGTGCGCCCGGCAGTGCGCGCGCACGACGCGGATCCGGCCCCCCTGCCGGCTCCTGGCCGGCCGGACCAGCGGGAGGCCGAAGTCGCTGCCGACGACGTCCGTGGTGAGGACGGGCTCACCCGCGGGCAGGGAGGACGTGGAGACGGTGACCGCGGGCGGCGGCGGCGCGGGCCGGGCCGGGGGCTCCACGCCGCGGTGGACGGCGGCGCCGCGGCTCTTCCCGCACACGCAGCGCCAGGCGACCTCGCCGGCGGCTCGGCTGAACGGGTGGGCGGACGTGGAGACGGGGGTCATTCGGGGCCTCCTCGGGATCGGGGCCGACCGGCCCCCTCGCACCGGCGCGGCTCGGCGGGGTCGGTCCGACGTGTCGAACAGGTGTTCGATCCTAGGCCGTCCGTGGCGTCCCCGGCACTCAGTCGGGCTGCGTGCCCTTGCGGGTCACGCGGATCGTCTGCGGGCTGCGGGTCCGCCGCGTGGGCACCACCTCGCCGAGCTCGACCAGCCGCTCGACCGCGGCGTCCTTGTCCACCTGCGTGCGGAGCCCGCCGCCGGACCACTCGCAGTGCAGGTCGTCGGCCGGACCGGACCGGCCCCGCAGCCGTTCCCGCGCGTACTCCTTGTGCCGCCGGGCCTCGCTCTCCGCGGCCCGCCAGGCGTCGTAGTCGTGCACCGCGCCGACGTAGTCCGCGTCGGTCACCGTGAGGCGGGACTGGCGGGACACCTCGCCCTCGGTCTCCGGGTCCACCGGCGGGCCCCAGCACAGGTCGAGGAACGGGCACCAGTCGCACATGGCGTCCACCCCGGGCCCGAACCCGTCCCGCGGAACGGCCTCGGCCCCGTCGTCCTCGACGGTGGCGTAGACGTCGGTCAGCCACATGATCGCCTCGGCGGTCAGCGACGGGTCGGCGTCGGCCTCGAAGACGACGTCCTCCCCCGAGTCGCGGGACAGGTAGCGCAGGCGCAGTCCGTCGACGTCCTGCCCGGTGCCGGCCTCCAGCCGGCGGTCGGCGGTCTGCCCGGTGCGCAGCAGCCAGGCGTAGACCGCGACCTGGAACCAGTGCCGGACCGGGACCCCGCGGGTGAGGACCCGCTCGAAGCCGAACCGGGACGTCGTCTTGAGGTCCTCGACGACCGGGGCGTGCCACCAGTCGCAGCGTCCCTTGACCTGCTCGCCCTGGAGGCGGACCTCGGTCAGGCCGCCGTACTGGCGGCGCAGCGCGCGCAGCACGCCGCGGTGCAGTTCGGTGCCGATGAAGGCCTGCAGTCCGGTGCGCGGGTTGGTCGGACGGCGGCGGGCGATGCGGTAGGCCGCCCGCCGCCGGCACTCGCCGAGCTCGGAGGCGCCGATCATCCGCTGCCGGGAGCGGGCCCGCCGGCTGTCGAGGTCGCGGACCGCGGCGGCCAGGCTGGGGGCCGCCCGTCGCTCGGCGGCGCTGGGACGGGCGGGCAGGACGGCGGTCATCGCGGCGTCCTCGGGTCGGGGGTGGTGGAGCGGGGCCGGGGGTCCGGCCCCGCTCCGGCGGTGTCGGTCACGCGATCTCCTGCTGGCCGGCCAGGCCGGCCCGCTGCGTGGCGATGACCTCGCGCACGAGGGCGGTGAGCCGCTTGGTCGCCACCTGCTCGACCGGCCGGCCGAAGCGGGCGCCGATCTCCTCCCCGGTCACGCCCAGGGTCTCCAGGCTGGCCAGCACGCCCCGGCGGGCGGCGTTGAGCCGGCGCTCCCGCGGGTCGTCCGGGGTCGGCGAGGCCTCCAGCAGCGGGTTGGCCGTGGCGGCCTCCTGGCCGGCGTCCGGGCGGGCGGCCGCGGCGGCGGCGCGGGCGGCCTCGACCACCGCGGCCGGCGTCGTGGGCGCGGGCGGAGCGGCCGGGGCCCGGCGGCGCCCCGCCGGGTGGGCCTTCATCGACGCCTCGATGAACTCCTCGTGCCGGGCCTGGACCAGCTCGCCGACGGTGTACGAGCCGCCGGGGGTCGGCACCTCGACCTGGAGCAGCCCGGCGCGGTTGGCCGCACCCCAGACCTCGCGCAGCTCGTCGTCGTCCGCGGCGTCGCCGATCCGCGCGACCAGGTCGGCGACGTCGGGCTCACCCCGTCCGCCGGCCCGGGGAGCCGGGCGGCCGGCCGCGGCCTCGTCGGTCCGCTCGTGGTCGAGCAGCCCGCCGCCGTGGAAGGCGACGAGGTCGCGGACGTGCGCGGTGCCCGGGTCGCACCGGAGCGCGTCGAAGACCAGCCACTCCAGCAGCCGGCCGGTCGCCGCCGGGTCGGTGACCTCCTTGGCCGGGTCGGTGTTGGGCTTGATCCCGACGTGCACGCTGCGCGCGCCGACGAGCAGCGGCCGCCGTCCCCGGCGCAGCCGCATCCACACCGTCGCCGCGTACGGGAACTCCCGGTGGGTCTGCACCGACCAGGTCTTCTGCCCCTCGACCGGCCGGCCGTTGGCGTCGACCTCGGTGACCTCCTTGCCCCGCGCGGTCACGACGACGATGCCGGGGAAGGTCAGCAGCTCGGTCTGCAGCTTGCGCCAGCGGGAGCCGGCGTCGTTCCAGAGGTTCTGGCTGATGGTGATCTCGGCGTTGGGGTCGCGCTTGAGCAGCTCGCGGTTGCGCGTCGACTTCGAGGCCCGGTCGCTGGCCCAGTCCTTCAGGCCGTCCCAGATCGCCGAGCCGGTGTCGATGCCGAGCACCACCGGCGGCTCACCGGCGTCGGCGGCACGGCGGGCCTCGGCCTTGACCGCCTGGACGGCGGCCAGCACCGCGGCGTAGGAGCCGTCGTGCTCGACGAGCTGGTACTTCGCGCCGGGGACCGCGCCGTACTCGTCGCCGGCGCCCTCGTTGAGGTCGATCCAGTACAGGGCGCCGATCCTGTCACTGCTGCTGAACTGGGCCAGGGCCCAGCTCTTGCCCGCCTTCTCCTCGCCCTCGAGGAGGATGCACGGCCACGGGACGCGACCGGTGGGCTGGCGGGTCTTGAGGCCGGAGACGGCCATGGTGCACTCCTTGTCGACATGGGGAAGATGTCGACCCGAACGCTAGAAACGGGTGCTGACACATCTCGGCGGCCCCGCGCAAGCACATCGCGGCGTCGGTGACGAAATGCCAGGTCACCGGTCCGCACGGCGTGTCGGCCGTTCGCTGTCGGCGTAATCCGGCGCAGGACGCGAGCGCGGCGGTCGTGCGGGCCGCCGATGCCGTCGGTCGCGGCACAACCGGGCAACGTCGGCGACGTGCGGAAACGGTTGGTGAGCCAATGCTTGGTACCCCCATGGCTCTAGGCTGGACCGGTGACGACCGGCCAGACACCCCAGCCACTGCCCGCCTCCGAGGACGTCCTCGCCCTGGACCGGCAGGTCTGCTTCGCCCTGGCGGTGGCCGCCCGCAACGTGATCGCCGTCTACCGGCCCGTGCTCGAGCCGCTCGGCCTGACCCATCCGCAGTACCTCGTGATGCTCGCGCTGTGGCAGCACGGGTCACTGTCGGTCAAGGCGCTCTCGGGCCTGCTGCAGCTGGATCCCGGCACGCTGTCCCCGCTGCTCAAGCGGCTGGAAACGGCCGGCCTGCTGCGCCGGGAGCGGGACCCGAAGGACCAGCGGAACCTGGCGCTGGCGCTGACCGAGGAGGGCGTGGCGCTGCGCGAGCAGGCAGAGCAGATCCCCGCCGGCATCGTCGAGCGCCTGGGCCTGCCGGTGGAGAAGCTGATGGAGCTGCACGGCGTGCTCACCGAGGTGATCGCGGCCGCGCAGCAGGCGCTGAGCAGTCCCGCGACCGAGGACACGGCGGAGTCCCCCACCGCCACGGTCGCCTGACCGACGCCCACACCGCCCCACGGCTGTTGGACGACTAACAGTTAGTGCCCCAACCCTTTGCGGACTTACCATTCCGGTGCACCATCGACGTGTGCCCGTCAGCGAGCAGGAGCGTCCAGCCGCCATGACCCACCCCACCGCGGAGCCCGGCCGGCCGGCCGAGCCCGTCGTCCGACCGGCGCCGCACCGCTGGCTCTGGTACGCCCTCGGCGGCGGCCTGCCCGAGCGCCACCGCGGCTGGGTGCTGCACGACACCACCACCGGCACCTGGGGGCTGCGGCACATCGCCCGCATGCTGGTGCAGATGTCGATCCCGATCGCGCTGATCGTGGTCTTCCTGCCGGCTCCGCTGGGGCTGCGCGCGGCGGTCGCCGGCGGCGGCATCTTCCTCGGGCTCATCTACTCGCTGGCCTACATGCCCGAGACCACCGAGAACCGCGTCGTGAAGGCCGGCTACCCGGCGGGAACCGCCACCGCCGTCCGCGAGCGGGCCGCCCGCGAGCGGGACCTGCGGGACAGCGAGCGCCGCCGGGCCGCCAACGCCAGGCGCGCCGCCCGCTACCGCGACCGCCAGGGTCACTGACCGGCCGGGCCGGCTGTCCCGACCTCCTCCCAGGAGGTGCTCGGCGGGCGGGACACCGCCGTCCGGCTGGCCGACCGCTCCTCCGACGGTGTGGGCGGACCCGGCGACGGCCCTCAGGGACGGCGCCACTCGCTCCCGGCGACCAGCAGTGGATTGCCCGGGTGATCGCGCCGACGGATCATGGCCGGCATGGCCCACCACGCGGTTCGGGCTCCGCTCCCTCGGCCGTCCGTGGCCACGGCGTGAACCGGCCGCAGGCAGCGGTCGACTGGCCCCTGCTCCTGCTGGGCGTCGTGGGCACCGTCGGGGTGGTCACCGCGCTGACCCAGGACGCGTGGCTGTGGGGAGCGGTCATCTTCCTCGGGTCGGTCGTGGCCGAGCTGCTGGTGGTCCTGGCCCGACACCGGCGAGCGCGACGCGCGCAGACGCCGTGACCACGGGCGCCGCACGTCCTAGTCCTCGATGACGTCGAGCCCCTGCTCCCGCAGCAGCGCCAGCTGGTCCAGCATCCCCTTCACGACCTCCGGGTCGTGGCCCGCCCAGTCGTCCACCTCGCGGACGACGCGCAGTGGATCGCGGGTGCGGTAGGACTGCGTGGGGTTGCCGGGGAACCTCTTGTTCGTCACGTTCGGGTCGTCCTCGAAGGGCCCCAGAGGCTCCACGACGTAGATGCGTCCCCGCTCCCCGTTCCCCGCCAGCGCGGTCGCCAGCTCCGCCCCCCAGGCGGCGGTGTCCACGAGCGCGGTGAAGTAGATGTGGTTCGACACCCGGCCCGCCTGGAAGTTCGAGCCGAAGCCGGGAACCAGCTCGTCGCCGACCTCGAGCGCGGACCTCGTCCCGTGGAAGAACGGGCCCTCGATGCGCTGGCAGCTGTCGTAGGTCACGGGGACATGGGTGCCGCTGTCCTCGCCCATCGCCGTCCTCTCCTCGGACACCGCGGCCGGCCGCGCCGGGCGACGGCCCCCACCGCACCGCCACCGTAAGGGGGCGCCTCGAGCGGACCGCTCCAGGGACGCCGGAGCGGCGCTAGGCGCCGCCCGACCCGACGGCCAGCGGGACCCGCGCGGGGTCGGTGCGGGGCCGTCCACCGCGCAGGCGGTGCGCCAGGGCGGTGTGCCGGCGGCCGGAGCCGGTCGCCCGCACCGCCTGGCCCAGCGCCCGCGGGGAGCCGACGAGGACGACGAGCCGCTTGGCCCGGGTGACGGCGGTGTAGAGCAGGTTGCGCTGCAGCATCATCCACGCGCTGGTGGTCAGCGGGACGACGACGCAGGGGTACTCGCTCCCCTGCGAGCGGTGGACGGTGACGGCGTAGGCGTGCACCAGCTCGTCGAGCTCGCCGAAGTCGTAATCGATCGCCTCGTCCTCGTCGGTGACGACGGTGAGGGTCTGCGCGACCGCGTCGATGGCGGTGACGACGCCCTGGGTGCCGTTGAAGACCCCGTGCGCGCCCTTGTCGTAGTCGTTGCGGATCTGGGTGACCTTGTCCCCCACCCGGAACACCCGGCCGCCGAACCGCTTCTCGGCCCGGTCCGGCCGCGCGGGGGTGAGCGCCTCCTGCAGCAGCTCGTTGAGCGCCGCGGCGCCGGCCGGCCCGCGGTGCACCGGGGTCAGCACCTGGACGTCGCGGCGCGGGTCGAGGCCGAACCGGGCCGGGATCCGGCGCGTGACGACGTCCACGGTGAGCCGCGCGGCCTCCTCGGCATCGTCGGTGCTGAACAGGAAGAAGTCGTCGAGACCGCGGACCTGCGGAGGGGCGCCGGTGTTGATCCGGTGGGCGTTCGTCACCACCCCCGACCGGCTGGCCTGCCGGAACACCTGCGTCAGGCGCACGTGCGGGATCGGCGTGCCCTCGGCGAGCAGGTCGCGCAGCACCTCGCCGGCGCCGACCGAGGGCAGCTGGTCGACGTCGCCCACCAGCAGCAGGTGCGCGCCCGGCGGAACGGCCCGCACCAGCTTGTTGGCCAGCAGCAGGTCCAGCATCGAGGACTCGTCGACGACCACCAGGTCGGCCTGCAGCGGCCGCTCCCGGTCGAAGGCGGCGTCCCCGCCGGGGCGCAGCTCCAGCAGCCGGTGCACCGTGACCGCCTCGACCCCGGTCAGCTCGGTCAGCCGCTTCGCCGCCCGGCCGGTCGGCGCGGCCAGCACGACGCGCGCACCCTTGGCCGCCGCGAGGGTGACGATCGAGCGCACGGTGAAGCTCTTGCCGCAGCCGGGGCCACCGGTGAGGACGGCGACCTTCTCGGTCAGCGCCAGGCGCACCGCCTCCTGCTGGCCTCCAGCGAGCTCCACGCCGGTGCGCCGGTGCAGCCAGGCCAGCGCGGCGTCCCAGTCCACGGTCGCGAAGGCCGGCAGCCGGTCGGTGTCGGCGCCCGCCAGCCTCCGCAGCCCCGCGGCCAGGGAGACCTCCGCCCGGTGGAAGGGGACGAGGTAGTACGCGACCGTGTCGGGCTCCCCGTCGGCACCGGGGAGCTCCTCGCGCATCACGCCGTCCTCGGCGACCAGCAGGGCCAGGCAGTGCCCCACCAGGTCGGCCGGGACCTGCAGGATCTCCACCGCCCGCGCGACGAGTTCGGTCGCCGGGAGGAAGCAGTGCCCCTGCCCGGTCGCCTCGGAGAGGACGAACTGCAGCCCCGCCTCGACCCGCTGGGTGCTGTCGTGCGGGATGCCCACCGCGGCGGCGACCGTGTCCGCCGTCCGGAACCCGATGCCCCACACCTCGGCGGCCAGGCGGTAGGGCTCGGCACGGACGACGCCGATCGAGGCGTCGCCGTACTGCCGGTAGATGCGCACGGCCAGCGAGGTCGAGACGCCCATGCCCTGCAGGAACACCATCACCTCCTTGATGGCCCGCTGCTCCTCCCAGGCCGCGGTGATCAGCCGGGTCCGCTTGGGGCCCAGGTTCGGGACCTCGGCCAGCCGGTCCGGCTGCTCCTCGATGACCTGGAGCGCGTCGGTGCCGAAGTGGTCGACGATCCGCTCGGCCAGCCTGGGGCCGATCCCCTTGACCAGCCCCGAGCCCAGGTAGCGACGGATGCCCTGCACCGTGGCGGGCAGCACGGTGGTGTAGTCCTCGACCTGGAACTGCCGGCCGTACTGGGGGTGCGCCCCCCACCGGCCCCGCAGCCGCAGCGTCTCCCCCGGCTGGGCGCCGAGCAGCGAGCCGACCACGGTGACCAGGTCCCCGCCGCGCCCGGTGTCCACCCGGGCCACGGTGTAGCCGGTCTGGGCGTTGGCGTACGTGATCCGCTCCAGTGTCGCCTCCAGGACCGCTCCGGTCCGCACCTCCCCCACCTGCACCTGCCGTCCCCTCGCCCCGTCCCCTCGCCGCCGCGCCGTCCGGCGGGGGATGGTGCCACCGCCCGGGGACAGTTCCGGGGTCCTGCCCGGGACCAGGGCGTTCGGCCGGGCCGCGGGAAGTGTCAGCCGGTCCTCGTAGCCTCGCGGCGCTCGCCCGAGGCACCGACGACACGGAGGACCGGATCATGGCCGGAGACACAGTCATCACCATCATCGGCAACCTGACCAGCGACCCCGAGCTGCGCTTCACGCCCTCGGGAGCGGCGGTCGCCGACTTCACCATCGCGTCCACGCCCCGCACGCTGGACCGCCAGACCCAGGAGTGGAAGGACGGCGAGGCGCTCTTCCTGCGCTGCAGCTGCTGGCGGCAGATGGCCGAGAACGTCGCGGGGTCCCTCACCCGCGGCTCGCGGGTCATGGCCCAGGGGCGCCTCAAGCAGCGGTCCTTCGAGACCAAGGAGGGCGAGAAGCGCACCGTCGTCGAGCTGGAGGTCGACGAGATCGGCCCGTCGCTGCGGTACGCGACCGCGTCGGTCGCCAAGGTCTCCCGGTCCGGCGGTGGAGCCGGCGGCGGCTCCGGCGCGGGGGACGGTCGCGTCGAGGCCGGGCGGGGCGGCTCGCCGGATCCGTGGGCGGCGCCCGTCGGCGGCGGCAGCGAGGAGCCGCCCTTCTGAGCCCCGGCGCCGGCGGCACCGCGTCCGGGAGGACGGCGGTGCCGCCGGCACGGGCCGGAGGCCGCCCCGAGGGCTCGTGGGGGGATGTCCCCCGCCGCAGCACGGGGGCCCGCGCCGGTGGTCCGGGGGCTGGCTCGACCGCGCCCGTCCCCGCGCGGGCCGATCCTGGTTCCCGAGAGAACGACGACCAGGAGGCTCCCGATGAACACCTACGACCCGTCGGACCGCATCCTGTACGTCCACCTGTCCGGACCGGCCGACGCCCGCTCGGCTCCCGCCGACAGCACGACCTCGTGCACCTCGCTGCCCTCCGGGTACGCCAACCAGTCGCCGCACACCCGGCTGCAGCGCCGCACCGCGCCCCTCCGCCCCACCCCGGCGCGACGCCCTCCGCTCACCGCGTGACGGCTCCCCACCGCTCGGCCCGCACGACCGTGGGTTGAGGAGGTCACGCACACCGCACACATCCCCGTCGGGAGCCGCGCGCCCCGGTCGATCCCACGAACACCCGGCATCCTCGTCCGAGGCAGAACGAGAATGCCGGGTGCGCCGTTCTGCGCCGAGCGGGACGCCATTTCCTCATGCCACCACCTCGCGGAGAGAATGGCGGGTGGATGCACTCACCGTCATCACGAAGACGCGCGTCCGGCCGCGGAGATGCCATTCTCCGCACCGGCCGTCGGCATCCTCGTGGGAACGCCCTCCGACTCCCCTGCGACGGCGGAGGGAGTCGCGGGGATCAGGCGACGGGGACCAGCCGGCGTACCGGGGCCTCACCGGCCGGCGGGTCGAGGAGGGCCCGCGCCCGGTCCCGCAGCGTGGCGATCGACCCGAGGTCGGCATCGACGCCGGCGATCTCGTCCGCCGCGCGACGGGCTCCCTTCGCGGCCGTGCTCGCCGCGTCGAGCCGGTCGGACAGGGAGCGGAGGTGGGTGCTGACCACGGTGGAGGTGGCTGTCTTCAGCCGGCTCTGCAGCACCCGCTGGGTGTCGCGCACCTGCTTGCCCAGCACGAGCTGGTGGTCGTCGAGGAGCGCCCGGACCATGGCGCGGGCTTCGCTGCGGCGCCGCTCGAGCTGACGCCGGCGGTCCCCGAGGAGCGCGGCGCCACCGGTCGCCAGCGCACCGAGCACGGCGGCCGCGGCGATCACCCAGCCCGGGAGCTCCACGCCCATCAGCCGGGAGAGGACGAAGGTCATCATGATGCCGCCGTAGCTGGGCATCACGACCCTGAGCAGGCGGAAGGCGAGGGACTGCGCGCCCAGGACCGGCGGCGTGTGCGGACGGAGGTCGGCGACCAGCTGCGCACCCGGCAGCACCGGCGGCGTCGGGACCTCCGGGGCAGCCAGTCCCAGCTGTTCGGATAGCCGCGTGGCGACGGCGCGGGCGTCGTCGTACAGCCGGGCGAGGATCCGGTCGGCCTCGTACACCAGGCGCCCCCGCAGCCAGCTCTCCAGCTCCGTGCCGTGCCGGCCGGGATCGCTCGACACGATCGTGGTGTCGGCCTCGGCCTGCACCGCGCGGGTGGACATCCGCACCTCGAACTCCAGGTCGGAGCCGAGGGCGGCGAAGCCCTCCCCCAGCACGGCCGACCACGCCTGGGCGCGTGACTCGAACGCCTCCCGGCGGGTGCGGGCGTCGGCGAGCTCGGCCTGCAGCCGGCGGGCGCGGCCGGGGTCGGTCAGGTGCGCACGTCGGGCGCGGAGGTCGACCTCCAGCGAGTCGCTCGCGCGCAGGACGGCAGCCGCGGCGTCACGGACGGCGCCACCGGTCGGGACCGGCGACTCCAGCGCCCAGCGGGCTGCGGCGAGTCGCTCGACCAGGTCCTGCCGGTCGTGGACGGCGGCACCCTCGCTGCACCGGTCGAGCAGCTCCCGGACCTCGGCCGTCGCCCGGCGGGCGCCGATGGGTTCGGATCGATGGGCGGTCATCTCACGCGTCGTCCTCGTCGTGTCGGGAGAGCCGGCGTGCCGCACGTCCCGGGCAGGAGGCCGAGGGGTCTCCCGGCGGGGCGGGGCAGGCCTGCCTCAGGGGCTCGCACCGGGGGGGCGGCCGGGTCGGGCGCGACGCCCACGGGACGGACCGCGGCCTCGTGCACGCTGCTCCTGCAGGGCCGGGCGGTCGGTCGTGAGGTGAAGGCGGTGGCCGGGTGGACAGGGCCACGCCACCAGGGCTCGGGGGGGTCGTCGCAGCTCTCGATCGGCGGCGGCCGCCGCTCCGGCGACACGGCACCGGCGCTGCCGGGCGGGACGGACCGGCTCGCTCGGCACTCGCGGGGTGCGGCGTGGCCCGGACGGGGCCGGGCCACGCCGCGGGCGGTCAGTAGTCGCCGGAGAACTCGTCGTCGTAGTCGTCGTACTCGTCGTGGTCGGAACAGTCGTCGGACTCGTCGTAGAGGCTGTCCTCGCTGTCCTCCCAGTCACTGCCCCAGTCGTCGCCGTACTCGTCCTCGTCGAACATGGTGCACTCCCTCGTTCCAGGCCCGGGAACCCGTTTCCCGTGTGGTGCCTGGAAAAGAGGATGGCGAGCGCGCGGAATGGTCGACACCGAGCAGACCCCCGCAATTCCGGAGGCGGTCACCCCATTTCCGCGTGGGGTCCACCCTCCCCGTCGGCGGGGGTCACCGGCGACCTGGTGACGTCCCCGTACCGGCGCGCACGAGCTCGGCCGCCTCCCGCTCGAGGGCGCCGGCGAGCACGTCCAGGTCCTCGACCACCGCGGGATCGGCGACCAGCCCGAACCCCAGCCGGTCGGCGACCGAGACCACGGCGACCCGGAGGGCGTGGTGCTGGGCGACCTCGGCGAGTGAGTGGACGGCGCCGACCCGCGCGCCGAGGACGGTGACCTCCTGCTCGGGGCCCCGGACGTTGGACACGTTGAGCGCGAACGCGCGGCCGCAGCGCTGCAGTCGCTGCGACCAGCCGGCCAGGCGCGGCGAGAGGCGGGCCATCCGCTGCATCAGCTCGTCCAGCTCCTGGGCGTCGTGACGCGCCTTGCGCAGCGCCGTCTCCGCCCGGACGGCGGTCAGCCGCGCCACGAGGTCGGGCTCGTCCACGGGGAGGTCCACCCGGAAGTACGAGTCGCGGTTGCCGGCCGAGTCGCCGTCGTGGTGGAGGGTCACCGGCACCTTGACGCGCAGCCCGTGGAGCGGCCCGGAACCGTGCTCCAGCCACCGGCGCAGGGCGCCCGCGACGACGGCGAGCACCGCGTCGTTCACCGTCGCGCCGGCCAGCCCGCGGGCGGCGTCGCGCAGGGCGGACAGCGAGGTCCCCGCGAACGCCACCGCGCGGCCGTGTCCCACCCGCGCGTCGAACGGGGAGCGGCGCACGCCGGGCAGGAGCTCGCCGGTCAGGACGCCGGCGAGGGCACGGCGCCCCGGCACCTGCCCGGGCGACCCCGGCACGGCGGCGGCCCCCGCCGGCCTCGGGCCGGGGACTGCCGGCCTCGGGCCGGGGACTGCCGGCCTCGGGCCGGGGACGGCGGCGGGCCGATCGGCCACCGTCCGCGGCGCCGGGTCCCACAGGACGTCGTGGGCCAGGCGCATCAGCGTCGTGCCGTCGGCCAGGGCGTGGTGCACCCGCCACACCAGGACCGCTCCCCCGCCCTCCAGCGGCCCGACCAGGTCCATCCGCCACAGCGGCCGGCGCCGGTCGAGGTGCTCGACGAACAACCGCGCCACCTCGGTGCGCACCCCTGCCGGGTCGAGCGGGGCGGCCGCGACGACGGCTCCGACGTGCGCGGCGACGTCCATCGCCTCGTCCGGAGCCCACACCGGATCCTCGGCCGGACCGGCCAGCCGCCAGGTCAGCCGCGGCGCGTCCGGCAGCCTGCGGGTCACCGCGTCGCGCAGCTCGCCCAGGGTCGGCGCACCCGCCGGCAGGCGGACCACCTTGCACGTGTGCCCGACCAGTTCCGGACCCTCGAGGGCCAGGATCGCCCGGTCCTCGGCGGTCAGTGGGACCTGCACCCAGGCAGCGTGCCCGGTCGACGACGGCCCGGACAACCGCCTCCGCGGTCCCGGCAGGACGGCCGGCCGGGTCCGGGACCGGGCGTGTCCGAACCCCTCCCCTCCGCGCGCCGGACGTCCCTACCGTGGGTCCGTCCGGTCCACGGGACGGCCCGGTGGGGAGCACGGTCGGTGATCCGCAGGCCCACACCGCCGCGCAGCGCCGCGGCACCACTCGCCCTGCTGGTCGCCGTGCTGCCCGGGTGCGCCCCGCCCGTGGCCGCCCCCGCTGCACCGCTGACCGGCCTGCACGGCTGCCCCGGGGCCGGCCCGGTCGTCGGGGTGTTCACCGGGCAGGCCCCGAGCCCGTCGCCGGCGGACAGCCCCGCGGTCGTGGGCCACGACACCTGGGCCCTGCACGTCGACGGCAGCACCCGGCCGCTGACCGACGACGGGGTCCACCTCGGCGCCGTCATCAGCCCCGACGGGCGGTCGGTGTACTCCCTGCGCAGCAGCGGCCGGGTGCAGGCTGACGCCCCCGAGACGCCGGGCGTCGTCGAACGACTGGACCTCCTCACCGGCGAGGTCACCGAGGTGGCCCGGCTGCCCGGCACCGTCGACATCGGGATCTCCGGCGACGGCCGCCACCTGGCGGCGGCGCACACCGTCGAGCCGCACCCCGACACCGGGCTCGACGTCAACAGCGTGACGGTGGTGGACCTGACCTCGCTCCGGGCCGACGCCCCGCTGCCGCCCGCCGCCGACGTCGACCCGCACCTGTTCAGCGCCGTTCCCGAGGTGGCGCTCAGCCCGGACGGCGGCCGGGTGGCCTACGCCCTGGCCGTCGAGGTGCGGCCCGGCACCGTCGTGTACACGCTGCGCATCCGCGACCGGCGCACCGGCGCGGACACCGTCGTCCACACGGCGCCCGGGACCGACTTCGTGTCCGACGTCGACTGGTCCGCCGACGGGACGACGGTGCTCGCGGCGATCCGGCACCAGCGGCCGACCGACACCGCGGAGGACCCGGCCCGGTTCCAGGTCCTCCGGGTCGACGTCGCCACCGGGCGCACGACGCTCGAGGAGGGCTTCACCCCGGACGTCGCGCCGCTCACCGCCGACGGCAGCCGCCTGCTGGGCATCGCGGCTCCGGACACCGAGGCGGACCCGGGCGCCTCCGCGCTGATCGCCTGGGACCGCGCGCGGCAGCCGAGCCGGGTCGAGTCGCTCCCCGCCGTCGGTGCGGGCATCTCCGTCGCCTCGTGCAGCTACCGGTGAGGACGCCGATGACAGCCCGAGCACGCGCCCTGGCCGTCGCACTGGCCCTCACCGTGGGTCTCGGCCTGCTGACCCCGGCCCCGGCAGCGGCGGCGTCCGTCCGGCTGCTGGTGTGGGACTTCAACGCGTGCGACCAGTTCGGGCGGGGCAACGCCGCGTGCGACGTGACCCCCACCCAGCGGGCGAGCGCCATCGCGCGGAGCATCACCGCCGCGCCGGGGTCCCCGAACGTGGTCACCCTGCAGGAAGTGTGCCGGTCGACCGTCGACATGGTCGTCGCCGCGCTGCCGCCGACGTGGGTCTGGTCCTTCTCCGCCACGTTCACCACGACCGACACGCGCTGCCAGTCGGTGGACCGCACCTGGGGGCTGGCCGTGCTGGTCCGGAGCGACGTCCTGGACGGCTCCTCGGCCTCCGTGCTCGGGGTGGAGGCGAGCGGCGAGCGCCGGACGCTGCTGTGCGTCGACGGCCGGGTGGGCGTCCCGCTGCGCACCTGCACGACCCACCTGACCGCCACCTCGCAGGCGACGGCGGCGGCCCAGGCCACCGCGGCGGCCCGACTGGTCGACGGGTGGGTCGCCGCCGGCCGCACGGTCGTCGTCGGCGGCGACTTGAACCTCGACGTCCGGCGGTGCGGCGACGCCGCCGTCGGGATCGGGCTGCGCCCCTGGTACTCCGGCCGCTTCGGCGCGGGCGCGGCCCGCTGCTACCGCGGCACCGGGTCGATGTCCGAGGTGGACCGCTACCGGCCGGGCGGGGACGGCGTCCACGACGAGGCCACCTACGCCACGGCGAAGCTCGACTACGTCTTCGGGGACCGGCGGCACGTGGACCAGCGCCAGGACGGCGACGCCACCGGCTCCGCGGTCTCCGACCACGACCCGCTGCGGGGGGTCATGACCGCGCACGACGGGCCCCCGTGCGACGGGACCGCGTGCCCTCCGGGCACGACCGGGCCGGAGGGGTGAGGGCCCGGGTCACCGCCCCGTCCCCCCGGCGGTGCCTTCCGGCCCTGGCCCGCCCCTCCGGCGGGGACCAGGCTGGCCGCGGCGTCCAGCGGCGCTCCCCGGCACCGGTGGACGCCCGGGGCAGCCGCCGGGACACCCGCCGTGTCGTCGGCAGGTCCGGACGACCCGGCTCGCGTCCCCCGCGCGTCCCGGCCACGTAGGAGACGTCGACTGCGCCCGCTCCACCGCCGTCGCGCGGCCGGAACCGGCGCGGAGGAGGTGGACGCCATGCTGGGCGATCGACTGGGCGAGTCCTCGGGGAGGTTCACCGTCGTCCGGGTCCTGCCCTCCGAGGGGCAGCAGGTCTGGCTGGAGGTGTCCTTCCAGGGGCGGGGCACCCTCCTCGGGCAGGAGATCACCGACACCGGCACCTACCGGCAGACGTTCCGTCCCGGGGGCGTCCTGGCCGGTGAGGGCCACGTGCTCATGATCGGCACGAACGGTGACGTCGCCGACTGGGTCGGCGGCGGCGTGGGCCGCCAGACCGGGCCGGGTTACCAGGCCAGCTTCGGGGTCTGGGGCTCCTGCCCGACGGCCACCGGGCGGCTCGCGCGGCTGGCCGAGGTCGCCGACGTCCTCGAGTACGAGGTTGCCGAGGACGGCAGCTACCACTGGACCATGTGGGCGTGGACGGGGGCCGGCCTGCCCTCGATCCCGCGGCAGGAGGCCTCGGCCGGCGCCATGGCCTGACCGCGCGCGCACCGGCCGGGAACTGGCACCGGCCGGTGCTCACGGCCGGGCCGGAGGGGTGAGGGCCCGGGTCGTCCCCCCGGACCCCGACGTGCACCACCGCCGCGGACCAGCGCCCACGCCCGGACGGTCGCCACCGCCAGGCCGCCGAGCGCGGCGACGACCAGCAGGACGGCGACCCCGGGCGCGGACAGGACCAGCTGCCAGGCGGTGAACGTCCGCCCGATGCCCGCACGCAGGGCCGCCGGGAGGCCGGCGAGCAGCACCGCCGGGAGGACGGCCGGGACCAGCCGGAGCGCGGTCGCCCACCCGGGCCGGGCCCCCTGCGGAACTCGCGCGTCCTCGTTCCCGGACGCCCGCCGGCGGGTCGACGATCTCCCCGTCCCCGTCGCGCAGCGGAGGAGGCAGCCGTGAGGACGACGTCGCGCTCCCGGCCGGTGGACCGGACCGAGCCGGCCGCACCCGCAGGGAACCGGGCACCCCCGATCACCGCCGCGGCCCTCGCCCGCCAGGTGGCGGACGTCCTCGGCGACGTGCCGCGGTTCCTCGCCGCGCCGCTGCGGCGACGCCGGCACCGCACCTGGGGTGCCACGGAGGAGGAGGTCGCCGCCGCGATGCCCGGCGACGACCTGTTCCCCTCCGCCCAGTACCGCTGCACCCGCGCCGTCACGATCGCTGCGCCCCCCGACGAGGTGTGGCCGTGGCTGGTCCAGGTCGGCTACCGACGCGGCGGCTGGTACGCCGACGACCTGCTCGACGACTTCGCCCGTCCCAGCGCCCGGGAGATCGTCCCCGAGCTGCAGGACCTGCACGTCGGGCAGTGGCTGGCGTTCGTCCCGAGACCGTCGGAGCGGACGGCGTTCCGCGTCGACGGCTTCGTCGTCCCGGAGTGGCTGCTGTGGCGGACGCCGAACCGCACGTGGGCGTGGCGGCTGCGGCCGCTGCCGGGCGGGCGGACGCGGCTGGTCACCCGCCTGCACACCGTCTACGAGTGGCGCCGGCCGTGGGTCCTGGTCACGGTGCTGCTGATGGAGGTCGGGGACTACCCGATGATGCGGCGGATGCTGCTCAACATCCGGGACCGCGCCGAGGCCGAGCACCGCCGCCGGGCACGCAGCGCCGCCGCGGGAGCTGCCGTCGGGAGGTGAGCCCCGGCGTCCTGCGCCGCACCGGCGCCGCCTCAGGGCAGGGGCACCGCCGTCGCACGGCGGCGTTCCTCCAGCACGGCGTCCGCCCCCGTCGCCGCGGCCACGGTGGCGCCGCCGGCGATGGCCTGCCGCCACGCCGTCTCCCGCCGGTCGACCGCGCGGGTCAGCTCGATCACGGCGTCGAGGTGCTCCCGCGGGACGACGACGATCCCGCTGGCGTCCCCGCGGACCACGTCGCCGGGGTGCACGGCGACCCCGCCCACCTGCACCGGGACGTTGATCGCGCCGGGGCCCTCGTTGGAGCCCGTGGCGGGGTGCGCGTTGCGGGCGAAGGTCGGCACGCCGATCGCGTCGATGCCGTCGATGTCGCGCACCGCGCCGTCGACGACGATGCCCACGACGCCCCGCTGCGCCAGCGCCCCGGTGAGGATGTCGCCGAGGATCGCGGCGTCGGCCCGGCCTCCGCCGTCTACGGCGAGCACGTCCCCGGGCCGGGTCACCTCGGGCACCGTGAGCATGAACAGGATGTCCCCGGGCCGGGTCCACACCGTGACCGCGGGGCCGCAGAACTCCGCTCCCCCGGCGAGCCGGCCCAGCCCCGGGCCGACCACGCCGACCGGCCCGCCGCAGTCGGCGATCTGGGTCGTGGGGAACCCGGCCAGGGCGGCGACCGCCGCAGCCGGCGGGCGCTCGACCGTCTCCTCGACCGTCCACTGCCGGGCGTGCGTCTTGCTCACGCCGCGGCCTCCGGCCGCGCCGCGGTGCGGGTCTGCGGGGCGAGCGGCCCCTCGGCGGAGCTGGTCATCGTCGATCCGTCCTCCCGTCGCGCCCGCCGGCCCGGACGCGGGACGGCCCCCGGCCGCCCGGCCGGGTGCCCAGGAGACCGTCGATGCCGCCCGCACCGCAAGACGCGCCGCGCCGCGGACGCGCCGACCAGGGACCTTCGTGCTGCACAGCCGGGAGCGAGGGTCCTGGACCGTGTCCGGGAGCGGTCCCAGACTGGGACGGCAGCCGGCGGTCAGGAGGCACGGGGTGGATCTCGGCATCGATCTGGGCACCGCCAACACGGTCGTCAGCGACCTCCGCCGCGGCATCGTCTACGACCAACCGACCGTGATGCTGCTGCGCCGCGGCGGCGCCCGCCGCGAACGGGTGCTCGCCATCGGCCGGGAGGCGGCCGACCTGCTCGGTCGCGCCCCGGCCCGGTTCGCCGCCGTCCGGCCGCTCAACGACGGGGTGGTCACCGACCTGGAGACCGCCCGGCTGTACCTGCGCCTGGTCCTGCAGAAGGCGGGACGGCGGGCGTGGGCCCCGGTCCGCGCCGTGATCGGCGTCCCCGTCGGGTCGACCGCGCTGGAGCACCGCGCCCTGCTCGAGGCCGCCGAGGAGGCCGGCATCCGCCCGGTGACGGCGCTGGACGAGTCGATCGCGGGCGCGGTCGGCTGCGGCGTCGACCCGCTGGAGCGGCGGGTGCACATGGTCGTGGACGTCGGGGGCGGCACCGCCGAGGCGGTGGCGTTCTGCTTCGGCGGGGTGCTCGCGCACCGGACCAGCAAGCTGGGCGGCGACGAGATGACGACGGCGGTCTCCCGGTACCTGCGCGAGCAGCACCAGCTGCACGTCGGCGAGCTGGAGGCCGAGCAGCTCAAGATCGGCTCCGGGACGGAGGACAACGGCCCGCTGGTCGTGCAGGGCCGCGACGCCGCCACCGGCCGGCCGCGGCTGGCGACGGTGCAGGGGGCCGAGGTGGCCGACGCGGTGCGGCCGATCACCGACGAGATCGTCCGGACGCTGAGCGCCTGCCTCGACGACCTCCCACCGCAGGCGATCGCCGACGTGCTGGCCGAGGGTGTGCTGGTGTTCGGCGGGTCGTCGCTGGTCCCGGGTTTCGCGCCGGAGCTGGAACGGGCGCTCGGCCTCCCGGTCAAGCTCGCCGAGGACCCCCTGACCTGCGTGGCCGAGGGCGCCGCTCGGGCGCTGCGCAACCGCCCGCTGCTGGCCGCCTACGGCCGGAGCTGACGCCTCAGGGCGCCTGCACCGGGCCGGTGGCGGCGACGTCGGCCCGGTGCTCGAGGTAGTGCCGCAGGCCGTCGGCCACCACGGTCTTCGCGGTGTTCCCGCCCGTCCCGGGGCCCTGCACCAGGGCGGTCACCACGATCTCCGGGGCGTCGGCCGGGGCCGCCGCGCTCAGCCAGTTGTCGTACTCGCCCTCGGGCAGGCCGCCGTCCTGCGCCGTGCCGGTCTTCGCGCTCACCGGCGCGGGCTGGTCGGCGAGCCGGACGGCGGTGCCGCTGGTCACGGCCGCGCGCATCCCCTCCCGCACCGGACCCAGCTCGGCGGCGAAGGGCACCGGCGTCGGGGCCGGTGCGGGCAGCGCGGTGTACGGAGCGCCCTCGGTGCCGACCGCCAGGCCCAGCCGCGGGGTGACCAGGTTCCCGGTGGCGACGGCGCCGGTCCACCGGGCGTTCTGCAGCGGGGTGACCTGCAGCGGGCCCTGGCCGATGCCGAGGATGACGGTGGACCCGCCGTACCAGGTGCCCCCGTCGGCCTCGATCGACTCCGGCGTCCCGAGGTAGCCGGCGGACTCGCCGGGGAGGTCGATGCCGGTGGGCTGCCCCACCCCGAGCGCCCGGGCGGTGTCGATGATCGCCTCGGGGCCCAGCGCCACGGCGAGCTTGTAGAAGTAGACGTCGTTGGACATGGCGATCGAGTCGACCAGGTCCATCGGCCCCATCGGCTTCCAGTTGCCGAAGGTGTGGCCGCCGTAGGTGAAGCTGCCCCCGGTGGGGATGGCCCGGTACGGCGCGAAGACCGGGTGGGCCTGGTTGGCCGCGGCCACGACCAGCTTGAACGTCGACCCGGGGGGCGCGACCGCCTGCGTGACGTGCTCGAGCATCGGCGACCCCGGAGCGTCGGCCAGCGCCTGCAGCGCACCGGCGTCCACCGGCGGCCCGTAGACGTTGTTGTCGAACGACGGGGTGCTGGCGATCGCGAGGACCTGCCCCGACCGGGGGTCCATCGCGACGGCGGCGCCGATCCGGCCCCGCGGGTGCGGCTGCGCGCGCACGGCCTCGGCGAGGCGGGCGTCGAGCACCTGCTGCAGGCCCAGGTCGAGCGAGAGCCGCAGGTCGGCGCCGGGGACGGGGTCCTGCCGCTCGCCGAGGGCGACCGGCACGCCGGTCGGGTCGACGTACAGGCACTGCCGCCCGTCGACGCCGCGCAGCACCGCGTCGTACTGCTGCTCGAGGCCGGCGCGGCCGACGAACTCCCCCGACGGCAGGCCGGGCCAGCGCTGCTCGTCCTCGGGCGTGGCCACCCCCACGAAGCCGAGCACCGGGCCGAGCAGCGCGCCCTGGGGGTAGGCGCGACGCGGCTCGGGGACGACGAGCACGCCGGTGATCCCGGCCGCGGTGACCGCGTCGCCGGTCGCGCGCGGGACGTCGGCCACCGGGAGCGACAGCGTGGTGCCCTCCGCGGAACCGATCTGCGCGGCGAGCTCGTCGCGCGGCCGGCCGGTCAGGTCGGCGAGGCGGTCGACGTCGGCGGGCCGGCCGCGCAGCAGGCCGGGCACCACGAGCACCCGGTCCACGCCGCGGCCGACGTCGGCGGCGTCCACGGCCAGGGGCGCGTCGTGCCGGTCGGTGATCGCGCCGCGGGGAGCGGGCAGCCGGATGCAGCGGGTCATCTGCTCGTCCCCGACGAGCTGGAGGTCCCGGCCCTGGGTGGTCTGCAGCTGCCACCCGTAGAACCCGAAGGAGAGCAGCAGCAGCGACAGGCCGGCCGCGGTCAGCCGGACCAGCCGCGGGCGCGGGTTGTACCGGCCGGGCAGCGCCCACAGCCGCCGCCGCGCGCCGTCCCGCCGGACGGCGAGCACGACCCCGATCGCGGCCAGGTGCACGACCAGCGCGGTGCCGCCGTAGCTCAGCAGCGGGAAAGGGACGCCGGCCAGCGGCAGCAGGCCGAGGTTGGCCCCCACCGAGACGACGATCTCGATGCCCATGAGGATCGCCAGGCCGCCGCCGACGAGCGCGCCGTGCGGCGTGCGCGACGCCCGGCTGGCCAGGGCGAGCCGCCACACCAGGACGATCCCGGCGAGCACCGCCCCGGCGCCGGCCACCAGTCCCCACTGCCCGACCAGGCTGGCCAGCGCCAGGTCGGTGTCCCGTTCGGGCAGGTACTGGGCGCGCAGGAGGCGCAGCGGGTCGTCGGTCCGCCCGAACAGCCCGCCGGACCCGACCGCGATGTGCGCCTGCCGCAGCGCCCAGCCCGACCCGGTCGGCGACTCGTGCGCGCCCACCAGGAAGGACCCGAGGCGCTGGAGCTGGTAGGGCCGCAGCAGGCTGATCATCAGCGGTGCCGCGATCGCCCCCGCGGCGACCAGCGGCAGCAGGAACCGCGCCGGCACGCGCCCGATGACCAGCATCGACGCGGCCAGGACGACGAGCAGCGTCGTGGTGCTGAGGTCGGGCTGGAGCAGGGTGAGGCCGATCGGCACCACGGCGAGCAGCACCGCGGCGGCGAAGCGCTGCCACGCGGGCCGGCCCGAGCCGAGGACGGCGGCGAGGACGAGCAGCAGCCCGAGCTTGGCCAGCTCGGAGGGCTGGAAGGTCAGCGAGCCGATCGCGATCCACCGGGTGGCGCCGTTCGCGGACAGGCCCACGGTGAGGACGCCGACCAGCAGGAGGACGGCCGCGGCGTAGGCGGCCCAGCCCAGGACGCCGAGGTACCGGACCCGGATCCGCCAGAACACCGCGAGGGCGAGCACCCCGCCGGCGGCGATCAGCGCCTGCCGCGCCGCGAGCCCGGGAGCCCCCACCAGGTACAGGTTGACCAGCCCGAGCCCGACCAGCACGAGCGCGGCCACGACGGCGAGCAGGTCGAACGCGCCACTGCGGAGGTCCCTGCGCCGTTCACGGGTGCTGCGGCGGCGGCCGGACGCCTCCGGCGGCGGCCCGGCCGGCTCGGCGATCGGCAGTGCGTTCCGCCTGATCGGCATGGCGTCCTCCGTGCGGTGAGGTCACCCGGCCCGCGGGTCGGGGAGGCACGAACCGGCGAACACCGGCGGCGAGGCCGCCACCGCGGGCTGCTCGGTGACGGCGACCACCGCCGCGGCCGCGACCGCGGGGAGCGGGACCGTGCCGACGGCCTCGGCCCGCTCCGCGCCGGCCGGCACCGTCACGGTCCCGCCCGGCGCGGTCTGCGCGGCGCCCGTGCAGCGGTCGACCACCCGGTAGGACCAGGTCACCACCTGCGGACCGGGTGCCGGGGCGAGCCGGACCAGCAGGCGCACGCTGCAGGGCGCGCCCGGCGTGCAGGCGTCGAGGGGCCGCAGGTCGACCCCGGTCACCGCGCCGGCCGCGGGTGGTGCCGGCGGCACGACCGGCGGGCCGTCGGGCTCCGGCTCGGTGGACGGCGGAGCCTCGCTGCGCCCGGCGTCCAGGAGCAGGGCGACGTCGGTGGCGATGTCGTCGCGCAGGACGGCGACCTCGACCGCGACCACCGCGCCGAGGACGAGGACCGACAGCAGCCACGCGCCGATCCGCCGCCGCGTGGTCCGGGACCCCCCGGATGCAGCCTCCCCCGCGGGGGCCGCGCGGCCCTCGGGAGACGGGTCCCCGGCGGCCCGCGCCGGTCCCGCTCCTCTGCCGGCCGCCGTCCCGCCGACCGCCCGCACCAGCGCGGCCAGCTCGGCGCGGACGGCCCCGCGGTCGAGCGCCGCGGCCGCCTCCCCGAGCGTCCGCGCGACGGCGGGGACGCCGGCGACCGGCAGGTCGGCTCCCGCCCGCTCCAGCCGGGTCAGCAGCTGCTCGGCCGCCGGGTCCACCGGGCGGCCGCGGACCCGCGCGGCACCCACGAGGTCCGCGAGGACCACCGCGACCGCGGGGCCGCCCGTCGGCGGTCCGCCGTCCGCGGCGGTGCGCAGCGCCACCCGCCCGTCGGTGCCGACGACGACCTCGCCGGCCAGGACCGGGTCGCCGCCGGGATCGGGCTCCCCTCCCTCCGCCGCCTCGGCCAGCACCCCGGCCGCGAGCTCGAGGGCCTGCGACGGCGTGAGCCGGGCCAGGCTGGTCAGGCGGGTCAGCGGCACGCCGTCCCGGGGGGCCGGCGGACCGGCCGGCCGCGGCTCGCGGGGCCTCGGGAGGGCGGAGAGGTCGGGGGGCTCGGACGTGGGCCCGGACTCGGAGCGCCCGGTCACCCGGTCCGTCAGGTCCGTCACCGACCGCCACCCCCGCCCGACCGCCGCTGTCTGGGCACTTCCCCGTGACTCGTCTGTGCAGATGCTGGGCTGCGGGAACGCCGATGTCACGACGTTCCCGCGTGGTCCGCCAGAAGACGGCCCACCACCGATCCCGCGCCGGGGGAACCGGCCCGGCACCAGGGCCGGTGTGCCCTGTCCGGGCCGGACAACGTCCGCAGTTCCCACCGACCAAGGGCCCCGACGGACCTTGGCCCCTGTGGCCGCGGCACCGGGGCGGCCCACGCTGGACGGTCACCGGACGTCGGGGCAGGAGGTCGGGACCCGTGAGCGAGCCGCACTCCGTCGCCACCGCGCTCGAGGCCGGGCTGCCCGGGACCGTCACCTGGCTCGACGACCCGGGCGCCGCCGACCCGGCCCGGGCCGGCGGCAAGGCGGCGGGCCTGGCCCGCCTGCGGCAGGCCGGGCTGCCGGTGCCCGACGGCTTCGTCGTCGACGCGGAGGCCTACCGGCGGTTCGTCGCGGTGTCCGGCCTGGCCCCGCTCGTCGACTCGGCGACCACCGGCCTCGACGGGGAGGACCCCGACGCGCTGGCCGCTGCGTCGGCCCGCCTGCGCGAGGCCTTCGCGGCCGCGCCGGTGCCCGAGGAGCTCGCCGGGCCGATCGTCGCGGCCTGGCGCCGGCTGGGCGCCGACGCGGTGGCGGTGCGCTCCTCGGCCACCACGGAGGACCAGCCCGGAGCCAGTTCGGCCGGCCAGCAGGACACGGTGCTCGACGTCGCCGGCGCCGACGCGGTGGTGGCCGCCGTCCGGCGCTGCTGGTCGTCGGTGTGGACGGCCCGCGCGCTGGCCTACCGGGCACGGCAGGGCACGCCCGACGCGGCGGCCGCTGTCGCCGTCGTCGTCCAGCGGATGGTGGCCGCCGACGTGGCCGGGGTGCTGTTCACCGCCGACCCGCTCACCGGACGCCGCGACCACGTCGTCGTGGAGGCCGTGCGCGGGCTGGGCGAGGCCCTGGTCAGCGGGCGGGTGACCCCGCAGCGGTGGGTGGTGGACGCCGGCACGGGCGCCGTGCTCAGCGGGCCGGACGGCGACCGCCCGCTGCTCGACGACGCGCGCCTGCGCGAGCTGGTCGCCCTCGGGCTGCGCGCGGCCGCGCCGGCCGGCACGCCGCAGGACGTCGAGTGGGCCGTCGCCGGCGGGCGCTGCTGGCTGCTCCAGTCGCGGCCGGTCACCACCCTGTTCCCGCTGCCGCCCGGGCCGCCGGCCGGACCGGGGCTGCGGGTGTACATCCCGCTGACCCTCGCGGCGCAGGGCGTGGCCGAGCCCATGACCCCCGCCGGGAACGCCGCCTTCACCGGACTGGTCACCGCGGTGTCGTCCCTGTGGTCGCTGCGCCGCCGGCCGCGCCGGGAGGCACCGCCCTGGGTGTCCCAGGTGGCCGGCCGCCTCTTCTACGACATCACCCCGGTGCTGGCCTCCCCCCGGCTGGGCCGCGACCTGGCCGACCGGATGGCGCTGAAGGACCCCGCCACCGCCGCGGTCCTGCGCGAGTGGCTCGACCGGGAGGGACACCGGCTCGTGCGGCCCCGCGGCGTGGCCCTGCCGGCCGGGGTGACCTGGTGGGTGGCCCGGGAGGTCCCCGGGCTCCTCGCCGCGGCCGCCGCCCCGGCGCGGGCACGCCGGCGGCTGCTCGCCCGCGCGGAGGACCACGTGCGCCGGGTCCGGGACGAGGCCGCGACCCTGACCGGACCGCGCGAGCAGGCGGAGTACGTCCTCGCGACCCTGCCGCGGCGGACGCTCGACGTGGCCTGGGCCCAGCTGCCGCCGGTGTACGTCGGACTGCTGGCCGGCGCGCTCGCCGCGCAGCTGTGCGAGCGGTGGCTGGGCACGTCCGCAGGGCTCGAGCCGGTGCGCCGCTGGCTCCCCCACGACCCCACGCTGGCGATGGGCACCGCGCTGGCCCGGCTGGCGCGGACCAGCGCCCGGGCCGGGACCGAGCCGTCGGCGACCATGCCGGGCATGGCGGAGTTCCTCGCCGCCTACGGGCACCGGGCGCCGGACCGGGAGATCGACCTGGGGCTGCCGCGCTTCACCGACGACCCGGCCTACGTGGTGGACCTGGTCCGCGGCTACCTCGCCGCGGGCGACCCGGCCGCGCTGGTCGACCGGCGGCTGCGCGGCACCGAGCAGGCCGAGGCCGCCGTGCGCGACCTGGTCGCCGCCGTCCGCCGCGACCGCGGGCCGGTCCGCGCGCGGCTGCTCGGCGCGGTGCTCGACCGGTACCGGGCCCTGGGCGGGCTGCGGGAGCGGCCGAAGTTCGACCTGGTGCGGGTGCTCGCCGTGGCCCGGGGCGTGCTGCAGCAGGTCGGCGCGGGGCTGGTCGCGGCGGGCCGGCTCGACGAGGCCGACGACGTCTTCTTCCTCGACCCGGCCGACCTGCGTGCCGGGGTGGAGGGGACGGCGCCGGACCTGCGCGAGCGCGCGGCCCGCCGGCGGGACGAGTACGAGCGCGAGCTCGGCCGGCGGGTGGTCCCGCTGCTGCTCACCAGCGAGGGCGAGACCGTCTACGGCCCGGCCGCCCTCCCCGAGAGCACCCCCGGGACGCTGCGCGGCACCGGGGTGTCCCCGGGCGTGCACGAGGGCGTCGTCCGGGTCCTGGACTCCCCCGTCGGCGCTGCGCTGGCCGCCGGCGAGGTGCTCGTCGCCGCCAGCACCGACCCGGGCTGGACGCCGCTGTTCCAGCTCGCCGGCGCCCTGGTGATGGAGGTCGGCGGGGTCGTCTCCCACGGCGCGATCGTGGCGCGCGAGTACGGCATCCCCGCCGTGGCCACGGTGCCCGACGCGACCCGGCGGTTGCGCACCGGCCAGCGGGTCCGGGTGGACGGCGGCGCGGGATCGGTCACGGTGCTGGACGGCCCCTGAGCCGCCCTGGGCGACCTGTCGACGACGGGCCGAGAACCACCGCAGCCGCGGGCGGCCGACCGGGCCGCGGCGGAGCCCGACCGTGGGCAGGCCGAGCTCGACCGGGAGACGCCCCGCTGAGCGGCTGCGGGACGAGCGGAGGTCAGCCCGGCTCGGGGCCGGTCCTCGCGCTGCGCAGCGTCGTCAGCCGCCTGCGGTACTCGGTCTCGTCGATCTCGCCGCGGGCGAACCGGTCGGCGAGCAGGTGCTCGGCCGTCTGCGGCGGGGGCGAGGAGGTCCCGCCGGGCGGCCGCACCGCACGGGCGACCAGCGCGGCGACCAGGGCGAGCAGGCCGAGCAGGACCAGGCCGCTGAGCGTGGTGACCACCCAGCCCCAGCCGCTCATCGGACTCCAGCCGTACCAGCTCATCACCGGGACCATCTCCTCGACCAGCCGGACCGCGGTCGTCTGCGCGGCTGCGGTCGGCTGCCGATGCTCCGCGCCCGGCCCTCGCCGCGCGCCGGACGGAGGTCCCGTTCCGGGGAGCCCCTTCGGCCCCGGTCGCGCGCCGCGCGGTGCCCGGCGCAGCCGTCCCGCACGGCAGGGACACCCGGGGCCCTGCGCCGGCCGGGCAGGGACCGAGGTCCCGGCCCGCTGCGCCCGGCGACCCTGGGGCCGCTCCGGCCCGCTCCCTAGCGTCCGACCCAGCACCCCGTTCCCCGAGGAGGAGCCGTGCAGGCCAGAGACGTCATGACCCGGCCGGTCGTCACCGTGGGACCGGAGACGTCCGCGAAGTACGCGGCGGAGGTCATGGCCGAGCGCGGCTTCGCGGCGCTGCCCGTCGTCGATGACGACGACCGGCTCGTCGGCATCGTCGCCGAGGCCGACGTCCT
Organism: Geodermatophilus sp. SYSU D00708; assembly: GCF_054050115.1. Taxonomy (NCBI): domain Bacteria; kingdom Bacillati; phylum Actinomycetota; class Actinomycetes; order Geodermatophilales; family Geodermatophilaceae; genus Geodermatophilus; species Geodermatophilus sp. SYSU D00708. Next base: position 152,733 of record NZ_JBJGYS010000002.1, on the reverse strand, counting down.
GCGGGACCGGGTGCCGCAGGACCCCCGGCTGCACCTGCGCCGCGACGGGACGCCCCGGGAGGCCACGCCGGCCCTGCTGGTGCACGGGGTGATGACCGGACACGTCCGGACGGTGGACACCACGGCGGACGTCGCGGACATCGCACGGCTGTTCGTCGACGAGCGGCTGCGCAGCGTCCCCGTGGTCGACGGGGGGCGGCTGGTGGGGATCGTCAGCCGGCGCGACCTGCTCCGCGCCCTGGTCCGCCCGGACGAGGAGGTCCGGCACGACCTGCTCCGCCTGGTGGAGGGCTACACCGGAGAGCTCGACGCGTGGTCGGTCTCCGTCGCCGACGGCGTGGCCACGATCCGGCGCGCGCGGGGCACCCCCCAGCCGTCGGCGGCCGTCGAGGAGCAGGCGGTGACCGCGCTCGCCCGGACCGTCGGCGGCGTCGTCGGCGTCCGCGTCCTCCCCGCGCCGGACCGGCAGGCACCCGCCGCCGCGCAGCCGACGTCCACCCACGCCTGAGGAGGCACCCGATGACGGAGGCCTCGACGACCGGGGCCGCGCAGCCCGCGCTCCGGGTCCTGGTGACCGCGGCGAGCCGCCACGGCTCCACCCACGAGATCGCCGAGGAACTGGCCCGCGTCCTCACCGGCCGGTCTGCCGGGAGGAACCGGGACGTCGTCGCCTCCGCCGTCCCGGCCGAGCACCGCCCCGACCCCTCGGCGTTCGACGCGGTGGTCCTCGGCAGCGCCGTCTACGCGGGGCGCTGGCAGGAAGCGGCCCGGGACCTGGCCACCGCGCACCTCACCGTGCTGCGCGGCCGGCCGGTGTGGCTGTTCTCCAGCGGCCCGATCGGCCCTCCGCCGTTCCCGCCGGACGCGCCGCACGACGCCGGCACGCTCACCGCGATGCTCGGCCCCCGCGGGCACCGGGTGTTCCCCGGCCGCCTCGACCCGTCCCTGCTCTCCTTCGGGGAGCGGGCCGTGGTGACGGCCATGCGGGCGCCGGTCGGCGACTTCCGCGACTGGGCAGCCGTCCGTGCCTGGGCCGACGAGATCGGCTCGGCGCTCAGCGGTCGGTCCAGCCCGGTGTCGCCGGCCGGGGCCGCGGGCTGAGAGCCCGGGCCGGGACGATCCCCTGACCCGCGGCCGGCCCGAGGTCCGGGACCGGACGGAGGAGGCGCAGCAGCGATGACCGACACCCGGGACACGTCGTCCACCGAGATCTCCGTCGAGGAGTGCTACCGGCTGCTCCGGACCCAGCAGGTGGGCCGGCTGGGCGTGAACGCCGAGCACTACCCGCTGATCGTCCCGGTCAACTACGGCATGGACGGCACCACGATCGTGATCCGGACCTCGCCGGGCACGAAGCTCAGCAACGCCGACCACGCCAACGTGACCTTCGAGGTGGACGAGATCGACCCGATCCACCGCAGCGGGTGGAGCGTGCTGGTCCGCGGGCTCGCCGAGGAGGTGACCGACGCCCACGGACCCGACCTCGTGCGGCGCACCCACGACGTCGGCGTCACTCCCTGGGCTCCCGGCGAGCACGGTCACTGGCTGCGGTTGATCCCCCACCACGTCACCGGGCGGCGCGTCGTGCCGGGCGAGCTGCCCCCGGCGGTGGACCCCCGGGCCTACCTCTGAGCAGCTGAGCAGCCCGCGGGACGAGGGGCCCGGCGTCCCGGGACCTCGGCCACTCGCCCGCTCCGGAGCCCCGGCGGAGGCTGGCCACCGACCCGGTCCGCCGGCCGTCGGCCGCCGGCACACCACCGAGGAGGACGACGTGGACGAGGCCAAGACCTGGACGGTCTCGATCGAGATCGACGAGCACGACGGGCACACCCGCGCGGTGGCCCGGCTGCAGACGGGGGACACCGACCGGCTGACCGGCGTCGGCCTCGCCCGGCTGGACCCCGCCGATCGTGACGTCCCCGTGATCGGCGACGAGATCGCCGTCGCGCGGGCGCTGTCGGACCTCAGCCACCGGTTGCTGCAGACCGCGACCGAGGACGTCGAGCAGTCCACCGGGACGCCGGCCCACCTCGTGATGTGACGGCCGGCGGCGGGCGGGAGCCGGGACCGCCCGCGCGCGGCGCTACGCCGGCAGCCGGCAGGCCCCGCGCAGCGCGGCCAGCCCGTCGGGGGTGCCCGGCCAGTGCCGCTCGACCGCGTCCGGGCCCGCGTGGCGGACCACCGAGCGCAGCACGAGGGCCACCACGATCGCGTCGTCGGCGTGGCCGAGCACCGGCACGAAGTCCGGCACCAGGTCGATCGGCACCAGCAGGTAGGCCAGCAGCAGCCACAACCGCACCCGGACCCCGCGCGGCAGGGTGCCGTCGGCGGCCAGCCGGCGCACCAGCCGCAGCACGTCGGGCAGCAGCCGCAGCAGTTCCCGTGCGCTCATGTCGTCGGGGCGGTGGGTCCACAGGACCACCATCAGCACCAGCCAGCACAGCAGCAGACCGGCGCCCACCCCCACCAGCGTCCACGCCCAGCCCGGCATGCCGCCGCCCTCTCCTCGTCCCCCGCCCGACCCCGAGCATGACACCGGAGCGGCACGGGCAGCCCGGCGCCCCGGTTCAGTCGAGCTCGACCGGCGCCCCGCCGAAGGCCAGCACGCTGACGACCCAGTACGCCGCGTAGAGCGCCAGCAGGACGACGCCGTGCCACCGCCGGAGCCGGCCGGTGGACAGGAAGTACGCGGCGAGCCCGGTGAGGACCACCAGCGCGGGCAGGTGCCACGCGAGCACGTCCGGGCCGACGATGATGCCCCCGGCCAGCAGTGTCGTGCCGAGCTTCCCGGTGACCGAGAAGACGACGCTGCCGATGACGTTGCCGACCCCGATCTCCGGCACACCCTTGCGGAAGGGCTCCACCGTCAGGAAGAGGTCCTCCAGGGTCAGCACGGCGGTGACGATCGTCGCGCCGAACACCGTGCCCTCGAGCCCGTAGGTCGAGAGGATCCCCTCGGTCCCGAGGCTGGTGGTCGCCGCGCCCACGACCAGCCCGGCGAGGGCGAGCACCGCCACCCCGAGGTGGGCCCACCCGGGCATCGGGCGCGCCGTGGCGAAGGGCAGGTCGTCGACGACCTGCCGCTCGAGGTCGGGGCCGGCCCAGGCCCCTCCCCCGTCGGGCCGGCCGGTCCCCGGCGGCCCCGACGGCACGGGCGGCGCGGCCCCGCCCGGGCCGCCGACGCCGGCGGCCTCGAGCACCTCCTCGTCCCGGAAGACCGGCACGCTCCGGCGACACTCCCGGGCGACGACGTAGCCGACGAAGAGCGCGAACAGGCCCAGGAGCACCACGCCGTCGGCGACGGACATCGGCGCGCTCAGCGTGAACCCGACCATCACCACGGGGGCGACGGCGAGCAGGACCAGGTAGTCCCGCGGGACGTCGATGCGGCTGGGCCGCAGGATCGCCGCGAGCGCCAGGACCACGCCGGTGAACGACAGCGCCGTCCCGAACACCACGCCGAGCGCGACGCCGCTGAGGTCCTCCAGGTTCAGCGCGACGCCGAGGGTGATGTCGTCGAACTCGATCCCGGTGAAGACGATCGCGAGCAGGAACAGCGGGACCCGCAGACCCCGCGCGGCTCCGACGAGGTGGGCGATGAGCTTCTCGGCGCTCACGATGAGCAGCGTCACGCCGGAGACGAAGACGAAGACCGACGTCATGGCCGGGACCCGGTCAGCCGCATGGGCGCCTCGGGCCGCCGCGGGACCGCCGCGGCGTCCGGGCCCGCCTCCTCGGCCGCGGCCACGGCGTCGGCCACGAGCGCGTGGTCGGGCGACAGGACGCAGACCGGGTCGGTCCGGGCGGCGTCGCCGGTGAGCGCGAACGCCTGGCACCGGCAGCCGCCGAAGTCGACCTCGCGGCGGTCGCAGCCGCGGCACGGCTCGGGCATCCAGTCGGTGCCGCGGAAGCGCCGGAACAGCGGCGACTCCGCCCAGATCCAGGCCAGCGGGTGCTCCCGCACGCTCGCCCGCGGCAGCGGCAGGTCGTGCGCCGTCGGGCACGGCAACACGTCGCCGGTGGGCACCACGGTGAGCTGCCGGCGTCCCCAGCCGCCCATGCACGGCTTCGGGTACCGGCCGAAGTAGTCGGGCAGCACGTAGACGACCTCCATGCGCCCGGCCAGCCTCTCGCGGGCCGCCCGCACCACGGCCTCGGCGCGCTCGACCTGGGCCCGGCCGGGCAGGAGCGCGCGGCGGTTGCGCAGGGCCCAGCCGTAGTACTGCGTGTTGGCCAGCTCCAGCCGGTCGGCGCCCAGCTCCTCGGCCAGGGCGAGGACCCGGTCGACCCGGTCGAGGTTGTGCCGGTGGAGGACGACGTTGAGGGTGAGCGGCCAGCCCAGCGACTTCACCAGCCGGGCCGCCGCCAGCTTCCGCCCGAACGAGGGCACCCCGGCGAGGCGGTCCGACAGCACCGCCTCGTCGGCCTGCAGGCTGATCTGCACGTGGTCGAGCCCGGCGGCGCGCAGCTGCCCCGCGCGGCCCGGGGTGAGGCCGAGCGCGCTGGTGATCAGGTTCGTGTACAGGCCCAGGCCCGCCGCGGTGCGCACGATCTCGGCCAGGTCGCGGCGCAGCAGCGGCTCACCGCCGGAGAGGTGCAGCTGGAGCACCCCCAGCTCCCGGGCCTCGGTGAGCACCCGCTGCCACTCCGCCGTCGACAGCTCGTCGCGGTAGGCGGCCAGCTCGAGCGGGTTGGAGCAGTACGGGCAGTGCAGCGGGCAGCCGTAGGTCAGCTCGGCCAGCAGTCCGAACGGCGGCTCGACGTCGCTAGCCACGGTGGAGCTCCACGCAGCGCCGGGCGGCGAGGCGGTCGAGGAAGCCGCGCACCTCGTCGTCGTCCACCCGGTCGTACCGGTCGCGCAGCTCCGCGACGACCTCGGCGACGGTCCGGGTGCCGTCGCACAGCCGCAGCACCGCCGCCGCCGTGGCGTTGAGGACCGACACCGCCTCCGGCGTCAGCAGCACGTCCCGCCGCCGGGCCGCGTCGAACGTCAGCCGGACGTGCGGCGCCAGCCGCGGCCGGTCGGTGGCCTCAGCGGTCGGGGAAGGCCCGGTCGATGGCATCGAGCATGCTCCACAGGACGTCGCACTTGAACGACAGCGCGGCCACCGCGGCCGCCTGCTGGTCGGGGGTCCGGCAGTGCCGGGTCACGATCTCCAGGGCGTGCTCGGAGTCGCGCGGGGCCTGGGTCAGCCGGGCCCGGAAGTAGGTCAGCCCGGCGGGGTCGATCCAGGTGTAGTGGCGCTCGAACGCGGCCAGGCGGTCGGCCATGAGGTCCGGCGCGAACAGCTCGGTCAGCGAGGAGGCCACCGCCTCCACCCACGGCCGGGTGCGCGCGAAGGTCACGTAGGCGTCGACGGCGAACCGCACGCCGGGGACGACGTGCCGCTCGTCCTCCACCTCCTCCCGGGCCAGCCCCACGGCCTCGGCCAGCCGCAGCCAGGCCTCGATGCCGCCCTCGCCGTCGACGGTGCCGTCGTGGTCGTGGATGCGCCGGATCCAGCGCCGGCGCACCGCGCGGTCGGGGCAGTTGGCCAGGATCGCGGCGTCCTTGCGCGGGATGGCCGCCTGATAGGCGAACCGGTTGGCCACCCAGCCGCGGATCTGCCCGGGGTCCAGCCGTCCCTCGTTCATCCGCCGGGAGAAGGAGTGCTGGTCGTGGTAGCGCCGGGACTGGGCGCGCAGCGCGGCCACGAAGTCGTCGGTCGCCGTGTCCGTGAGGGTCGTGTCCGTGAGGGTCACCGTGGCCTCACACCTCCAGTTCCATGCCGTCCACCGCCACCTCCATGCCGTGCTGCTCGACGACGCGGCGCTCGGGCGCGTCCTCGAGCAGGATCGGGTTGGTGTTGTTGACGTGCGTGTAGACCTTGCGCGCGATCGGCAGCGGCGCGAGCAGCTCGAGGCTGCCGCCCGGTCCGCTGATCGGCTGGTGCCCCATCTCGCGGGCGGTCCGGCTGCCGAGTCCGAGCCGGGCCAGCTCGTCGTCGGCCCAGCAGGTCCCGTCGACCAGCAGGCACGCGCAGTCGTCGAGCTCCTCGCGCACCGTCGCCAGGTCCTGCACGACCGGCAGGCAGACCAGCGCCCCGCCGCTGTGCTCGTCGGTCAGCCGGTAGCCGACGACCCGGCCCTTGTCGGTCCCGCCGCCGAACCGCGCCCGCTTGGTCGTGGGGACGTCGAAGGCCCGGTAGGACAGCCCGCCGCCGAGCGGCACGTCCACCCCCGGGACCACCGGCCGCCACGTCACCGGGCAGTAGGCCTCCAGCACGCGCAGCAGCCCGGTGCCCTCGTGGAGCGTGTCCCGCGTCGCCTCGGTCGCGTGGACGACCAGGTCCCGGCCCTCGCGCAGCAGCAGCAGGCCGAGGGTGGAGTCGAGCTCGGCGTCGGGGAGCAGCACCGCCTCCAGCGGCACCGCCCGGCTCCCGTCGGTGGGGTGCAGGGCGGGGAAGGCGGCGAACTGGGCGGGCACGTCGGGTGAGGCGCCGACCAGCGTCCAGCGCCGGCGGTCGGGGCTGACCGCGACCGACGACTGGGTGCGGGGGCGAGCGGGCCGGGACCCGTCGCGCACCGCCCGGCACGACGGGCAGGCGCAGTTCCACTGCGGGAACCCACCGCCCGCCGCCGAGCCCAGTACCCGCACCCACATGCCGATCGGCGTCCCCTCGTCGCGCTCCGGAGTGGAGGGAGGGCGCCGGGCCCGCGGCCCGGCGCCCTCCCCGGTTGCTGTCGGAGTCAGTCGCGCTCCTCCAGGGCGCCCATGTAGGCGGTCACCTCGGCGGAGACCCGGATCTCCTCGAACGTGGGTGGCTCCCACTCCTGCGCTGCGGGCAGGGAGACGCGGTCATCGCGGTCCACGGCTGTCACCTCCCCCCGCTGGACTCGATGCCCTCGGGCAGGGAGAAGACGAACAGCGCCTGGCCGTGGGGGCCGCCCATCATCCCGGGCAGGAACCCCTCGACCCAGGCCCCCCAGCCGACCGGCACGGCGATGTACTGCTTGCCGTCGACGCTGTAGGTGCACGGGCTGCTGTGGTGCCCGCTGCCGCAGTTGAACGCCCACAGCTGCTCGCCGCTGCGGGCGTCGAGCGCGACGAACTGCCCCGACGGCGTGCCGGCGAACACCAGGTCGCCCGCGGTGGCCAGCACCGACGCGCACATCGGCAGGTCGTTGCGCCAGCGCCATGCCTCCTGGCCGGTGGCCGGGTCGAAGGCCGTGATCGACCCCGTCATGTCCTCGGCGTCCACGACGACCGCGGCGCCCCAGTACGGGATGCTCTCCTTGAACTCGCGGCGCCGGCGGGCGACCGTCGCGCCGGTGTCCTGCACCGGGACGTAGAACAACCCGGTCTTCTGGCTGTACGCCGCGTGCGTCCACTCCTTGGCGCCGGCCGGCCCGGGGTAGAAGTGGACCTCCTCTCCCTCCGCCTCGGGGTAGATGCTCGCCGTCACCAGCCCGTTCGGGGTGATGTTCCCCCACGTGATCCGGTCGACGAAGGGGAAGATCCGCACCCGCTCGCCGTTGGTGCGGTCCAGGACGAAGGCGTAGCCGTTCTTGTCGAAGTGGGCCAGGAGCTTGCGCCCGTCCTGCTCGAACAGAATGCACTCCATGTTCGAGTCGTAGTCCCACAGGTCGTGCGGGGTGCACTGGTAGTGCCAGCGGATCTCCCCGGTGTCGACGTCCACCGCGATCACGCTGTCGGTGTGCAGGTTGTCGCCTTCCCGGACCTCCCCGTCGAAGTCCGGTGCCGGGTTGCCGGTGCCCCAGTACAGGAGGTTGGTCTCCGGGTCGAAGGTGCCGGTGATCCAGCAGTTGCCCCCGCCCCGCGCCCAGGCCTCGCCCTCGGCCGGCCAGGTCTCCGACCCCGGCTCGCCGGGCTTGGGGACCGTGTAGCAGCGCCAGACCCGCTCACCGGTCTCCATGTCGTAGGCGTCGAGGTGGCCGCGGACGCCGAACTCCCCGCCGGAGCTGCCGACGACGACCCGGTCCTTCACCGCCAGCGGGGCGATCGTGAGGCTCTCGCCGGCGCGGACGTCGCCGCTGGTCACGTCCCACAGGCACGCGCCCGTGGTGGCGTCGAGCGCCAGCACGTGCGCGTTCAGGGTGCAGACGAACACCTTGCCCTGCGCCACGGCGACCCCGCGGTTGACGTTGCCGCAGCACAGCGAGGTGTCGAACGGGATGGCGTGCTTGTACTGCCACAACAGCTGGCCGGTCTTCGCGTCGAGGGCCCACACCCAGCCGTCCCACCCCGTCACGTACATGACGCCGTCGACGACGATCGGGGAGTTCTCGAAGGCGTAGGTCGACTGGCCCGCGTGCAGGCTCTGCGGGGCGAAACTGAAGACCCAGGCCACCTTCAGCTGCGTGACGTTCTCGGTGTTCACCTGGTCGAGCAGGCTGTACCGCTGCCCGTCGTAGGCGCCGTAGTAGGTGAGCCAGTTCTGCGACTCGGAGCGGGCGTCGAGGAGGCGCTCGTAGGTGACCCCCTGGGCCACCGGGGGCGCCGTCCCCGTCGCGGTCGTCAGGGAGCCGAAGTTGACGGCCGGCGGAGCTTCTCGGTATTCGATCGTGGTCATCGACTGCTCCTGTCTACGGTCGGGGCTGCGGCGGGCGGTCGAGTCGGGCCGACGCGGGGACGTCGCCCATCACGACGATCGCGCCGATCAGTCCCCGGCCCTCGTCGTTGCCGACGTTGGAGCTGAACCAGTAGTAGCCCGGGCCGTCGAGGGTGACGTGGACCTTGCCCCGCGTGTAGTTGGGCAGCCAGATCCACTGGCTGTCCCCGTTGCTCGGCACGAGCGCGCAGTGGGTGTTCTGGTCGTCGTTGACGAACTCGATCTCGAGCTCGCCGCCGTGCGACATGACCAGGACCGAGGGGTCCCAGACCAGCTGGTCCGGTGGGATCCGGATCGTGGCGCTCATCCGGCCGTCGGTCCCCTCCTCGGCCTGGGCGACGTTCCCGTTCGCCAGCAGCCGGCCCAGCGTCCCGTCGTTCTGCCTGTCCAGCCCGAACTTGCGCAACAACTCGTTGCGGTCCGGTGTGAGGGTCGCCAAGGACCCCACCTCCTCGTGGTGGACGTGTCGGCCGAGGCCGACGCGGTCTCCCTGCCGCCGCGCCGGAGGCCGTTGGAACACCGTCCGCCGGTGGCTAGCCTCGGATCAGGCGACCGCGGCACGATCCTGGGATCGGTCTTCCCCCCAGCCCTAGGGGATCTGGATGAACGGCGCGAAAGAGCCGACGACCGGCGCGTCCCCCGCGACGAACGGGGCGGCGCTCTCCGACGAGAGCCTCCGGCGGATCGCCGCGGCGCGGGAGGAGTTCGCGGCCGGCGCGGACGGCGTCCACGGCGTCCGCCCCGAGATCCTCGTGTCCTGGTACCGCTGCCGTGAGGAGTACGAGGTCAGCCCGGAGCTGGAACGGGCGCCGGCCGCCGCCGAGGGGACCCCGCACTCGATCGAGCACGACGTGGTGTTCGCCGAGCTCGGCGGCCTGGCCGCCGCGGCGGCCCGGGAGGCCGGCGACGACGCCCTGGTCAGCGTGGCCGACTGCGACGGGCACGTCCTGGCGGCGTGGGGCAGCCGGCGGCTGCTGACCCTGGCCGCGGACAGCAACCTGGCCACCTGGTCGGCGTGGTCGGAGCGGGCCAGCGGCACCAACGGCATGGGCACCGCCCTGGAGAGCCAGCACCCCGTCCTGGTCCGGGGGCCGGAGCACTGGTGCCAGGGGTTCCACCCGTGGATGTGTGCCGGCGTCGCGGTGCGCGACGTCGTCACCCACGACCCGCTGGCCGCCCTCAACGTCTCCCGCTGGCGGACGCCGCTGCCCGACGCCGTCCTGCCGTGGCTGCGCGCCGCCGCCGCGGCCACCGAGGCCACGCTGCGCCGGCGGGCCCGGCACACCGGCACCCTGCTCGCCGCGGCCCTGGCCGGCGCCCGGGAGGCACCGGGGACGCCGCTGGCCGCGGTGGACACGGTCGGCAAGGTCGTGCTGGCCAACACCGAGGCCGCCGTCCTGCTCGGCACGCCCGCGGACGCCCCGGCCTACGCACCGTCGGACCGGTGGATGCCGCAGGTCCCCGCCGTGCTGGAGCTGACCCGGCGGGCGACCGCGCGGGCCCGGCAGGACGCCGGGTGGTGCGGGGCGACGCAGCTCTACGTCCCCTTCCTCGACCAGCCGCTGCCGGTCAACGTCCGGCCGGTGTTCGACGGGTCGCAGGTGATCGGCGCGCTGCTGGCCTTCCGGGCGACCGACGGCGCCGGCTCCCCGGAGCTGCAGGGCGACGCGGACCCCGGGTTCCCCGGTCCGCACGCGTTCCCCGACCGGGTCGTCGCCCTGCGGGACGCCCGGTGGGTCCTGCTCGACCCCCGGGAGATCCGGTACGCCGAGACCGACCACGACAACGTCTGGCTGGTGAGCGACCAGGGTCGGCTGCTGGCCGCGGTCCGGGGCCTGGACCGCCTCGAGCAGCAGCTCGGCGGCCGCGGGTTCCTGCGTGTCCACCGCCGCTTCCTGGTCAACCTCGGCCGGGTGCGGGAGATCGAGCCGGGCTTCAAGGGCGCGCTGTACCTCTCCACCGACACCCGCCGCCACGAGACCGTGCCGGTCGCCCGCAGGCACGTGCCGCGGGTCCGCCAGGCGCTCGGTCTGTAGGCGCCGGGATGAGCGCCTCCCTCGACCGCGCCCGCGAGCTGCTGCGCCACTCCCCGCTCGTCGACGGCCACAACGACCTGCCGTGGGCGCTGCGCACCCGGTTCGGCGCCGACCTGGACCGGGTGGACCTCGCGGCCCCGGTCGCCGGGACGCACACCGACCTGCCGCGGCTGCGCCGGGGCGGGGTCGGCGGCCAGTTCTGGTCGGTCTACGTCCCCGGCGCCCTGCAGGGCGACGCGGCGGTGACCGCCACCCTGGAACAGGTCGACCTCGTCCACCGGATGGTCCGCCGCCACCCCGACCACCTGGAGCTCGCGCTCGGTGCCGACGACGTCGAGGCCGCGTTCGCCCGCGGCCGGGTCGCCTCGCTGCTGGGCGCCGAGGGCGGCCACTCCATCGCCAACTCCCTGGGCGTGCTGCGCCCGCTGCACGCGCTCGGCGTCCGGTACCTGACCCTCACGCACAACGTCAACGTCCCGTGGGCCGACGCGGCGACCGACGTCCCGGCGGTCGGGGGGCTCAGCCCGTTCGGGCGGGAGGTCGTGCGGGAGATGAACCGGCTGGGGGTGCTGGTCGACCTCTCCCACGTGGCGGCGACCACGGCCCGCGACGCCCTGACGGTCGCGGAGGCCCCGGTCGTGTTCTCGCACTCGGCGGCCCGGGCGCTGTGCGACACCCCTCGCAACGTCCCCGACGACCTGCTGCGCGGGCTGGCCGCCAACGGTGGCGTGTGCATGGTGACGTTCGTGCCGGACTTCGTCTCGCCGCGGTGCCGCGCGTGGGCGCTGGGGCTGCGGGCCGAGGTCGAACGCCGCGGGCTCGACCCGCGGGACGCCGGGGTCCGTGCCGCGGTGGGCGCCGAGTACGAAGCCGCCCACCCCCGCCCGCGCGCGGTGCTCGCCGAGGTGGCCGACCACGTCGAGCACGTCACGTCGGTGGCCGGGATCGACCACGTCGGCATCGGCGGGGACTTCGACGGGTCCGACGACGTCCCCGACGGCCTCGAGGACGTCGCCTGCTACCCCGCGCTGGTCGCCGAGCTGCTCGACCGGGGCTGGCGCCGGGAGGACTGCGTCCGGCTGGTCGGCGGCAACGTGCTGCGCGTGCTGCGGCAGGCCGAGGCGGTCGCGCGGTGCCTGTCCGCCCGGCGGCCCGCGTCGACGGCGCGGCTCGAGGACCTCGACCGCACCTGACCGCCACCCGCCGCGACGTCCCGGCCACCGTCGCACGGTGGCCGGGACGTCGACCGGTCCTCCCCCGGTCAGGGGGCGCCGGCGGTCACCTCCCCGCTCCGGACGGCTCGGGCTCCCGGCCGGACCCGGACCCCGACTCGGCCGGCGCGGCCAGGACGGCGCGGCGGGCCCGGTTGGCCACCATCGCCACCAGCCGCTCCAGCGGGCCCTGCCCCCTCCAGCGGTGCCAGAGGACGGCGAAGACCAGGGCCCCGACCACGAGCAGCAGGTACACGGCGAGGGGGCGGGTCTCCGTCCACGGCGAGAGCAGGACGAAGGCGTGGGCGGAGTAGACGGTCAGGGTCATGGCCCCGGCCAGGGCGACCGGCCGCAGCAGGCGCTGGGCGGAGCGCAGCCGGCACACCAGGAGCACCAGGCCGAGCACGGCGATCGCCGAGCCGATCGTGTGCAGCATGTCCAGCGGCGTGCCGGAGTGGTGCGCCCGGGTCGCCAGCCACCACCACGACTCGGTCGGGCTGGTGTCCCAGACGACCTCGCCCGGGGTCTCTCCGGCCTCCGCGGCGAGCAGGGCCTGCAGGCCACCGAGGCGTTCGACGAGCAGCCACGAGGCGACCCAGGTGACGACCGCCAGGGCCAGCCCGCCGACCAGCAGCCGGAGGGCCACCCTCGTCGAGGACAGGTCCAGCCGGCCGATGGCCAGGCCCACGCAGATGTAGGCCATGTAGACCACGGCGGGGTAGTCGCCGGTGACCGTCAACAGGGAGAGCAGGCCCAGGGGGTCGGTGACGGGCGCGGCCAGCGTGGGGTCGGAGTCGAAGCCGGACTCCCAGCCCAGGTACTCCGCTCCCAGCAGGACCAGCGGGCCGACCGCCACCAGGACGCCGGCGACGGCGACCAGGGTGCGCGACCGCAGCCCGATCAGCGGGATGGCCAGCAGGAAGAACAGGCCGTAGTAGCCGAGGATGACCCCGAGGTTGTCGGGGGCGGTGTAGCCGAGCGCGAGGCCGATGGCGCCGATGCACAGCGCGCGGACGGCGATGTTCGCCCGGGCCGCGCGCCGGGCGACGCCCTGCACGGGGCGTAGGCCGCCGGAGATGAAGGCCAGGCTGATGCCGGCCACCAGCACGAACATGGTCGCCGACCGGCCGATCACGGTCATCCCGGACAGCGTCGGCGTGCCGTCGTCGGTGACCACGTCGACGAACACGTTCGCCGCGAGCATCGAGATCAGCGCGACCCCGCGGGCGACGTCGACGCCCTGGAACCGCGACTTCACGGGGATGCGGGCCGGCGGGGCGACGGTCGGGCGCGGGGCGAGCGCGCACGCCTCAGCCACGACCCACCTCCCGCCCCGCGGTCGCCACGATCTCGGCGGACGGTGTGCACGGCTTCCTCGACATACACGGCTCCTCGGTTCGAGTGCTGGAAAGGCTGGTGCCGGTACGGCAGGTGCCGTAACGGCGATGGGTGGTGGTGTCCGGGATCTGCGGGAGGTGCGGCGCCGACGGGGCCGTGCTCACGCGGTGCGGCGGGTGAGGGAGGACGGCACGCGGGCCGACCGGGTCTCCGACCGCAACCGGGTCCGCGGGGACTGGTTGGCGTAGCCGGCCGGCAGCGTGTTGCAGCGCCGCGCCTCGATGACCGGCTGGCTCCACGGGTCCGGCTGTGCGGCCATGTGGACGTGGACGATGCCGTCGGCTGGGTCGTAGGTGTTCATCGCGATCTCCCCGGTGGCGTTCCCGGAGTGCTCTCCGGGAGCGGTGGTCTGTCGAGTTCTCCTGGGGAGAAGACTCGTCGGACCCGGACCCGCGGGACATCGCGCTGACCCCCCTGCCGCCCCCGCGAGCCCCCGTTCCCCGCCGGGGGCAGACCCCCCGGCGGGGCGGGGGTCACCGCCAGGCGTGCAGCCCCGGCGACCACGACGCCGGGCCCTGCCACGAGCGTCGCGGAGCCGGCGGGATGCGCCGGACCGTCCCCGGGTCGGCCGGCGGCCGGGGCGCCCCCGTGCACACCTGCAGCACGGCGAGGAGCGCGGCGAGCTCCTCCGCCGTGGGCTCGCCCTTGCTGATCGAGACCAGTGCCGGGTCCACGCGCGCGCCCCCGTCAGAGCGGCACGTTGCCGTGCTTGCGGTGCGGCAGCACCTGCCGCTTGGAGCGCAGCAGCGCCAGGGACCGGATGAGGACCGCGCGGGTGTCCCGCGGGTCGACGACGTCGTCCACCAGGCCGCGCTCGGCCGCGGCGAAGGGGGTCATCAGCCGGTCGGCGTACTCCGACACCAGCTCCGCTCGCGTCGCCTCGGGGTCCTCGGCGGCCGCGATCTCCTTGCGGAAGATGATGCTGGCCGCGGCGTCGGCCCCCATGACGGCGACCTCGTTGGACGGCCAGGCGAAGGAGAGGTCCGCGCCGACGGCCTTGGAGTCCATGACGATGTAGGCGCCGCCGTAGGCCTTGCGGAGGATCAGCTGGATCCGGGGCACGGTGGCGTCGCAGTAGGCGTAGAGCAGCTTCGCGCCGCGCCGGATGATCCCGGCGTGCTCCTGCTCGGCCCCGGGGAGGAACCCGGGGACGTCGACCAGGGTCACCAGCGGGATGTTGAACGCGTCGCAGGTCCGGACGAACCGGGCGGCCTTCTCCGCGGCGTCGATGTCGAGCACCCCGGCGAGCACCGACGGCTGGTTGGCCACGATGCCGACCACGGAACCGCCGAGCCGCGACAGCGCGCAGACGATGTTGCGGGCCCACTGCGGGTGCAGTTCGAGGTAGTCGCCGTCGTCCACGACCTCGGCGATCACGTCACGGACGTCGTAGGCCCGGTGGGGCTGGACGGGGACGACGTCGAGCAGCGCCTCGCAGGACCGGTCCGCCGGGTCCGACGACGCCGCCTCCGGGGGCTCCTCCTGGTTGTTGGCGGGCAGGAAGGACAGCAGGTGGCGGACGTCCTCCAGGCAGCTCTCCTCGTCGTCGGAGACGAAGGTCGAGACGCCGGTGCGGGTCGCGTGGACGGCCGATCCGCCGAGGTCCTCCGGGCTGATCCGCTCCCCGGTCACCGCCGCGACGACGTCCGGGCCGGTGATGAACATCTTCGCCGCGTCGCGGACGGTGAAGACGAAGTCGGTGAGCGCCGGTGAGTACACGGCCCCGCCCGCGCACGCGCCGAACACGACCGAGATCTGCGGGATGACCCCCGAGGCGCGCACGTTGCGCCGGAAGATGCCGCCGAACCCGGCCAGGGCGTCGACGCCCTCCTGGATGCGCGCGCCGCCGCCCTCGTTGAGCCCGACGATCGGCACGCCCATGGACTCGGCCAGGTCCATCACCGTGTGGATCTTGCTGGCGAAGACCTCCCCGAGCGCCCCGCCGAAGACCCGGGGGTCGTGCGCGAAGACGCACACCCGCCGGCCGTCGACCGTGCCCCAGCCGGTCACCACCCCGTCGGTGTCCGGACGGCGGCGCTCCATGCCGAACCCGGTCGCCCGGTGCCGGGCGAAGGGGCCCACCTCGACGAACGAGCCCTCGTCGAGCAGCAGGTCGATCCGCTCCCGCGCGGTCAGCTTCCCGGGGGTGCGCGGCCGCGTCGACGTGGCCGGTCCCTCCACCGCCTCGCGCCGGCGGCGCGCCACCCGGGCGGTGGCCTCCCGCAGGGACCCGGGTGGCTCCGGCCGGGCCGGTGGGGACGGGTGCGCCGCTCCCCCACGGCGGGGGCGCAGGGGCGTGACCGACGCCGGGTGCGTCCCCTCGCCCCGGTTCCTCGTGTGGGGGTGCGGATGGCCGGCGTCCTCCACCGGCCAGGCCGACCCGTTCCACCCGTTCGTCAGCACGCGCTCTCCTCAGTTCTCCAGGTGACCGTCGGTAGCGGGCCGGTCACACGCCCGACGTCACCTGCCGGTTGACCAGTGCCACGAGCTCCGCGGGGGTGCTGCACTGCGCGGCCTCCCGGAGCAGGGGGATGCCGCAGCTGCGCTCCAGCTCGGCGATGACGTCCTGGAACTGCGACGACCCGAGCCCCAGGCAGTTGGCCCCGGACCGGGGCTCGACTGCCGCTCCGCGCGATTCCGGTCGCTGCTCCCGCCGGCGCACGGTGTCCACCACGCCCGACAACTCGTCGAGGGTCAGGACGCCCGGAGGTGCACCGTCCGTCCCCTCGCCGCGCCTCGGGCGGGGCAGCGCGTCGCCGCCGACGGGGATCGCCGCAGGAGGACGTCCCAGCGAGTCCACGGCGGCCCTCAGCGCGCAGACCGAGCCCAGCGGACCGACGTGCACGACGCGCTCCGCCGCCGCCTCGAGCGCCGGCGCAGCCGCCGTGAACCCCTCGCAGCTGCCACCGGCGAACACGGTGGTCGCCGTGCCGCCGGCGTCCCCGACGAACCACGCCTCCACGGTGTGCACCCCGAACGCGGCCAGGCGCGCGGCAGCCGAGAGCACGAAGACCGGGCCCGTGGAGGAGGGCACGACGACGATCCCGCCGTCCCGCAGCGTCTCCCCCACTCCCCCGAGGTCGAACAGCACCTCGTCGGCGGCGGCCTCGTCGGGCACGGAGACGAAGACGAGGTCGGCCGGCTCGGCCGCGTCCGCCGGGATGCGCGCGGGCTTCGCCCCCGTCTCCACCATCGTCGTCACCGTCCAGGCGTCGCGGTCGTGCACGGTGACCTCGAACCCGTGGTCGAGCAGCCGGCGCGCGACCGTCCGCCCGGTGGCCCCCAGGCCGATCACACCGACACTGGTCGTACGGCACATGACGTCTCCTCGTTCGGGTGTGGACGTGCGGTGGATGGACACGCTGCTGCGCTCAGCCATGGCGGCGCAGGTCGGTGAAGAAGTCGTCGACGACCCGCAGGTCGCCGGCGCGGGTCACCTCGTCGTAGACGTACTTGCCGACGGCGAGGTCGAGCACCCCGAGGCCGAACGGGGAGAAGACGACCGGCCGGTCGGCCGGCACGGTCACCCGGCCGGTGAGGACGTCGTCGAGGGTGCCGGTGAGGAAGTCGCGGCTGCCGGTGCGCTGCTCGACCAGGTGCGGCGAGGTGTCGGCCTTGAGGCAGTGCTCGACGTCGTCGACCACGTTGGCGCAGGTGAGCAGGATGTCGGGGTCGAGGTCGCGCAGGGACACGTGCAGGACCAGCGGGTCGTGGTCGAACCAGGACCGGTCGGACACGTGCGGGGTGCCGGCCACGGTGGCGAAGACGACCAGGTCGCTGGAGCGGATCAGGTCCTCGGCGGTGTCGTGCACGGTGATCGTCGCCGCCGTCCCGGTCCGCTCGAGGTAGCCGCGGAAGCCGGCCGCGCTGTCGGGCGCGGTGTCGTGGACGCCGATCTCGTCGAAGGTCCAGCCGGTGCCGGCCAGGAAGGTGTGGATGTAGCGGGCGATCAGCCCGACGCCGAAGAAGCCGACGCGGGTGGGCCGCGACCGGCCCCGCGAGAGCCGGTCGGCGGCGAGCGCGGCCGAGGCGGCCGTGCGCGTGGCGTTGATGACGGAGGCCTCGAGGCAGGCGAACGGGTAGCCGGTGTCGTGGTCGTTGAGGATGAGCACCGCCGACGCCCGCGGGATCCCGGCCGCGACGTTGTCCGGGAAGCTGGAGACCCACTTCAGGCCGTCCACCCGCACGTCCCCGCCGATCGAGGCGGGCAGGGCGATGATCCGGGACGACGGCCGGTCCGGGAAGCGCAGGAAGTACGACGGCGGGTTGACCGAGTCCCCGGCGCCGTGCAGCCGGTAGGTGGCCTCGACCAGGTCGACGACCTCCTTCTCGCGGCCGGCGAGGGCCTGTTGCACCTGCCCTCCGGAGATGACGGCGAACGACGGCACGGCGGTCGGCTGGGGCACGGGGGTCTCCCTGGGGTCGGGTCCGCGGGTGGCCGTCACCGGGCCACCTCGACGGTCGGAGCGGGGTCGGTCAGGTGCACCGGGTCGGTCAGGTGCACCGGGTCGGCCAGGCCGACGAGCACCTCGCGGGGGCCCTCGAACGGCTGCCTGCCGTGGGCGGTGCGGGTGTTGTCGACGAGCAGCAGGTCGCCGGCCTGCCAGGGCTCGGCCACGGTGGCGGCCTCGTACGCCTCGTTGATCGTCGCGACGACGTCCGCGCCGATCGGGTCGCCGTTGCCGAAGCGGGTGGTGAACGGCAGGCCGTCCTCGCCGTAGACCTCGACGAGGTACTCGCGGATCTCCGGGGCGAGGGTCCACTCGTTGAGGAAGGCGACCTGGTTGAACCAGCAGCGCGCCCCGGTGACCGGGTGCCGGACCACGGCGCTGCGCCGCTGGCGGGTGCGCAGGCCGCCGTCGGGCTGCCACGCGAACTCGATCGCGGCCGCCCGGCAGTACCGCTCGACGGCGGCGGGGTCGTCGGTGCCGAAGGCCTCGGCCCACGAGGCGCCGATCTCGTCGTTGTAGGTGCGGGTCAGCAGCCACCCGTGCCGCTCGAACCGCTCGACGAGCGCGGGCGGCAGCGCGCCGAGGACGGCCGCCGCGTCGGCCAGCGGGGTGGCTCCGCCCGCCGTCGGCGCGACGAGGCAGGCGAACAGCAGCAGCCCGGGGAACTCCAGGGCGTAGCTCTGCTCGTGGTGCACGCACATCTGCTGGTTCGCCGGCCAGGGCGTGGCCGAGTACACGCCGCCGACCACCGGCTCCCGGGGCGCGAACGCCTCCCGCTCCGGCACCAGCCGGTCGGCCAGCCGGTCGCAGACGGCGGCCACGGTGCCGGCGTCCGCCAGGCCGAGGCCGCGGACGAGCAGCGCGCCGTGCTCGGTGACCGCCGCGCGCACGGCGTCCCGGTGCGCGGTCGCCCAGGCCGCCGCGTCGCCGGCGGCCCCGACCTCCACGAGCGGAGGGCGGCCGGGCTGCAGGTCCACGGCGGGCAGTGCTGCTGCGGGGTACGACGACACGTCGGTGTCCTCCGGTCGGGGTGCGGGGGCGGGCCGGTGGGGGGCGGCGGTCACCGGGGTCCCACCGATGCGGGCCGGCACGTCGCGGCTCCAGTGGCGGCCGGTTCCGGCGGCGTCGCGGGGAGGCCGGGACCGCCCGAGGACCTGGCGTCGACGAGGGCGGCGAGGTCGGCCAGGACGGGGTGGGCGACGACGTCCTTGATCGAGACCGCCCGGGAGAGGGCGATCGCCAGCTTCACCGCCGTGAGCGACGTGCCCCCGCGCTCGAAGAACGAGTCCTCGCGTCCGATCTGGTCCTCGCCGATGCCGAGCACCTGGGCCCAGGCGGCGGCCACCCGCTGCTCGGTCGGCGTGGCCGGGGCGGGTGCGTCGCCGTCGGCGGCGGCGAGGTCCGCGGCGAGGGCGGTGAGCGCCTTCTTGTCGATCTTGCCGTTGGCGGTCAGCGGCAGGGACTCCTGCCAGTGGACGGCCTTCGGGACCATGTAGACCGGCAGCGACGTGGCCAGCCGGGCCCGCAGCTCGTCGACCTCCAGCGGCCGTGGGCCGGAGTAGAAGGCCACCAGGTGCCGGCTGCGGTCGGCCGCCTCGGCGACGACCACCGCGCCGTCGCGCACCCCCGGCGTGCGCAGCAGGGTGTTCTCGATCTCGCCGATCTCGATCCGGAAGCCGGCGATCTTGACCTGGCTGTCGCGGCGGCCGAGGAACTCCAGCTTGCCGTCGGGCCGCCAGCGGCCGTGGTCGCCGCTGCGGTACAGCCGCCGACCGGGCCGGTGCGGGTCGGGCACGAACGCCGCCCGGGTCCGCTCAGGGTCGTTGACGTAGCCGCGGCCGACGCACACGCCGGCGAAGACGATCTCCCCGGGCGCGCCGAGCGGCACCGGGGCCAGGTGGGCGTCGACGACGCGGATCTCCACGTTGGCCACCGGCGGCCCGAGCGGCATGCGGTCACCGGCCGGCGGGGCGTGCATGACCTCGTGGTTGGTGTCGTCGCTGGTCTCGGTCAGCCCGTAGGCGTTGACCAGCGCGATGCCCGGCGCCGTCGCGAACCAGCGGGCGGCGAGCTCCTTCTTCAGCGCCTCCCCGGTGACCGACACGCACCGCAGGTGCGGCAGCGGCCGCGGGTGGGCCTCCAGGTAGGAGAGCACCACCTCCAGGTAGGAGGGCACCACCTGCACCACCGCCACCCGCTCGGTGGCCAGCAGGTCGACGAACCGCTCGGCGTCGAGGACCACGTCCTGGGGCACCAGCAGGGTGCGGCCGCCGACCAGCAGCGCGGAGACCAGCTGCCACAGCGAGATGTCGAAGCACTGCGGCGCCACCTGGGCCACGGCCGAACCCTCGACGACGCCCAGGTCGTCGATCTTGGCGAACAGGTGGTTGAGCATGCCGGCGTGCTCGCACATCGCACCCTTGGGCTCCCCGGTGGAACCGGAGGTGAAGTAGATGTAGGCCAGCTGGTCGGGGGCGACCTCGATGCCCAGGTCGGTGTCGTCGTGGCCCTCGCCGATGCCGGCGGCGACGTCCAGCACGACCACGCCGGGCAGTTGCGCCAGGGCGGTGTCCAGGCCGGCGCGGGCGCCGGGCGTGGTGAGTGCCAGCCGCCCGCCGGACCGCGAGAGTGTCCGCGCGATGCGGTCGGCCGGGAAGTGCGGCTCGATCGGCAGGTAGGCGCCGCCGGCCTTGAACACCGCCAGCACCGCGGTCAGCCAGTCCAGGTCCCGCTCGGTGACCACCGCGACGACGTCCTCGGCGGCCAGCCCGCGGGCCCGCAGCGCCCGGGCCAGCCGGTTGGCGCGGGCGTTGAGCTCCCCGTAGGTGACCTGCCGGTCCTCGTGGACGGCGGCGACGTCGTCCGGCCGGATCCGGGCCTGCTCCTCGAACAGCTCGTGCGCCCGCCGGTCGGGCAGCTCCCGGTGCGGGCCGGCCATCCCGTCCAGCTGCAGCCGTGCCTCCTCCGCCGACAGCAGGCTGCCCGCCAGCGGGTCGGCGTCGGGGTCGGCGACCAGCTGGGCCAGGGCCGTGCGGTGGTAGCCGCAGATCCGCGCCGCCGCGCCCGCGTCCAGGGCGTCCTCACGGTGGCGCAGCACCAGCCGCGCCCCGTCCCCGGCCACCCCGATCCGCAGCACCGCGCCCTCGGGCAGCTCCCCGTCGCCGGCCGGGTCGAAGGCCACCTCCGACGTCGGGCCGGCCACACCCAGCTCGGCGCGCAGCGCGGCCAGGGGCACCTCCCGGTGCGCCCGCAGCCCCGCCTCGGCCGCGGCCGCGGCGCCCACCAGGTCCCGCCACGAGCCGGCGTCCACCGGCAGTCGGCACGGCAGCGGTCCCGCGCCGCCCCCGGCCAGGTGGCCGGTGACCACCTCGGTCTCCCCGGACAGCGCCGCGACCACCCGGGCGTGCGCGGCCAGGAACACCGCCGACGCCGGCACCCCCAGCTCGCCGGCCAGCCGGCGCACTGCCCTGGTCAGCCCGCCGGGCAGCGGCGCCTCGTGTCCGGCGGTGCCGGGCCGCGGGTCGAGGGTCCACCGCGGGATCGCCGTCGACCCGCCGGCGAGGAGCACCTCGCGCCAGAACTCGCGGCCGGAACGCGTCGTTGCCATGACCATCAGGGGGGTCTCCTCACTCACCGCTGGAACGCGGACACGGGGATGGGTGCGGACGTGTGCTGCGGTGGCACCAGGTCGGCCACCTCGAGGGGAGCGGGCGGAGCGGGCAGGGGCGCGGGGACCTCCCCGACCTCCTCGGCCGGGTTGCCCGCCCACCGGGTGCGCGCCGGGACCTCGGAGCCCTTCATGAGGAAGGCGTCCGGGCCGATCTCGGCGCCGTCGCCGATCGTCACGCCGTAGTGGACCCAGGCGGCCACGCCGACGGTGACGCCGGAGCCGATGGTGATCCGGTCGAGCTTGAAGCCGCCGTCCTCCTGGGAGTGGCACTGCACGGTGCTGCCGGCGTTGAAGGTGCAGCCGTCGCCGATGGTGACCAGCGTCCGCTCCGGCATGCCCAGGCCGTCGTCGAACACCCGGCGCCCGACCCGGGCTCCCAGCAGCCGCAGCACGACCGGCTTGAGCGGCGTGCCGTTGTAGAAGGCCGGCTGCCAGGCCAGCTTCCAGAACCGCTCGTGCCACCAGAAGTACGGGTCGTAGATCGAGCACTGCCGGGGCTGCAGCGGCCGGAAGCCCGTCGACGCGCGCTCCACGACGATGCCGAAGGCGGTGACGAACAGGACGCTGAGCACCATCGCGCCCGCGACGGACACGGCGCCGAACCGGTCGTGCAGCTCGAAGCCGGCCAGGGTGATCAGGGTCGTGCCGAAGAAGTTCGCCCACCGGAGCAGCAGGAACAGGCCCATGCTGCCGAGGTTGTGCCGCCGCTTCGCGGCCAGGCGGCGGGCCAGCTCGCCCGGTGCCTGGAGGTGGTCGTCGATCGTCGCGTCCCGCAGGACGGTGCGCGGGATCTCGAAGGCCGGCGAGCCGAGCAGCCCGACGCCCTCCCGGACCGGCCCGTCGATGGGCACCATCACCTTGGTCGCCAGCAGGACGTCGTCCCCGGTCCGGGCCTCGGGCGGGTAGGCGATCGCGTTGCCGAGGAAGCTGCGCGCGCCGATCCGCACCTGGGACGCCGTGAACGACGTGCTCGAGAACTCGACGTTCATGGCCGACAGCCCGTCGGCGACCATCGTCTCGGCGCCGACCGAGGTCAGGTACGGGTTGTCGTGCTTGACCCCCTCGCCGAAGTTCGACCCGGTCTGCACGTACCGGCCCAGGTCGTAGCCCAGGCTCCGCAGGAGGTGGACGACGGCGAAGCTGTTGCCGGTGAGCTTGAGCAGGTACTTGGCCGACGTCATCCGCGTGACCGTGCGCTGCAGGGAGTAGTGGACCCCGTAGAGCGGGTAGACCCGGCCGGGCGTGACGAACCTGCCCAGCACCCGGGGGACGGTGGTCATGACCGCGAGGCCGACGAGGATGCCGCCGAGGTACAGGACCAGCGAGACGACCATTGCGTCGAGGTAGAACGAGGCGCTGGTCATCACCATCGGGCCGGCCTCCAGCAGCCGTCCCAGCCCGGGGACGACGAGCACCAGGAGGGCGACCGCGCCGATGGCCAGCGGCAGGTCCACGAACAGCAGGCCGAGCAGCTTCAGCACGGAGTAGGTCACCCGGCGGCGGGTGCTGCAGCGGGCCGGCGGGATGAGCGAGTAGTCGACGTCCGCGCGGCGGGCCGGCGTCCCGTGCCAGCTCTGGCCCGCCGGCACGGCCTGACCGGCCTGCAGCGACGAGCGGTGGCCGAGCTGGGCGCCGTCGCCCATCGACGTCCCGATGTCGATGACCGACGACTCACCGACGACGACGTCGGCGCCGAAGGTGACCGGGCCGAGCTGGATCCGTCCGTCGTGCGCCCGGTAGCCGGGGACCACCGCGTCCTTCCGGACGACGGTGCCGCTGCCGATGGTGAGCAGGTCGGTCGCCACCGGCACGATCTTGGCGAAGACCGCCACGCCGGGGCCGACCTTCGCGCCCAGCGCCCGCAGGTAGAGCGGGTAGAGCGGGGTGCCGTTGAGCACCAGGACCAGCGGGTTCTTCTGCACCAGCGTCTTGACGATCCAGAAGCGCACGTAGCGCAGGCCCCAGACCGGGAACTCCCCGGCCTTCCACCGGCCCACCAGCAGCCACTTCGCCGCGATCGGCAGGGTCGCGAGGCCGAGGAAGGTGCCGCCGCCGACGACCACCGACCGCAGGTAGTCGTCGACGATGCCCCCGCCCGCGGCGATCCAGTCGTAGCCGGCCACACCGATGATCGCGACCAGCAGGCAGTAGCCACAGAAGAACAGCGCCTGCAGGACCCCGCAGAGGACGTGCAGCGCGGCCCCCGCCGGAGCCGGCCGCGGCGCCTCGGCAGGTGCCGGCGCCACCGGGGCGGGCACGTCCGGCGCGGCGGTGGCGGACGGCGAGGCGGGGGCGGACGGGACGGCGCGGAACGCCTCGGCCAGGCTGCGCACCGTCGGGTGCCGGTAGACGTCCTTCATCGACACCGACGGCAGGTCCGGCCGCTTCCGCACCCGGGCGCAGAACTGCGCCATGACCATCGAGTCGGCGCCCAGGTCGTCGAAGAAGGAGCTGTCGACCGGGACGTGGTCGACCTGCAGGACCCCGGCGAGCACCTCCGCGAGGGCGGCCTCGGCCGGGGCGGGCGCGGACGCCGCCGCGGGGGTCTCGTCAGGGGCCAGCGCCGCCGCCAGGCCGGCGACAGTCGGGTGCCGGTAGACGTCCTTCATCGAGATCGACGGCAGGTCCGCCCGCTTGCGCACCCGCGCGCAGAACCGGGCCATCACCATCGAGTCGGCACCCAGGTCCTGGAAGAAGTCGCTGTCCGCGGGCACCTGCCCGACGCCCAGCACGTCGGCCAGCACGGCGCCCAGGGCGGTCTGCAGGTCCCCGGGCGGGGCTGCGTCGGACGGGGCCGGGGCCGCTGCCGGGGCGGCCGTCAGGACCGCGATCGGGTTTCCCACGTTCAGAACTCCTTGCGCCGGTGGAGGGAGTGGTCCGGGCACGTGCCCGGGGGTGTGCTGTCGGAGGTGGTGCTGCGCCTCATCGCAGGGCGGACAGGACGGACGACGGGGACTGCGGGGACCGCGGCTGCGGCACGACCGGCGCCGGCCGGGCCGGCTCGTCGACCTGCAGCGCGTCCTCGCCGTAGAGGTCCTGGACCCAGTTGGGCTGGTAGACGGTGTCGAGGTAGCGCTCACCGAGGTCGGGCGAGATGGTGACCGCCGTGAGGCCCTCCGCGTCGTGGCGGGCCAGCCAGTCGATCGCGCCGCTGACCACGGTCCCGGTGGAGCCGCCGAACAGGTAGCCGCGCCGGGCCAGCCGGTGGCAGGTGCGGATGGTGTCGGTCTCCTCGACCCAGGTGACCTCGTCGACGTAGGAGTCGTCGAGCATCGGAGGACGCATGCCCATGCCCAGGCCGGGGATCATCCGGCGGCCCGGCTCGGCACCGAAGGACACCGAGCCCACGGCGTCCACGGCCACGATCCGGACGGGGCGGTGCCACTCGCGGAACCAGCGGGCGCAGCCCATCAGCGTGCCGGTCGTGCCCGCGCCGACGAACAGCACGTCCAGGTCGGGGAACTGGCGGGCGATCGCCGGTGCCGTCGTCCGGTAGTGCGCTCCCCAGTTGTCCGGGTTGCCGTACTGGTCGAGCCAGACGTACCGGTCGTCGGCGGCGCACAGCGCCTTCACGTAGTTGATCCGCGCCCCGAGCAGGCCGTGGACCGGGTCCGGCTCGGTGATGACGTGCACCTCGGCGCCCAGCGCTTCCATCAGCTGCCGGGTCTGCAGGTTGCACCGGGCGTCGGTCACGCACCGGAACCCGTAGCCCTTGCTGGCGGCGATCATGCTCAGGGCCACGCCCAGGTTGCCCGAGGAGGACTCCACCAGGATGGACCCGGGCCGCAGCCGCCCGCGGCGCTCGGCGGTCTCGACCATCCGGGTGGCGGCCTTCAGCTTGACCGAGCCGGCGAAGTTGAAGCCCTCGCACTTGAGGAAGAGGGACCGGCCGAAGACCGGGTGGAGGTCGACGTACAGGTCGTCCTCGTTGAACTCGTGCGGAGCGGAGATGATGGGCACGTCGGTCCCCCTGTCGGGATGGCGCCGGCATTGGCGCGGAGTGCGGGTTCTCGCAGACGGTGCGTTTCGCTCACAGGAAGACTGCTGCGGGACCGACCGGGGATCGATCGGGCTTCCCCCAGAACCGGCGGCCCGGTCCCGAGTCCTCACCGGGGGTGGACCCCACCCCGCAACCCCACCGTCGAGGGCGGGGACGCCGGCCCGGACGGGGACGAGCGCACGCCGGCGCCCCGCTCCCGACGGGGAGCGGGGCGCCGGTGCGCCGAGCCCGGCTCAGGCGGGCAGCACGTCGAGCCGGATGGTCTCGGGCAGCGCGCGCAACCGGTCGACGACGGCCGGACCGATCGGGCCGCCCACGTCGGTGACCACGTAGCCCACCGACCCGGAGGTGGCCAGCGCCTGCTGCTCCACGTTGAGACCGCCCTCGGCCAGCACGCTGTCGATGTGCGCCAGCGCGCCCGGCTGGTTGCGGTGCAGCAGCACCAGCCGGGTGGTGTCGGCCGAGCGGGGCACCTGCACCTCGGGCAGGTTGACCGACAGGCCCGTGGCGCCGCGCTCCAGGTAGCCGAGCAGCTTGGTGGCGACGAACTCGCCGATGTCCTCCTGCGCCTCCTCGGTGGAGCCACCGACGTGCGGCGTGAGGATCACGTTGGGCAGCCCGCGCAGGTCGGACTCGAAGGGATCGCCGGCGGCCGCCGGCTCCTCCGGGAACACGTCCACGGCTGCGCCGGCCAGGTGGCCGCTGTCGATGTTCCGGCGCAGGGCCTGGTGATCGACGACGAAGCCGCGGGACAGGTTGAGGAAGAGGGAGCCGGGCAGCATCTTCGCGAACTGCTCCTCGCCGAACATGCCGCTGTTGCCGGGCCGACCGTCGACGTGCAAGGACACCACGTCCGAGCACTGGAGCACCTCGTCGAGAGTGGCGCACCGGCGGGCGTTGCCCAGGGCGAGGGTGTCGGCGGTGTCGTAGAACGACACGCGCATGCCGAGCGCCTCGGCGAGCACCGACAGCTGGCTGCCGATCTTGCCGTACCCGACGATGCCCAGCCGCCGGCCGCGCACCTCGTGGCTGCCCTTGGCCGACTTGCGCCACAGCCCGGTGTGCATGGCGTCGTTGTGCACCGTCATCCGGCGGGTGAGCGCGATGATCTCGGCCAGGGCCAGCTCGACCACGCTGCGGGTGTTGGAGAACGGCGCGTTGAACACCGCCACACCGCGCTCGGTGGCCGCCTGCAGGTCGATCTGGTTCGTGCCGATGCAGAACGCCCCGACCGCCCGGAGGTCCGGGGCCTTCGCCAGGACGTCGGCGGTCACGGACGTGCCCGAACGCAGACCGAGCACGTGGACGCCGTCGAGCCGCGCGACGAGCTCGTGCTCGTCCAGCGCCCGGTCCACCTGCTCGACGACGACGCCGGCCGCGGCCAGCAGGTCGGCGGCGGCCGGGTGGATGCCCTCGACCAGCAGGGCCCGCAGCGGGGTCGGGGATGCCGGAGTGGTCATGCGAGATCTCCCTTGATCAGCTCGACGCACTCGGCCGACTGGGCAGGGAGCGTTCCCGCGCAGGTGACGCCGCGCGGCGCACGGTCTCCAGGGGAGGCGTCGTCTTCGTTCGCGATGGCAGGGAGAAACGCTGTCGTCGACGGTCCCGCCGGGCCATCGAGCAGACCCCCGGATCGGCCGGCTCCCACCCCCTCGTGCAGGTAGGGACAGCCCGCGTGCGGTCCCCTCGACGGCGTCGGGCCGACCCCGGACGGAATCGGGGGATCGGCGGCGCCGTCTGGGGGGTTGGCTCGATGTTCCCGG
This sequence comes from Geodermatophilus sp. SYSU D00708, assembly GCF_054050115.1. Classification (NCBI taxonomy): domain Bacteria; kingdom Bacillati; phylum Actinomycetota; class Actinomycetes; order Geodermatophilales; family Geodermatophilaceae; genus Geodermatophilus; species Geodermatophilus sp. SYSU D00708. Next base: position 125,592 of record NZ_JBJGYS010000002.1, on the reverse strand, counting down.
CGCGGGGGCCCGGCGACGCTCATCGCAGACCGAGAAACCCGACCCACTCCCCGAGGAGCCGGCGATGACCACCACCCGGTGCTTCCGCCACAGCCGTTGGATCGCCTCCTGCGCCGACTGCACCGCCTGGCACCTCACCCGCCTGCACCACCACCGGACCGGCGCCACGGCTCCGCAGCACCCGAGCCCGGCCATGGCCGCCTGACCCCGCTCCCCCACCGCACCACGACCCGCCCGCCGGCCACCGCACCAGGAGACCCCGATGCTCTCGCCCGCTCACACCCTCGTGGACGAACTCACCACCGACCTCGCGCAGGCGCGGGAGGACCTCGTCGCCGCCCGCCTCGCCCAGCAGGTCAAGGACACCCCCGCCTCCCGTGCCGCCGTCGCCGAGGCCCGGACGCGCGTGGACGCCCTGCTGGACCTCCACCTGGAGCTGTCCGACCCCCGGTGCTGGGACGCCGATCAGCTGCCCACGTTGAGCACGGTGAGCGTCCCGGCGTCCTCGTCGCTGACGTAGGCGGTCGTCCCGTCGGGCAGGACCGCCATCGACGTCGGCGACGCCCCGGTCGGGACGGTCGCGGTGACCGTGAAGGTCTCGGCGTCGATGACCGAGACGGTGTTCTCGCTGTTGTTCACCGTGTAGGCGAACCGGCCGTCCGCGGACCAGGTGAAGTACTGCGGGTTCTGACCGACCGGGACGGTCGCCACCAGGGTGTTGGTGGTCGTGTCGACGAACGTCACCGAGGCGGCGTCGTAGTTGACGTTGCCGACCAGCGGCCGGGTGGGGTGGACGGCCAGGCTGTGCGGGCTGGTCTCGACGGGCACGGTCGCGACCACCTCGTTGCTCGCGACGTCCACGACCGACACGAGGTTCGACTCGTGGTTGGCCACGTACGCGCGCGTGCCGTCGCCGGAGAACGACACCCAGTGCGGGTTGGGCGGCACGGTGATGTAGTACAGCTCGGCGTCCCCGTGCGGGTCGATGACCGCGATGTTGCCCGTGTCGTGGTTGGGCACGTAGACCCGGTGCCCGTCCGGGGTGACGGCGGGGACGAACGGCCGGCTGGCCATCGGGATCGTCTCGATGACGGCGTTGCGGGTGGCGTCCACGACGACCAGCGCCGCGATCGTGCGCTCGTCGTTCCACACGCTGACGTAGATGCGCCGCCCGTCGGGAGAGAAGGCCAGGTACTGCGGCGGGCCGGCGGGCACGTCGATCGTCGCGGTCACGGTGTCGACCGCCGTGTCGACGACGGTGATGGTCCCGGCGGCGCCGTTGGCCACGTAGAGCTGGTCGCCGTTGGGCGCGACGGCGACGAAGTTGGGGGTCGGCCCGGCCGGTACGGGCGTGCCCAGTGACGGGATCGGCACCGCCGGCGCGGCCGACGGGGGCGGTGGCGGCGCTGCCGTCCCGGCGTCGGACGGTGCCGAGGTCGACGCCGACGGGTCGGTGCCCTCGTCGGCCGCGCCGTCGGGCCGGGTCAGGACGACGGCGAGCAGGACCACCAGGGCGACGACCACCACCGCGCCGAGGACCGCGACCAGCGCTCTCCGGCGGCCCGCCCACCAGGCCGGGCCGCGGTCGGGTCCCGCACCCGGCGGGGGCCTGCCCGTGCCGAGCGTGGTGTCCGGGGGCTCCGGCGGCAGGGGCGGTCCGCCGGGTCCGCCGTCGCCGGGAGGGAGTCCGCCGGGCGGGGGCCCCGCGCCCGGGGAACCCGGGGGACGGCCGGCCGGGCCGTCGCCGCCCGCGGGCCGGTCGCCCGGCGGCGCGCCCGGTGCGACGGGCGGCGCCGCGCCCGCGCCTCCGGCGGCCGGGGTACCCACCGCGCCGGCGACCTCGGGTGCCGGTGGCGCCTGGCCGGTCGAGGCGCCGGCCACCGTGGCCGCACCGGCGGCGAGGCCGGCCGCCTCCCGGAGCATGCCCGGCCGCCCGTTCCCGGCCGGGGCCCGGTCGGCCTCGGGCGCGGCATGTCGGTCCCCGGGGGCGTCCCCTCCGACGGAGGACCGCGGGGTCGGCAGCGCGGCCCCGGCCACCCGACGGTCGGCGACCGGCGCGGTCTCCCCCGCCGCGGGCTCCGGTCGGGCTCCCCGGGCCGGTGCGGGGATCGCTGCCCCGACCGGGCCGGGCAGCGATCCCGGTGTCGCGCCCACGGTGGCCGCCCCGAGGGCGACCGGGTGCTTGGGGTGCGCGTCGACGATGGTCGGGCAGCCCAGTTGCTCGCCGACCATCCGCGCGACGACCGGGATCTGCGCGGAACCGCCGACCAGCAGCACCGCCGACAGCCGGCTGGGCGGGATGTCCGCCGACCGCAGCGCCCGGTTGAGCGTGCCGATCGTGGACTCCACCTGGGCCCGGATCATGGCCTCGAACTGGTCGCGGGTGAGCGCGACGTCCTGGTGCCGGCCCGGGATGAACACCGGGATGACGGTCTCCGTGTCGAGGGACAGCGCCTCCTTGGCCAGGACGCAGTCCTGCCGCAGCCGGGCCAGCGCGACGACGGTCCGGGCGTCGCCGAGGTCCAGCTCGGCGAGGGCGCCGCCCGCGGCGTGGTTGACGAAGGTCAGGATCGCCTCGTCCAGGTCGGCGCCGCCGAGCCGCTCGATCCCCTCCGGGGTGCCCAGCACCTCGATGCCGGCCTCGGTGCGGCCCACGACGGTCGCGTCGAACGTGCCGCCCCCGAAGTCGTAGACGGCGATGACCTCGCCCACCGCCATCTCGCGGGTCGCCGCGTAGTGGGCGGCGGCGGCCTCGGGCTCGGACACCATCCGCCAGTGCTCCACGCCGGCGGAGCGGGGCACCTCCTCGAACAGCTCCCGCCGGTAGGGCCCCCAGGTCGCGGGGTGGGTGAGCACCACCGCGCCGGGCGGGCCGCCGTGCTCGGCGTCGACCTTCGCCAACACGTCCCGGAGCAGCACGCCGAGCAGGTCGGTCACCGGGTAGGCGGAACCACCGAGCATGAGCGGGGTCGGGTCCCCCAGCCGGCGCTTGATCTCCGACGCGACCCGGTCCGGGTTGCTCACGGCCCGGCGCGCGGCGGCGTCACCGGTGACGAGCCAGCCGTCGTCCCGGACGTAGACGGTGGAGGGGATGACCACGGACCGGTCACCGAGCGGGACCATGTCCACCCGTCCGGCGCGCGCGACCGCGGCCGCGACACACGTCGTGCCGAGGTCGACCCCGAGGCTGTAGTCCACGTCGCCCCCTGGGACAGCAGTCCGCTGCGCCTCCGCTGACGTGCGAGCAGCCTAGTGACCGATGACGAGGACGGGGGCCTCATCGCCCTCCCGGGAGGTGGGGTCTGCCCTACCCCGAGGTAGGGGACGCCCTCTTCCGTGCGCCGCGCACCCGGCGTGACCATGGTGAGCGTGGTCTGTGACGTCGCCTCACGGTGAGGGCCCGCCGCGGACGTCCCCACACCTCCAGGAGGTCCCCATGTCCGATCCCGACGTCCGGAGGGTGGACGCCCCTGACCGGTCGGCCGCTGACGAGGCCGGAGTCCCGAACGCCGTCGCACGGCCGGAGTACCGCCGGCCGCAGGCCTTCCTCGTCGGCCCGGCCGCGCGCCTGGTCCGCGGGGGCCTCTTCGGCAAGAACCAGGACGGCTACACCGGTTACTACATGGAACCCTGAGCCCGCCGGCCCGGCCATCGGGCTCCGCCCCGACGTGCTGCTGGTGCGGGCGCCGGACGGCAGCGGCCGCCTGCTCGACCTCGCCGGCTCCTTCTACGCGGTCGACCCGATCGCCGCCGAGCTGCTCGCCGACCTGCCGCGCGCTGGTCGCACCGGGACGGTGCGCGGCGCCGCCCGGCGGCACGGGGTGCCCGAACAGCAGGTCGCGGCCGATCTCGACGACCTGCTCGCGGACCTGCCGGCCGGCCTGGGCCGCGCCCCGTCGGCTGCGCGCGGCCAGTGGCTGGACCGGCTCGTCGTCCCGCTGCTGTCCGCGCTGTGCCGGGTGGGCTCCCCGCCGCTCCGGACCTGGGCGCTGCTGGCCGCGGCCCGTCTGTGCTTCGCCACGGCGGGGTGGTACCGCACGCTGCGGTGGTGGACGTCGCTGCCGACCCGGGACGGTCCGGGCGGGTCGTCCGCGGCCGCGATCGACCGGCGCGTGCGCCGCTCGGCCAGCGGCAGCGTGCTGGGGCACACGTGCAAGGAACGGGCCGTGGTCAGCCTGGCCGAGGCGCGGAGGGCGGGGCTGCCGGCGGCCGTGGTGCTGGGCCTGAGCTTCTACCCGCTGGCCACCCACAGCTGGTGTGTCGTGGAGGGGGCCACGGTGGACGGCGGGGACGTGGTCGTCGGCACGGTGGACGACGGGGACGTGCTCGGCGGCGCGGTGCTCGGCGACCAGCCGGACCTGTGTGCCGCCTTCCAGCCGGTGGCCGTCGCACGATGAGCACCGTTCGGTGAGCACCGCCCGATGAGCGAGAGCCGGCTGGTCGCGACGATCGGCCCGGCCGGCGTCGCGCTGACCGCGACGGGCGGGCTCACCTCGACCTCCCGCGGCGGCGGGGTCACCGTGCTGCTGCTCGGGGAGCTGCACCACCGCGCGGACCTGCACGTGGGCCCGGCCGGCGACGCCGAGGCGATCGCCCGCGTGTACCGCCGGCGGGGCCGGGCCGGCCTCGCCGCGCTGGAGGGCGACTTCGCGTTCCTGCTGCAGGACGAGGCGGCCGGGCGGGTGCTCGCGGTGCGGGACCCGACGGGCGGGCATCGGCTCTACTCCGAGCGTCGCGGCGAGCAGGTCGTCGTCGCGACCGACCTCGCCACGCTCCACCGGGTGCGCGGCCGGCCGGCCGACCTGGACCTCGACCACCTCGCCGGCTACCTCGCCGAGCCCTCCCCCACCAACGAGCCGGCCGGGACGAGCACGCCGTTCCGCGGGGTCCGGCGGGTCCCGGCCGGCGCGGCGCTCGAGGTGGAGCTGCCGTCGCGCCGGACGGTCGTCCGCCCGCTGTTCGCCCCGCTGGACGCCGTCCGCGGCCGGGGGGACACGCCGGCCCGGGCCGCGGCCGACTACCGCGAGGTGCTCGCCGCCGCGGTCGCCGAGCGCGCGGTCGGCACGGTGGCCTGCCACGTCTCCGGCGGGCTGGACTCCTCCGCCGTGCTGCGCTGCGCGGCGGACGCCGCCGCGGTCGGCCGGTGCCGGCTGGTGGCCGGCATCTCGGTCGTGTACCGGGACCTCGCCCTGCTCGCGCGGGAGACGCCCTACGTCGAGCAGGCGCTCGGGATGGTGCCGGGCCTGCCGTCGGTGCGACTCGACGGGGACGACCTGCTGGACTTCGACGTCTTCGCCGACCCGCCGCGGCACGAGGAGCCCTACCCCGGGCTGTGGCGCCTGGGCATGGACCGGGCGCTCACGCTCGCGGCGGTGGCGGCCGGGGCGCAGCGGGTCCTCACCGGCATCGGCGCCGACGAGGTGCTCGACACCCACCCCTTCTCCCTGGCCGAGGACCTGCGCCGGGGGCGGCTGGGCACGGCCTGGCGGGAGGCGCGGCGCTGGGCGGCGGCGGACGACACCGACCCGTGGACGGTGCTGCGGCCCTTCGGGTTCGACCCCCTGCTCGCCCGCCGGCGCCGCCGGGCCCCCGCCGTCCCGGCGTGGGTGCGGCCGGGGTTCGCCCGGGACACGGCCCTGGCCGACCGGATGGCCGAGCGGGCCGTGTCCGAGGCCGCGTCGCACCCCGTGCCCGCGGTCGGGTTCGCCCTGGCCGGCATCCGCGCCCGGACCGGGGACCCGGTCCGCTGGGCGGTGGCCGCCCCCGCCGGGCTGATCGTCGCCCACCCCTTCCTCGACCGGCGGGTCCTCCGGGAGGGGCTGCGGGTGCTGGCGACCACCCGCCCGGACCCGGCGACGAGCAAGCCGCTGCTGCGCGCCGCGATGGACGGCCTGCTCCCCGAGCCGATCCTCACGCGCCGGCGCAAGGGGCACTTCAACGAGGTCTACTACCGCGGGCTGCTGCGCAACCGGGACCGGCTGGTGGAGCTCGTCGGCTCCCCCGAGGTCGCCGACCTGGGCATCCTGGACGCCGGGGCCCTCGCCGCGGCCCTGGATCGCGGCGCCGTCGGCGGCCTCGCCGTCCCGGAGCTGCACCCGCTCAACCTCGCCCTCACCCTCGCGCGGTGGCTGCTCCAGGAAGCGGAGGCGGGCCCGGTGGAACCGGGGGGCAGCCCCACCCCGGGCAGGGGGCGCGCCCCCTTCCCGGCAGGTCCGGCCCGGCGGAGGATCTCGAGGTGATGATTCCGCCTGCGCAGTCGCCGGACGACCGGACTGCGGCGGGCCGGGAGCGCACTGCCGCGAACGGACCGCCGGCGGAAGCGGCCGACCTGGGGTCGGTCGGCCCCCGGCAGGCCGAGCGCGACCGGTGGCTGCGCCGGCGGGGCCTGCAGCGCCGGCTGCACGACGGCGCGGCCCTGCAGATCTCCGCGCTCGTACCGCAGCTCGGCGTGGTCCGCAAGAAGCTCCCCGACGACGAGGACGCCCTCCGGCTCTCGATCGACGACCTGCAGGACCAGTTGCACACGGTCCTGCAGGAGCTGCGGGAGGTCTCGCGGGAGATCTACCCGCCGCTGCTGGACCAGGCCGGGCTGGGCGCGGCGCTGGGCGAGTTCGCCGACCGGGTCGCCGTCCCCCTGCGCGTCGTGGCACCGGCCGACCGCTTCTGCCCGGACGTCGAGGGGGCCGCCTACTTCGCCGTCACCGACTGCCTCGCCCGGCTCGAGGCCGGCGGTGAACCCGCCGAGGTGGTGCTGCGCCGCGACGGGGAGGCGCTGGTCATCTGCCTGGACGGCGTGCCGACCCGGCACGCCGGGGGCATCCTGGGCCACGTCCGGGGGCTCGGCGGCCAGGTGGGCGTCGCCGGGGAGCCCGGCTCGGGGACGATCGAGGTGAGGATCCCGTGCGAGTAGCCCTGGCCGAGGACGGCGCCCTCTTCCGTGAGGGCCTGCTGATGCTGCTGGAGGCCGCCGGCCACGAGGTCGTCGGCTCCACCGCCGACGGGGACGCGCTGGTCCAACTGCTGGACAGCGAGCGGGCCGACGTGGCGATCCTGGACATCCGGATGCCCCCGGGACCCGACGGCGGCCTCGTGACCGCCGAACGGCTGCGGGCCCTGCACGCCGACATGGGACTGCTCTTCCTCTCCCACTACGCCGAGTCCCACTACCTGATGCGGATCCTGCAGATCGGCACCGAGGCCATCGGCTACCGGCTGAAGGAGAAGGTCGGCAGCGTCGACGTCCTGAGCGACACGCTCGCCCGCATCGGCGCCGGTGAGATCGTCATCGAGCCGGTCCTGGCCAAGCGCCTGGTCGAGCACCCCCGCGGGGAGAAGAAGGGCGCGATCGACTCGCTGTCGCCGCGCGAGCTCGACGTGCTGCGGCTGATGGCCGAGGGCCGGTCGAACAACGGGATCGCCGCGCAGCTGTTCGTCACCCCCAAGGCGGTGGAGAAGCACATCGCCAGCATCTTCGGCAAGCTCCAGCTGGCCGAGGACGCCACCGAGCACCACCGCCGGGTCCTGGCCGTCCTCACCTACCTGCGGGCGCAACGCGACGACGACCGCTCCTGAGCCGGGAAGGGGTTGGCCGCGCCTGCGCCTGGGCCTAGCGTGAGCGCACGGCCCGGCCGGCGTGCGCCGGGCGTGGGTCGGTGGTGACGATGACCCGTGTCCGCTCCGCGGCACTGCTCGGCTGGCTGCTGGTCACCGGCGGCGTGGCGGCAGTGCTCCTCGCCTTCGCCTGGGGTGGCCACGGCCTGATCACGGCGCTGGCGATGAACCGGCAGCTCCTCCTGCTGCTGCCGTTCCTCGCCGCCGGCGTCGCCACCGTCGCGCTCTTCCTGGTGTGGCCCCCGCTCGAGCGCGCGGTCGCCCGCGTGGCCGGCCGGAGCCTGGCGAGCCCGTACTCGGCGCTGGCCGAGGCGGCCCGGCGGATCCAGGCGGGATCCCTGGAGGAGGTCCTCCCCGGCCTGGCGCAGGTGCTGGCCGAGGGCACCGGGGCGGTCCGGGCCGCGGTCTGGCTGGCCGTCGGGGACCGGTTGGTGGAGGCCGCCCACCATCCTCCGGACGCGGGGGGCACCCCTCCCCCCGGCCGGAGCGTGCCGGGGCTCGCGGACCTGCTCGTGCAGCCGGACGTCGACTCCGTCGTGCCGGTGCTCGACGCGGGGGCGCTCCGGGCCGCGCTGACGATCACCAAGCCGGCGTCGGTCACCGTGGCCGACCGGGAACTGCTCCACGACGTCGCCAACGGAGCGACGCTCCCCCTCCGCGTGGTCTCGCTCAACGCCGAGCTCAGCGAGCGGGTCCGGCGGGCCGCCGAGCTGGCCGAGGAGCTCGGGGCGTCCCGCCGGCGCCTCGACTCCGCCCGGGAGGCCGCCCGCCGGCGACTGATCGCGGAGCTCTCGCACGCCACGGGTGACCGCCTGGCCGGGCTGCGCGCCGAGCTGGCGGCGGCCCGCGCCGGCCTGGCCGACGCGCCGGACGACCTCACGCCGGTCCGGGAGGAGCTCGCCCGTGCCCGGGCCCGGCTGGACGACCTGCTCGACCGGTTCCGCACCGTGGCGCGGGGCGTGTACCCGTCCGTGCTCCGCGACCAGGGGCCGGCCGCGGCGCTCGACGAGGTCGTGGCCGACCTGCCCCGGCCGGTCCGGCTCTCCGCGGAGCTCGGGTCGCGTGCGGCCTGGGAGCTGGAGTCCGGCCTCTACTACGCCGCCGCCTCGGCGCTGCGCGAGCTGGCCGGACGACCCGCCGAACGGGAGCTGAGCCTGCACCTGGAGGAGTGCGGCGGCGAGCTCAGCGCGGTCCTCGACGATCCCGCACCGCCGGTGCCCCCCGGCCGCCTCGAGGCGGTGCTCGCCGACGACGCCGACCGCCTGGTCGCGCTCGGCGGCGGTCTGCAGATCACCGGCCCGACGGAGGACGGCGCCGCCGGCCGCGGCGGTCCGCACCTCGTCGTCCGCGCCTGGGTGCCCGACCGGGTGGAGCCGGTGGTGGAGCGCGCCGTCGAGGCGGAGGTCGCGGTCCGGTGACCGGCGAGGACGCCGGGCTCCGGAGCCGTACCTGGATCACGGCCGTCCTCGTGGGCAGCGCCCTTCTGTCGGCCTGCTGGTTGGTCCTCGGGGTGCTCGTCGGCGTGGCGAGCCGGTTCCCGGGCGTCGCGGGCGGCTCCCCGGGAACGGAGGGAGGGGGCCTGTGGACCCGGGCGGTGACCGCCGGGATCTCGCGCAGCGAGCCCCTGTCCCAGCTCGTCCCGGATGCCGGGCTGGGCGTGCTGGCCCTCGTCCTCGCGGGCGCCCTGCTGGTGCACGGCGCCCGCGACCCGGCACACGGCGTGCTCGGGGCCGCGCTGGCCGCCTCGGCCGCCGCCTTCAGCCTGCAGTCGGCCGCGGCGGACGAGGTGCTGGCCACCGTCACCGGGTTCGACCAGGTCGACGTGGTCCCTCAGCTCGTGCTCCCGGTGATCACCTGCGTCACCTTCGTGCTCGCGCTGGCCTGGGCACCGCGGAGCGGTCCGCCCGGTCGCCCCGGCCGGTGGGTGGTGGCGGCGGTGGTCGCCGTCGCGGGGGCGGCCGTCCTGGGCATGTTCCTCCCGGCGTCGGTCCGCTGTGTGCTCCTGGCCGGGCTCGTGCTGCCGCTCGTCGGGGTCGCCGGCCTGCGCCGGCGGTTGCGGACCAGCACCAGCGAGCGGCTGCGGGCGCCGGCGCGGCTGCTCTTCGGCCTGCTGGTCGCGACCGTCGCGGTGGGTGCGGCGCTGGCCGTCATCACCGGCCTGCTGGTGTGGGTGCGGACGCCGGGGCTGGGTCTGGTCGATCCGACGGCCCTGAACCCGTTGACGTTGACCCCGTCCCGCCCGTCGATCGTGCTCTGGTACTGGGCGGCTCGGCTGACCCTGCCGATCGTGGCCCTGGCCGTGCTGATGACCGGCCGGCGGGCCGGCGCCGCGAGTGCGCAGCGGTGGTTCAGCCGCGGGCTGGTCGTGGTCCTGGTGACGGCGGCGATCGGCTGCCTGTTCGTGTTCATCGACCTCCGCTGGGCCAGGTTCGTGCTGGGGTGGTCGCAGGCCTCTCCGGCCCTCACCCGGGCCGTCGCCGTCGGGCTGTGCGCGCTCGCCTTCCTCCCTGTGTTCGTGCTGACCGAGCGCGCGGTCGACCGGTTGCTGTACGGCAGCAGGCCGGCCCCGTACGGCGTGCTGGCCGACGTGGCCGCTCTCCCCCGGGGCGCGACCGGAGGCGTCCCCGACCTGGCCGGCGTCGCGGAGGCGGTCGGTCGGGGCCTGGGTGCGACCACGTGCCGGCTGACCGTGCACCGGCCCGGGCTGCGCGACCGGAGCTACCAGTGGGTCCGGCCGGGCGAGGAGGAGGCCGAGACGTCGCTGGAGGTCCCCGTCCGGCACGCCGAGCAGGAGGTGGGGACGATCGCGGTCGACCGGGCCGCGGTCGCCGGGGCGGACGACCAGCGGCAGGACCTGCTGAGGGCGGTCGCGAACAGCCTCGGGGTCGTGCTCCAGGCCGTGCGGACCAACATCGACCTCGAGCGCCAGCTGCGGACCTCGGTCGCCCGGGCCGCCGAGATCGCCGACGCGCGCCGCCGGGTCGTGGCCGAGGCCGACCGGGAGCGGCGGCGCATCGAGCGGGACCTCCACGACGGCGCCCAGCACCACCTGGTGTCGCTGAGCCTCGCCCTCGGGCTGGCCGAGCACGAGGTCGCCGCCGGGCGGGCGGAGCAGGCGCGCGCGAGGATGGACCAGATCCTCGGGCAGCTCGACACCGCGGAGGCCGTCCTCACCCGGACCGCCACCGGCCTGTCCTCCGCCGCGCTCGCCCAGCGCGGTGTGGTCGCCGCCCTCCGCGACGAGCTGGGGCAGGACCCGCACGTCCGGCTCGACACCCCCGGCGTGGACGGCGCGCGGTTCTCCCCCGACGTCGAGGCCGCCGTCTACTTCTGCTGCCTGGAGTCGGTGAACAACGCCCGCAAGTACGCGGGCGGCGCGGCGGTCCGGGTGCGGCTGGAACGGGCCGGCGACCACCTGCTCTTCTCGGTCGAGGACGACGGGCGGGGATGGGACCCGGCGACCTCGGGGTCCCTCGGCCGAGGGGTGCGCAACATGACCTCGCGCGTCTCCGGCGTCGGCGGGCACCTCGACGTCCGGTCCGCTCCGGGCGAGGGGACCCGGGTCGAGGGCTGGGTGCCCCTGGGCGACCCGGGCGCGCCGCCACCGACCCCCGGCGGCGTGCCGGCCCCGCGCCCACTCGAGCAGGTCCGGATCATGGTCCGGCGGGCCCGCGACCTCTACCACGGGACGGCCCACGCGCAGTCGCTGAGCACGCTGACCCGGCAGCTGGGCGAGCCGCCGAGGATCGGCCTGGCCGGACCGTCCCCGGCCCTCGTCGACGCCGTGCGCCGGCGCCTGGACGGCGCGCTGCACGCCCCCGGCCGGCGCGCCCCCACCTCCCAGGAGACGCCGGTCCTCGTGCCGATGACCTGCCTGGACCGGACCGCACCCGACGGAGCCGATCCGTCGCCGGACCTCGGGATCACCGCCGGTGCCGACGCCGTCGTCCTGCTGGTGCCGTCGACCGCGCGCGGGGCGGACTGCTACCGGGACCTCCTGGCGCTCGCCGCGGCGCTGCAGCCCAGCCAGGTCCTCGGCGTCCTGGTCGCCGACGGCGACGCCGGGGCCGAGGCCGGCGGGGAGGGAGCCGTCGGGGACGGGGCCGCCGCGGACGACGCCGGCCGGGTGGCGGCGCCCGAGGAGCTGCGCCGGCTGTGCGCGACGGTGCTGCCGGTGGGCGGCGCGGTGCGCTCGGAGGAGCAGGAGCGGCAGGCCTACGTGGACCTGGCCGACCTGGTGCGGACCCGGCTGGAGGCCCGGCTCGAGGCGTTCCGCGCCCGGGCGGCCGTGGCGGCGCTCACGACGCTGCTGCACCGCGCGCCGCCGCCCGGCGACGCGCACCCGCTGCTCTACGAGCTCGACCGGTTCCGGCTGGGGAGGCCCGAGCTCACCGAGCTCGACCTGCTCGACCAGCTCACCGCCGCTGACGCGCCGCTGCCGCCGGCCGAGCGCCTGGCGGCGGTGCGGCTGCTCGGCCTGCTGGGCACCGATCCGGCGGCCCGCCTGGGCTGCGGTCCGGACGCCGAACCCGGTCAGCTGGTGCGCGCCGCCCGGGAGCACCTGGCGCACTGGCAGCAGGTCGCGGCGCACCCGGCGTCCTCCACCGGCACCCGGACCGTCGCCCGGTTCCTCGTGGGCACCTGCGAGCGGCTGCTGACCACCACCGGCGGGTAGCGGCGGCTACTCGTCCCGGCGCCGGACGGATCGACCGGCCAGCCAGGCCTGCCACTCCGACCGCCCGCTCTCGGCGGTCCCGGCCGCCAGGACGGCGAGCGCGGCGACGGCCAGCACGACGACGACCACCACCGCGACCAGCACGTGCTCCCAGCCGAACAGCGGGGGGACGGTCATGCTCCCCGGGTCCGGCGATGTCGTGTCGGGCGTCATGGGAGGAGGGTCCGGCATGTCGCGGACCGGCACAGCCCCGGCGCCGGCGGCTCACCCTCCCGGGCGACGTCACGCGACGTCACGCAGCGAGAGGGCATGGCCGCCGATCGCTGGATGGCGGGAGGTCCGTCGCCCGCCCGGGTGGTCCGCGTCCGGCGGCGGCCGGAGTCCCCGCCGGCGGCTCCGTAGCGTCCCCTCCCTCGACCCGGGACCGGAGGGAGGCGGGAGCGATGAGCACCGAACCGCACGCCGAGGACGCCGCGCTGTCCCTGCTGCACGCACCCACGACGGCGCCGGGCGGGCGCCGTCGGCCGAACGTCTCCGGGGACCTGTCCACCGTCCTCGATGCCGGTCCGGTGTTCCGCCGGGCCGTGGCCGGCTACGACCGTTTCCAGGTCGACACGTACGTCCAGTGGGCGGAGGACGAGCTCACCGCCGCCGCGCGCGAGTGCTCCCGCCTGGAGGCGCGGCTGCTCGACACCCGGGCCGCCCTCGACGAGGCCCGGGAGCTGCTCGGGCACTCCCCCGGGGGCGGTGCGGTGCTCCGGCTGTCGCGCCGCGTCGGGACGGTGCTCGCCGCGGCGGCCGACGAGGCCGAGGGGATGCGGGCGGACGCCGCGGCCGACCGGGCGGCGGCCCGCGCCGAGGCGGAGCGGCTGGTCGGCTACGGACGACGGCTGCTCGCCGACGCCCGGGCCGAGGCCGACCGGATCGTCGCCGCGGCGACCCGGGAGGCTCAGGCGCGCGCCGCCGAGGCCGACCGGATCGTCGCGGCGGCCGAGCGGACCCGCAGCGAGGCCCACTCGGAGGCGGAGGCGCGGCTCGAGGACGCACGGGCGGTGGAGCAGCGCGCGCTCGACCGGGCCGAGCGGACCCGGCAGCGGGCCTCCGACGACGCGGCCGCCGCCCGGCTGCAGGCCCGCGGCGAGGTCGTCGCGCTCCTGGCCACCGGCCGCGAGGAGCGGCGGCGGGCCGACGCCGAGGCCGCCTCGACCCGGGAGCGCCTGGACCGTGAGGCCGCCGCCCGCCGCACCGCGCTCCTGGCGGAGGTCGAGCGCCTCGAGCGACTCGCGCAGCGGCGGCCCGGACCGGACGGCGCGGCCGAGCCGATCAGCGCCGTCCCCGACCGCTTCCGCCTCCGCCTGCGGGGACCGCTGGACCGGCTGCGTGGGCGCGCCGTGTCCCGCCCGGCACCCTGACGGTCACCCTCGTCCCGTCGACCTCCGGCGCCGCGCGCCGAGGGGCTCCGGGAGCCCGCCTCCGCGCCTAGCGTGGGGGCGGGTGCTCCGCCCGGAGGGAGTGAGGAGCATGACCACCACCCGAGCGACGTTCGAGGACTTCCTCGGCTGGCTGGCCGACAGCCGCCGGCACGGGCAGGTCCACTTCGACGACCGGCAGGAGTGCTGGCAGGTGCTGGGGCACCCGGAGGCCGGCGCGGTGTTGGCCGACCCGGTCGTGTTCTCCTCCGACCTCTCCGCGCTCCAGCCGCAGCAGGACGACTTCGAGCTCTTCCAGCGCGGCAACTTCGTCCGCATGGACCCGCCGCAGCACCGCACGCTGCGGACCCTGGTCAGCCAGGCGTTCACCCCGCGGGTCGTGGCCGACCTGGAGCCGCGCATCGCCGAGCTGACCGGCGAGCTGCTGGACCAGGCCGGTGAGCGGTTCGACCTGGTCGACGCGCTGGCCTATCCGCTGCCGGTGATCGTGATCGCCGAGCTGCTGGGCATCCCCGTCGCCGACCGGGCGCTGTTCCGCCGGTGGGCCGACACGCTGCTGGGCCAGGACATCGACCCGGACCGGTCGCTGCGCGAGGTCGGTGAGCAGGCGGTGACCGCCGTGGCCCCGGTGATGCGCGAGATGAACGGCTACTTCCTGGACTTCATCCGGTCCCGGCGGGCGGCTCCGGGCCACGACCTGACCAGCAAGCTGGTCCAGGCCGAGGTGGACGGCCGGCGGCTGGCCGACGAGGAGATCGTCGGCTTCGTCGGGCTGCTGCTGATCGCCGGCCACATCACCACCACCGCGACGCTGGGCAACAGCCTGGTCTGCTTCCGGGACGCCCCGGACGCCGTCCCCGCGGTGCGGGCCGACCCGGCGCTGCTGCCGACGGCGATCGAGGAGGTGCTGCGGCTGCGCACGCCCTTCCCGCGCCTGGCCCGGCTGACCCGGACCGACACCGAGGTGGGCGGCGTGCGCATCCCGGCCGGGCAGGTCGTGATGGTCTGGCTGACCGCGGCCAACCGGGACGAGCGGGTGTTCCCGCAGCCCGACCGCTTCGACGTCCGCCGCTCCCCCAACCCGCACCTGACGTTCGGGCACGGCATCCACTTCTGCCTCGGCGCGCCGCTGGCCCGGCTGGAGGCCCGGGTGGCGCTGCGGCTGCTGCTGGCTCGCTACCGGGAGATCGCGGTGCCCGGCGACGACCAGGTCGAGTACCGCAGCCCGTGGGCGATGGTCGCGGTCACCCGGCTGCCGCTGGAGGTCCGGCCCGCCTGACCCGCGCGCGGGTCAGACGGCGGCGGTGCCGATGAGCCCCTTGCGGGTGACGAGGCCGGCGAGCCGCTCCTCGGAGAGCCCGTCGGTCCCCGCCGGACGGCGCGGCAGCACCATGTACCGGGACTCGGCGCTGGCGTCCCAGACCAGGATGCGGGTCGCCCCGGGCAGCTCGAGCCCGAACTCGCGCAGCACGCCGCGGGGGTCCCGCACGACCCGCGAGCGGTAGGCCTCGCTCTTGTACCAGCCGGGCGAGGGGCCCAGCAGCGCGATCGGGTAGCAGGAGCACAGCGTGCAGACGACGACGTTGTGCTCGTCCTCGGTGTTGGCGACGACCTTCAGCCGCTGCTCCTGCAGCCCACCGGCCATCGACAGGCCCAGCTCACGGATCGCCGCGTTGGCATCGGCCAGCAGGCGCTCGGCGAACCCGGGGTCGATCCAGGCGCGGGCGACGATCCGGGCGCCGTTGGCCGGTGAGCCGCCCGCGAGGAACTCGTCGATGCGGCGGTCGATCTCGCCGTCGTCCAGCAGGCCACGGCTCTCCAGCAGCGCCTCGACGTGGCGCACCCGCGCCGAGATGACCGAACTGGGGTGCTCGCTCACGTCTCCTCCTCGCTGGCGCTCGTCGTCCGCGTTCGCGGCGCTGCTGCATCCCTGCGTGAGCTCGCAAGCTCGCTCACGTCTCCTCCTCGACCGGGGTCAGGTAGTCGGCCCACAGCTCCACCGTCACCGAGTGGTCCCCCGAGCCGAACAGGTCGGCGGCGGCGAACCGCACGTGCCACACCGGCTGCGGGGTGCCGGCGCGGCCGCGGGCCCGGTCGTCGGCCAGCGGGTGCACGCCCGCCTGCTCCACGAGGACGCCGACCGCGCCGCGGGCGTAGCGCGGCAGCCGGGTGTGGCCGTCCGGGTCGGGGGGGGGGGGGGGGGGGGGGGGGGGGGGGGGGGGGGGGGGGGGGGGGGGGGGGGGGGGGGGTGGGGGGGGGGCGGGGCCGCCCGCCCACGCGACCCCCCACCAACCCCCCCCCCGCCCCCCCCCCGCCCCCCCCCCCCCCCCCCCCCCCCCCCCCCCCCCCCCCCCCCCCCCCCCCCCCCACGCCGGGGGCGAGGTCAGTCATGCGGCGCTCCGAGCTCGTCCGGGGAGGCCAGCTCCTCCTCGGAGACGACGCCCTTCTCCACGAGCAGCGTGGTGACCGCGGTGAACCAGCGCTCGTAGTACGAGGCCGCGAGGTACTCCTCCGGCGGCATCCGCTCGATCGCGTCCCGGAACTCGTCCAGGTTGTAGACGCCCCGCCGGATCAGCGCGCCGTTGAGGGCGAGGACGTGGGCCTCCCAGTCGGCGTGGAACGGCGGCTCGTCGGGTTCCTCGACGATGGCCGGGAACCCCGACATCCCGCCGACGTCGTTGATGCGGCTCACCGCTGCTTCCTACCGCGCCGCGCACGGTGGAGCACAGACCCGTCGGTCCCGTCGGTCCCGGAGGCCCGGTCCCGCGTCACGTCGGTCGGCGCGGGGCGGAGGGGGACGGCGGCGGGCGGGTGAACCGCCACCCCGCCCGCTCCAGCAGGGCGATGCACTGGTCGACCACGGCCTCGATGTCGTACTCCTGCCCCACCTCCGGCGGCATGGCCAGGTCCAGCGCGTTGGTCAGTGCCACGTGGAAGTCGCTGCGCGCCATCGCCGCACCTCCCGTTCCCCGGGTTGCGAACGGTCCTCGGACGACGCCAGCACTGCTCGTCGGCGACCCCTCGATGATGTCCCCGGCGGCGCCTGCCGGCACGGTCAGCGCAGCGGGTCGTCGTCCCCGTCGGCGGTGAGGGCGTCGAGCAACCGGTGGTGGGCGTCGGCCAGGTGCGCCAGCTGGCGGCGCAGCCGGCGCACCTCCGCCTCCAGTGCCGCCAGCCTCGCCGGCTGGAGCGGGTCGGGCGCCCGGGGCCCCGGTTCCCCGGTCACGGGCGCAGCCGGCTCCTGCCCCGGCTCGGACGGCGCCGGCTCCGGCTCGGACGGCGTCACCGGCGCCGCGGGGCGGTTCCCCGCAGGTGGGCCGGCCGGGGCCTCCCCCGGGTTGCGCCCGACCGCTGGCCTCCCTGTCCCCGGCCGGTCGCGCCGGACCGCGCTCGCCGGGATGCGCCAGACCGTCCGCTGGCCCTGGAGCACCTGCTCCCCGGCGAGCGTCCCGGCCCGCAGCTGCGCGCGGACGGCCGCCGGCGTGACCCGGCGGAGCTGGGCCACCTGCTCGACCGTCAGCAACTCCCGCTCCTCGGCGTCCCGGTCGTCGGTCGGCGGATCCGTCATATTGCGCAACCTCGCGTCCATCGGTTGCGCAACAGCATGCCGCTCCGACCGACGGGGAGCAACGCACGCCGGCCTACGCCCCCACCTCAGCCCCGGCCAGTTTTGCGCAAGCGGACCGCATGCGTCTTTGCGCAACTACCGGAGACCGTCCCGGTATGGGCTTGCGCAAACCGACCCCAGCTGCGCAACTCGGGGCAGGGTTCCCCCGAGCAGTACTGCGCGTGGACACCACTCCCGAGGCGCACCCCCCGAGTGGACGGGCCGTCCGCCGCTGGGCTCAGAACTACCGGGACGCGCCCCGCGAGTCGTCGCGGCCCGGCCCGGCGGACCGTGTCACGATGCGCGGGAACGACAGACGTGTGATTCGAGGAGGCCCTCTTGGCGACCAGCACCGCGGCCCCCACCCGGGCTCGCCGCACCTCCCGCGAGCCGGGCTTCTACACCCGGGCACAGGTCGAGGAGGACCTCGGGCTGACGGCGACCGAGCTGGACACCTTCGAGCGCGCCGGCGTGCTCGGCGCCGAGCAGCGGCGCCGGCGCGGCGACACCCGGCCGGTCCTCTACTCGACCAGCGACCTGGCCGTCGGCCGCTTCGCGATGGCCGCGCACCGGCTGGGCGTCCGCGGCGAGCAGCTGCGCCGGCTCAGCGACGCGCTGCGGCTCAAGCGCAAGCGGCTGCGGCCGGGCTGGAGCGGCCTGGTCGTCATCGACCGGGACGGCGACGTCGAGCTCCTCGACGACCCGAGCGGCCTGGTGGAGTACCTGCACAGCTACCCGGTGCCGGTCGCCTCGCTGCTGGTGACCACGCTCACCGTGCCGGCCGTCGTCTCCGACGCCGCGTGATCCCGACCGCCGACGCGACGAGCCGGAGCGACGCCGCGATGAGCTGACTTCCTCCAGATACGAAACGTGGCACCAGCCTCGAAGCTGATGCCACGCACGCCCGACGCCCTCTGCGAGCCTCCGGAGTCGACAACCACAGGCTAGCAGCGATCCGTCGGGTGCTCTGTGCTGTTCCCTCAGGACGCGTCGGTCCGCTCCCGCGGTGTCGCGCGCCCTGCGCACGGAAAGACGCCGATGACGCCTTCCTCCCCTCCCCCGCGCCCGGGGGACCCCGCGCCGAGCGCCGCCCGCCCGGCGCTCGTCTTCGAGGTCACCAAGACCATCGCCGCCTACACGACCGACGGGATCGCGCCCGGCGGCGGGCTGAAGGTGACCGTGATGCCCGAGGCCGCCCTGCAGCTGCAGCGGGCCCTCGGCGTCAAGCTGTTCTCGGCGCTGTTCACCCTCATCTGCATGGCCGGCGACGACGGCCACCGCCTCGTGGTGGACACCAACGCCACGAAGCTCGCCGAGCAGCTCGGCTGCAGCCGGCAGAAGGCCGGCGAGCTGGTCACCCAGCTGGAGCAGGCCGGTTTCCTCGACCGTCAGCAGGCCCGCGGCGTCGGCGGCCGCGCCGACCGGTTCGGCCGCGGTCGCTACGTCCTCTGCCCGGAGCTCTACCGCGCCGTCGAGCGCCGGCAGACCCTCACGCACAGTGACCGGCCGCTGGGTGATGTCTCCACCGGTGTCACGAGAGCTGACACCGGTGTCCCGGGAGCCGGTGTCGGGAAAGCTGACACCACGTCCGCCGGTGTCAGCAGGCCTGACACCGGGCGAGGAGTCGCAGGTCGCACCGGTGACCGGTTCGCCGACACCGGTGCGCGCAGTCACCGTCATGAGGATGGGATGGATGAAGACCATCCATCTCTCTCCCCCACCGACGCGCGGCTGACGCCGCCGTCGGCCGGGCTCCCCGTCGACGCGTCCGGTGCCGCCGCGCTCGCGGCGCCGACGACCGTGGCCGGGCTGCCCGCCGCCGAGGTCGTGTCGCTGCTCGAGCAGTGGGGTGTGTTCGACGCCGAGTCCGTCGTCCGGACCGCCGACCCGGGCGTGCTCGACGCCGCCCTGCGGGAGATCTCCGCGCGGTTCTCCGAGATCAAGAACCCCGGCGCCTACCTGCGCCGGCTGCTGGCCGGCGGAGGCCCGGCGGCGCAGCGGCACGGCGGGCCCGGCTCGCCGCTCCCGCGCCCGGCCGTTCCGCTGCCGACCGCACCGGCCGCAGCCGCCGTCGCGCAGGACACCGGACCGGCCGCGCAGGTCGCCGTGCCCGCCGCGCTGCTGACCGCACCGGTCCTGCGCCCGCCCGTCGCCGCGCCGGCCCCGGCTCCGGCTCCGGCTCCGGCACCCGACGGACCGCGGCTGCCGGAGCTGACCGGCGAGCAGCTCGTCGAGGTGTACGCGCAGCTGCCCGACGGCGCGCGAGCCGACGTCGACCGCGCGCTGGGTCGGATGGCGCAGGTGGCCGGTCCCGGGTGGTGCCACGTGCCGGGACTGATCCGGCCGCGGCGGCTGTACCTGGTCGGCGTCCTGGAACGGCTGGGGCTGGTCGGCGACACTCACTGAGCACCCCGGCGGCGCGGGTTCGTCCCGGGCCACCGATGAGAACCGGCGTCGGCCGGCGTCTCCCCCACGACAACTGCTCCACCACCGCAGAGGAGAAGGCATTGGGCGCGATCAAGGTCCACGAGTTCACCACCGTCGACGGGGTCGTCGACGCCCCGATGTGGACGATGGACTACGGCTTCCCCGAGGACCTGGCCGCCTCCATCGGCGCCCTCACGGGATCGGCGTCGGGCATCCTCCTCGGGCGGACCACCTTCGAGATGTTCGCCCCGGCCTGGTCCACGCGGACCGAGGAGGAGGACCCGGGCGCCCCCTTCTTCAACGACACCCGCAAGTACGTCGTCTCCTCCACCCTCAGCGACGCCGAGGCCGTGTGGTCGAACTCGACCGTCGTGGGCGGCTACGACGCCGACCGGCTGCGCGCGCTCAAGAACGAGGAGGCCGGGGACCTCTACGTCAGCGGCAGCGCGACGCTGGTCCGGGCGATGCTCGCCGACGGCCTGGTCGACGAGCTGCACCTGTACGTGTACCCGATCGCCGTCGGGACGGGCATCCGGCTGTTCCCCGACGGCGCACCGCGGACGCCGCTGTCCCTGCTCGGCGCCGACCGCCTGAGCAACGGGGTCGCGCACCTCACCTACGGCCCGGCCGCCGGCTGAGGCAGGCAGCGGGTCCCCCGTCCGTCTCCCCGGGGCTAGCCTCGGCGTCCCCGGGGAGACGGACGAGAGGGGCCGACGATGCCGCTCTACCTGACCAGGTTCAGCTACACGCCGGAGACGTGGGCCCGGCTGATCGCCCACCCCGAGGACCGGCGGGAGGCCGCCCGGTCCTACATCGAGTCCGTCGGCGGGACGCTGCACGGGTTCTGGTACGCCTTCGGACCCCGCGACGGCTACACGCTCTGGGAGGCGCCGGACAACGTCTCGATGGCCGCCGTGGCCCTGGCCCTCGGTGCCGGGGGTGCGCTGAGCCCGCTGGAGACGACCGTGCTGCTCACCGTCGACGAGACGATGGAGGCGATGCGCCGGGCGCAGGAGGTGCGCTATCGCCCGCCGGGCGCCCAGCCGGGCGGGCGGTAGCGCACCTGCTGCACCCGGTAGGTTGCGCGGACCGTCGCCGAGCCGGGAGCACGCGTGCCGTTCTTCGTCATCCGCCTGTCGCGGTTCCTGCGGCTCCGGCTGCACGGCTGGCGGCTACCCCTGACGGTGGCGCTGCTGGTCTTCGCGACCAGTTGGCTGGCGATGGCCCTGGCGGAGCCGCCGGGCAGTGACATCGTGCGGCCGGGCACCTACTGGTGGTACTTCGTCGTCACCTCGGCGACGGTGGGCTACGGCGACGTCTTCCCGACGTCGACGGCCGGCCGGGTCGTGGGCAGCTACGTGATCGTCGGCGGGATCGTCACGCTGACGCTGCTGTTCACCCGGCTGGCCGACGCGCTGCAGTCGGTCCGGGGCAAGCGATTGAGAGGTGGAGTGGCACTGGACCTGCACGACCACGTCGTCCTGCTGGGGTACGTCCCGGGGCGCACCGAGCGGATCGTCGCCGAGCTGACCGCCGAGGGCCGGCAGCAGGTCGCGCTGTGCGCGTGGGACGACGTGCCCGAGAACCCGATGCCCGACCGGCCGGAGGTGCACTTCGTGCGCGGGGACCTCACCCGCGACGACGTGATGCTCCGGGCGGGCGTGCCGGCGGCCCGGACGGCGGTGATCGACGGCCGCGACGACAACGAGACGCTCGCCATCGCGGTCGCCGTCGACCACGCCAACCCGCGGGTGCACATGGTGGCCGCCCTGCGCGACCTGTCCCGGCGGGAGAGCCTCCGGTACGTCAACGCCGGCGTGCAGGCGGTGCAGTGGCACATGCCGTTCCTGCTCACCGAGGAGGCCAGCGACCCGGGCATCACCGCCGTCTACAACGAGCTCATGACCGCGGGCGGCTCGGGCAACACCTACTCGGTCCGGGTGCCGGCGGGCTACCCGCACGCGACGTTCGGCGCGGCCCAGAGCCACTTCGGGCGCACCTTCGGGGCCACGGTCCTGGCCGTGCGGCAGGACAGCGGCCTGCTGGTCAGCCCGCACTGGGACCAGCCCGTCGCCGCGGGCGCCACCCTGTACTACGTCGCCCGCGAGCGCATCGACGCCGCCCGCCTGGCCACCGGGCGCTGAGGCTCACTCGTCGGTCAGGGGCAGCCGCAGGACGATCTCGCCGTCGTCCACCTCGCCGGTGGGCCGGAAGCCCAGCCGCTCGTAGAACGGTCCCGGGTTCCCCTCGCCGGGCTCGTAGCTGGTGAGCAGCTCGGTGGCGCCGTCCGCGCGGACCAGGTCGACCACCTGCGCCAGGACCTCCCGCCCGATCCCGCGCCGCTGGTGGTGCTTGCCGACGAGCAGCCGCCACAGGTAGGGGCGTCCGGACGGCGGCCACGACAGCATCACGAAGCCGACCGGCTCGTCGCCGCAGTACACGGCCCGGTACCAGGGGTGGGCGGTGGGCTCCTCGGCGGCGTCGCGCAGGGAGCGCTTGACCGAGGCCACGAACCGCTTCTGGTCCTTGCGCACCCGGACGGCCCGCACCGCCTCGCGGTTGTCGTCGGTGACCTCCCGGAGGTGCACGCGCGGAGTCGTCATGCCGCTCTCCCCTCAGACGTCGATCGCCGCCTGCCCCGGGGAGGCCGGAGCAGTCGCCGGTCGCGGGTCGTCGTCCCCGCGCGGTCCGCCCGCGCCGGCGTCGTCCCGCCACAGCTGGGTCACCGCCAGCCAGCGGTGCCGGCCCAGCCGGGGCAGTCCCAGCCAGCCGGCCGTCAGGCCGACGGCGTCCCCGGCCCAGACGAAGAAGAGGTCCCGGTAGACCGGGTTGCCCCCGGCGGGGAGGACGTCGAAGTCGAACGCCAGCTGCCCCTCGACGGGCGGGGGCGGCAGGGCGAGGGTCCCGGCGTTGCGGGCGGCGGCCGCCCGGCGGACGGCGCTGGTGTCCCACGCGAAACCGGTCCAGTCCGGTTCGCGGATCTGGACGCCCGGGGCCTTGACCACGTGCACGGCCAGCCCGCCGGCCTCGATCACCAGGGAGCCGTGCGGGAGGGTGAGGCGGATCCCGCGCGACCGCCACGACGCGTGGGCCGCGCGGTACTCGGCGAGCATCCGCTCCCGGAAGTTCTCCGCGGACAGCCCGGCCATGCCGCGGGGCGTGTCGAACAGGTGGGACGGCTCGTAGCGCTCGGCGTTCGGCCGCCACATGGCGCGGGTGACCTCCTGCAGCCAGCGCACGACGTCCCGCTCCTCGAGCGCCTGCTTGCAGTCGAGGAGGGCTGTCGATGCAGCGGGATCCCACTCCTGCATGCAGGAAGTGAAGAGGAACGGCGGGTTCTCCGGTAGCGGTGCGCGCCTGCCGTCTCGCGTTCCGCTGCGTTGTCGCCGGGAGGCCGGGCGAGCAGGATGGGGCGGTGCCTGCCTCCTTCACCGGTGTCGGCGTCGCCCTGGTCACGCTGTTCGACGAGCGGGGCGCCCTCGACGCCCCGGCCACCGCCGACCTGGCCGTCCGCCTGGTCGACGCCGGCGTGCGCGCCGTGCTCGTCGCGGGCACCACCGGGGAGGCGGCCGCGCTCACCCCCGAGGAGCGCCGCGCCCTGGTCGGCGCCGTGCGCACCGCCGTCCCGCAGGACGTGCCGGTGATCGCCGGTACCGGCGCACCGACCGGAGCGCAGGCCGCCGCGCTGACCGAGCAGGCCTTCGACGCGGGTGCCGACGCCGCGCTGGCGCTCTCGCCGCCCGGGGTCGCCGACCCGCGCCCGTACTACGAGCGGGTCGCCAAGACCGCGGCCGAGCGGCCGCTGCTGGCCTACCACTTCCCGCTCGCCTCCTCCCCCGGCGTCCCGGTGCACCTGCTGCCCGAGCTGCCGGTGTCCGGCCTCAAGGACTCCTCCGGGGACGCCGAGCGGCTGCTCGACGAGATCGAGGTCTTCCGCGGCGAGATCTACACCGGCTCGCCGACGCTGCTCACCATGTGCGGCGCGCTGGGGGTCGCCGGTGCACTGCTCGCGCTGGCCAACGCCGCCCCGGAACCGTGCGTCGCGGCGTTCGCCGGCGACGGCGCCGCCCAGGCCGGGCTGGCCGCCGCCCACCGCGCCGCGTCGGCCGACTTCCCCGCCGGGATCAAGCGGATGACCGCCGAGCGCTTCGGCGTCTCGCCGGTGACCCGGCTGGGCGGCTGAGCGCGCCGGTCACCGCCCCTCGGCCCCCTCGCCCACCGCGGACGACGGCCGGCCGTCGGCGACGCGGACCGGCAGCCGGAACGCGCACACGGTCAGGACGACGGCGGCCACCGACACCAGGGTGAGCGTGAGGGTCTGCAGCACCTGGTCGCCGGGCGTCTCCAGCAGGTGCAGGGTCAACTGGTGGTAGAGCTGGTGGGGCAGGTACGCCACGACCGCGGCGAGCCCGGTCGCCCGGGCCAGCCAGACCCCGCCGGTCACCAGCGCGACCAGCGCGACCACGCCGACGGCGAGGTTGCCCTGGCCCACGTCGCGGAGCAGGTGCTCGTTGTAGGGGCCGTCGACACTGACCCAGTGCCGTCCGAAGCCGGGGAAGTCCCGGTAGAAGGACGCCGGCGCGAGGGTCTGCCACCCACCGACGACCAGGCCGAAGACCACGAAGAAGGCCAGCAGGCCCCTGACGGTACGGCGCACCAGACCCTCCCCTGATGTGGGTCCTGCGATCGTCCTCCGCGCCGGCCGCCGTGGTGGACCGGCCGCCGTGCCACCGGACCGGACACCCTTGACAAGAATTCCTGTCAAGGCGAGTCTGGGGCCGTGCGAGCCGTCGACGTCATCAGCGACCCGGCCGCGGCCACCGTCGCGCTCGACCCGGTGCGCGCCCGCCTGCTCGCCGAGCTCCGCGCGCCGGCGTCCGCGGCCACGCTCGCCGAGCGCCTCGGGCTGAGCCGGCAGAAGGTCAACTACCACCTGCGCAAGCTCGAGGAGCACGGGCTGGTCGAGGCGTCCGACACCCGGCGGTGGGGCGGCCTCACCGAACGGCTCCTCGTCGCCACCGCCGCCGGTTACCTGGTGTCGCCGGGAGTCCTCGGCGACGCCGCGGCCGACGCCGCGCGCACGCCCGACCGGCTGTCGGCCGCCTACCTCCTGGCGCTCGCCGGCCGGGTGCTGCGCGAGGTGGGCGGGATGGCCGCGCGGGCCCGGCGCGCCGAGGCGCCGCTGCCGGTCCTGGCCCTGGACGCCGACGTCCGCTTCGCCTCCCCGGCCGACCGCGCCGCCTTCGCCGACGAGCTCGCCGCGGCGGTCACCCGGCTCGTCGCCCGGTACCACGACGAGGGGGCGGCGGACGGCCGCTGGCAGCGCGTCCTCGTCGGCGTGCACCCCGTTCCCGCCGACGTCCCCGTCGGCCCACCCCGCGAGGAGTCGCCGTGACCCGCTACGACCCCGACGAGCCCACCGCCCGCGTCTCCGCCTCCGAGATCGAGGTGCCCGGCGACCCAGCGGAGGTGTGGCAGGCGATCGCCACCGGGCCGGGCATCTCCACGTGGTTCGTGCCCGCCGAGGTGGAGGAGCGCGAGGGCGGCCGGATCGTCACCCACCACGGGCCCTTCGGCAGCTCCGAGGGGGTCGTCACCGCCTGGGAGCCGCCGCACCGCTTCGCCTACGAGGAGCGCGACTGGGACCCCGACGCACCCGACGCGCCGCCGTGGGCCACCGAGCTCCTCGTCGAGGCACGCGACGGAGGCACGTGCGTGGTCCGGCTGGTCAGTGGCTTCTTCACCGGCGGCGCGGGCTGGGAGGACCAGCTCGAGGGCACCGACGAGGGCTGGCGCGGCGCCCTGCTCGCGCTGCGCCTCGTGCTGACCTCCTTCCGGGGGCAGCCGGTCGCGCCGCTGCTCGTCTTCGGCTCCGTCGCGGACCGCTCCGCCGACGACGTCGGCCGCGACCTGCTCGCCGCGCTGGGCCTGGCCGGCGCCAGGGTCGGCGACCGGGTCGAGGTGGACGGCGGTGCCCCCGCGACCGCGGGAACGGTCGTCGACACCACCGGGCGCACCGTCACGCTGCACGCCGAGCACCCCCACTCCGGGATCGTCGAGCTGGGGGCGTTCGACTACGGCGGCGCGAAGGTCACGGTGCGCGCCCACCTGTTCGGCGACGGCGGCGCGGAGGCGGCCGAGCGCGAGGCGCCGCGCTGGACGGCGTGGCTGACCGAGCACGTGCCGGGGTTCGCGCTCCTGACGTGACGGCCGGTCTGTCGGTGGCCGCGGAGAGGATCGGGGGCATGGCAGCCTTCTTCCTCCCCCGGGCCGGCGACGACGAGCAGGCCGAGCGGCTCTACGACGCCCTCGCCGAGTTCGCCGGCTGCGAGTCGGCCCCCGCCGACCGGCGGGTGCACTCGATCGTCTTCACCTCCGACGGCGCCGAGTGGGTCGCCGAGGTCGGGGAGGAGTTGCGTGGGCGGCGGACCACCCGGCAGCTGCGGCGCGGCGAGCTCGTCGAGCGCACCGAGGACCTCTCCTCCGCCTCGCGGGTGCTCGCCGTCTACCCGGGGACGCCGTTCGTCGTCGTCACCGACGCGCAGCCGATCACCGGCGCGCCGTCGGAGTGGGCCAACCCGTTTCCCGCGCAGCCCGACCGGGTGACGTACTTCGACGCCCCGTGAGCCCGCGGGGGCCGGGACCCGCCGTCCGCCGCGTCGGGTCGGGCAGATCCCGCCGAACCTGTTCCGAGTTCTCCTCAAGGTTGTGCCAGTGCGACGCGGCTGGATGACTGCGTAACGTCACGAAGTGAATTCAGGGCGTACTGGTCCGTCACGGCCAGAGCGCAACTTCCCCCCTGCATGAGGAGTTCCCCGTGTCGTCCATCGCGCGTCCCCACCTGACCCTCGCCCCCGCTCCGGCCGTGCAGCCGCCGGCACCGCTCTTCGACAGCGCCGTCCCCGCCGGCGACGAGTCGTGGCGGCTGGACGCGCTGTGCGCCGAGACCGACCCGGAGGCCTTCTTCCCGGAGAAGGGTGGCTCCACCCGCGAGGCCAAGCGGGTGTGCGCCAGCTGCCCGGTGCGGATGGAGTGCCTGGAGTTCGCGCTCGGCAACGACGAGCGGTTCGGCATCTGGGGCGGCCTGTCCGAGCGGGAGCGGCGCCGGCTGCGGCTGCAGCGGCGGGCTCCGCTCAGCGCCTGACGTCCCGGGGGCTGCCGCGGCCCTCGACGACCGCGTCGGACCGCGCCGCCCGGCGGGACCGGGCGTGCAGGACGACGACGGCCAGCGCCAGGGCCAGCACCGCCGCCACGAGCGCCAGTCCGGTGCTCTGCGTCAGCCCGGCGACGAGGAAGCCCACCGCCGAGGCGGCAGCCGCGACGAGGGCGTACGGCAGCTGCGTGTTGACGTGGTCGATGAGGTGCACGCCGGAACCGATCGAGGACAGGATCGTCGTGTCCGACAGCGGTGAGGTGTGGTCCCCGAAGATGGCGCCGGCCAGGACCGCCCCGAAGACCGGGATGAGCAGGCCCGGATCGAGGGCCACGGCGATCTGACCGGCGATCGGCAGCAGCAGGCCGAAGGTGCCGAAGGTGCTCCCCATCGAGAACGAGATGAAGCTCGCCAGGAGGAAGAGGACGACGGGGAGCAGGGCCAGCGGCAGCGCCGCGTCGACGACCCCGGCCAGGTACTCACCGATGCCGAGCTCGGAGATGATCTCGGCGGTCATCCAGGCCAGGAAGAGCACCGCCGCGGCCATGAGCATCGACCGCACACCCGCCCAGGCGGCGCGACCCAGCAGGCCGCCCGGCGTCCGGCGCGCGACGAGGATGGCCGCCGAGACGAGCGTGGCGGCGATGGTCCCGTAGAAGAGCGCGAGGATCACGTCGGTGTTGGTGAGGATGTCCATCGGGCTCAGCGAGCCCTCCGACCCCGCGATGCCGAACCACAGCGCGCACACGACGGTCACGGCCAGGAGCGTGGCCACCGGCCACAGCAGGTCGCCGATCCTCCCGTCGCGGCGTACCGGCAGGTCGCGGTCGGTCTCGCCGGGCACCGCTCCCCGGCTGTCGTCGAACAGCACGCCCCGCTCGATCGCGGCCCGCTCGTGCCGCCGCATCGGCCCGAAGTCGATGGTCAGCCAGGCGACGGCGACGACCAGCAGCAGGGCCGTGATCGGGTAGATCATCGCCGGGATGGTCCGGAGGAACGCCTCGTAGCCGTTCATGTCCGTGACGCCGTTCTCGTCCAGGATGCCGGTCATGGTGGCGGCGATGAACGCGGCCCAGCCCGAGATCGGCACCAGCACGATGACCGGCGCGGCGGTGGAGTCGACGAGGTAGGAGAGCTTCGCGCGCGAGATCCGGTGCTGGTCGGTGATCGACCGGCTGACCGTGCCGCCGACCAGGCTGCTGAACGCGTCGTCGAAGAAGATCACGACGCCGATGACGACGGGCACGAAGGCGGCCTGCACGCGCGTCCGGACCTTGGTGACCGCCCAGGAGGCGAACGCCAGGAGCCCGCCGGAGACGTAGATGAACGACGTCAGGACGCCGAGCAGCACGACGACGGCGAGGATGTAGACCTCTTCCGCCACCTCGCCGTCGGCCACGATGAGCCCGCCGGCGGTGTCGAGCACGAGGTCGACGGCGCCCCCGACGTCCCACTGGGCGAACAGCAGGGCACCCAGGACGATGCCCACGCCCAGCGACAGCAGGATCCGCCGGGTGGTGATGGCCAGGACGATCGTGACCAGCGGCGGGAGGAGGGACAGCAGGGACGGTTCCACGAGGACTCCTCGTCGGTGGGGAGTGGGGAGGGCCGCCCGGTGTCCCCCGTGTGCGGGTCCCGGGGCGGGAGCTGTCGGTCAGGTCGGGTCGGCCACCAGCGGGGTCACCAGGCGTCCCAGGCCCTGGACCTCGCAGACGACCTCGTCACCGGGCTGCAACCAGACCGGGTCGGCCATGCCCATGGCCACGCCCTCCGGCGTCCCGGTGTAGATGACGTCTCCGGGCTCGAGCGTCATGATCTGGGACAGGTCGCTGACCAGGTCGGCAACGGAGAAGACCATGTCCCTGGTGGTGGAGCTCTGCCGGAGCTCCCCGTTGACCCAGCACCGCAGGTCCAGCGCCTGGGGGTCGGGGACCTCGTCGGCGGTGACCAGGTAGGGCCCCAGCGGCGCGAAGCCGTCGATCGCCTTGCCGTACATCCACTGGCTGCTGCGCATCTGCAACTCACGCGCGGACAGGTCGTTGCCCGTGGCGTAGCCGAAGACGTGGTCGAGTGCCTCCTCCGGCGACACGCGGCGGGTGCTCCGCCCGATGACCGCGACCAGCTCGACCTCGTAGTCGGCCCGGCGGGTCGCCGCGGGGATGGCCACGTCCTGTCCGGAGCCGGCCAGGCTGTTCCGGTACTTGGCGAAGTAGATCGGGTGGTCGGGGACCGGGAGGCCGCCCTCCGCGGCGTGCTTCTGGTAGTTGAGCCCGACGCAGATGATCTTCCCCGGGTCGGGCACGGCCGCGGCCAGTCGGAGGTCCGCGACGGGGACGGCGTCGCTCGCCGATCCCACGGCGCGCCGCAGGTCCTCGAGGCCCGCGGGGCCGGTCGCGATGACCTCGGCGACCGTGGCCGGCGCGTCCGGAGCGGCCGCGCGGACGTCCACCACGCCGGCGCCGGTCTCGACTCCGAGGCGTACCCCGCCCTCGCCGTGGAACGAGACGAGCCTCATCGGGGGGCCGCCGTGCCGTGGGCGCGGCTCGTGCCGGTCGTGTCGGATCCGTGGAGTGTGAGCTGCATCACGCGCCGGATCGTGTCCGGACGGGTTGTCGAGCGTCAAGGACACCCCGGCACGGCGCGGGTGGACCACCCGGACGGGCGATGGCGCGGAGCGCGGCCCGCGGGGCCGTGACGTCCGGCCGCCGCTGCGCCAGAGTGGCCGCACCGGCCGCCGCACCGCGGCCGCGGGACCCAGGAGGGAGTGCGCGTGGGCACCTGGCCGACCGACCTCGACCCGCACGTCGTCCCGGAGCTCGACCGCTCCGCGCTCGTGGTCATCGACACGCAGGTCGACTTCGTCGACGGCGGCGCCAACCCGGTCCCCGGCACCAGCGACGTCGTGCCGGTCATCGCCCGGCTGCTGCGGGGCTACCGGGACGCCGGGCGCCCGATCGTGCACGTCGTCCGGCTGTACGAGGGGCAGGACGTCGACCTGGTCCGGCGCACGCTGATCGCGTCCGGTGCGCCGCTGGTGCGGCCCGGATCGGCGGGCTCGCAGATCGTCCCGGAGCTGCGGCCCCCCGGCGCCGGGAACCTCGACCCGGATCGGCTGCGCGCCGGTGCGGTGCAGGCCGTGGCGGACGGCGAGTGGGCGGTGTGGAAGCCGCGCTGGGACGCCTTCCACCGCACGCCGCTCGACGACCACCTGCGCGGGCTCGGGGTCACGACCGTCGTCCTGGCCGGGTGCAACTACCCGAACTGCCCCCGGGCCACGGTGTACGGCGCCAGTGCGCGGGACTACCGGGTGCTGCTCGCCTCCGACGCGGTGTCCGGGCTGCGGGCCCACCACCTCGAGGAGGCCGGTCTCATGGGGGTGGTCCACGCAGCCAGCCCGGCCATCCTCGGCCGCCTGGCCGGCGGCGCCTCCTGACGCGGGAGCGGCTCCCTCAGCGGCCCTCGACGACCGGGTAGGTCGGGCGCCCGGTCCGGGCCCACGCCACGACGTTCTCCGCCGCCTTGCGCCGCAGTTCCACCTCGGACTCCTCGGAGTACCAGGCGACGTGCGGTGAGAGCAGCGCCCGCGGGTGGCGCAGCAGCGGGTAGCCGGCCGGCGGCGGCTCCTCGGGGAGCACGTCGAGGGCGACGCCCGCGAGCCGGCCCTCCTCCAGCGCCGCGTGCACCGCGTCGAGGTCGACCAGCCCGCCGCGGGCGGTGTTGACCAGGTAGGAGCCGCGCGGCAGCCGCCCGAGCAGTTCGGCGCCCACGAGGCCGTGCGACTCGGGCGTCAGCGGCAGGTGCAGCGTGACCGCGCTGCTCCGGGCGAACAGCTCCGCGAGGCCCGCCCGCTCGATGCCCGGCGGCCACGCCTCGTCCGGGAGGTGGGGGTCGTAGCCCAGGCAGGCGCCGAACCAGGGGGCCGCCCGCTCCGCCGTCGTCCGGCCGATCCGGCCGAGCCCGACCACCCCCAGGGTCAGCCCGCCGGGACGGCGCAGCGGCCCGCCCAGCCGGTGGTCCCACCGCCCGGCGTGCACCTCGCGGTCGTGCCCGGCCAGGTTGCGCAGCAGCGCCAGCAGCATCGCGACCGCGTGCAGCGCCACCTCCCCCGTGCCGTAGTCGGGCACGTTGCACACCCACACCCCGCGCGCCCGGGCGGCCTCGGTGTCCACGACGTCGACGCCCACGCCGTAGCGGCTGACCAGCCGCAGCCGGGGCAGCGCCTCGAGCACCTCGGCCGTGATCGGCGCGTACTGGACGATCACCGCGTCCACGTCCCGGGCGGCGGCGATCACGTCGTCCGCGGTCGTGCACTGCGCGGTGCGCAGCTCGAGTCCGGCGCCGGCGAGGACGCCGGCCTCGATGTCGAGCTCGCCGTACGCCGCGTCGGTGACCAGCACCCGCATCCCGCGCCCGCCTCAGCCGACGGGGACCGCCGCGGCGCCCTCGGCCGCGGCCGCGGCGTCGAACGACGCGGGAACGGGGACCAGCGGCGGCCGCACGGTGCCCATCGGGTGCCCGTGCCGCGCCTCGGCGACGCGCTTGAGCACCCCCGGGCTGGCGTGCTGCTTGGTCATCGCCCGGACCCGCTGCAGGTGCGCGGACAGGGCCGCGGCCTCGGCGGCGCGCCCGCCGCGGACGTGCCCGTAGAGCGCCACGACCTGCTCGGGGACGATGTTGGCCAGCGCGGAGATGGCGCCGGTGGCGGTCGGCAGCCGGGCGGGCAGGTCGTCCTCCGTGCCGAGCAGCACCCCCTTGCCCGCCGCGGCGACGGTCTCGGCGTAGCCCGCCTCGCCCCCGGAGTCCTTCACGCCCCACACCGGCAGGCCGGTCACCAGCTCGGGCGGCACCGGGACGGCGTACTTCGGGACGTGGTAGACGACCACCGGGTGGCGGGTGGCGGCCAGGACGCGCTCGTAGAACCGCCGCAGCCCCTCGGCCGGCACCGGCTTGAAGAAGTAGGGCGGCAGCACCATGACCGCCCGCACCGGCAGGTCCTGCAGGAACGCCAGCAGGTCGAGGGTGTCGGGCAGGTTGCCCTCCGCGACCGTGGGGACGACGTGCAGGGCGTCCGCCTCCGGGAGCAGCGCGCTCAGCAGGGCGCGCTTCTCCCCCGCGGAGACCGAGGGCCCCTCGCCGTTGGTGCCGAACGGGACGACGCCGGTGACCCCCTGCCCGGCGAGCCACCGGACGTGGGCGAGGTAGGCGTCGACGTCGATGCTGCCGCGCTCGTCGTCGCGGAAGGGCGTCACGTTGGCGACGTACACACCTTCGAGCAGGGCCGCGGCGGTCATGGTCACCTCCCGAGGTCGACGGTCCGGTCGAGGAACGCGGTCAGCTCCCGGCGGCTGGGCAGGCCCTCGTAGTCGCCGGCGCTCTGCACGCAGAAGGCGCCCATGGCGTTCGCCGTCCGCAGCCGCTCGTCGGGCGGGAGGCCCCACAGGGTCGCGGCGAGGTAGCCGGCCGCGAACGCGTCCCCGGCCCCGATCGGGTCGACCTGGCGGACGGGGAACCCCGGGGAGGTCAGCCGCTCGCCGTCCACCGCCGCCGCACAGCCGCGGCCGCCGAGCTTGAGCACCACCTCGGCCGGTCCGGCGTCGGCGAGGCGCTCCAGGCAGGTCTCGTCGTCCTCCCCCCACAGGGCGCGGGCCTCCTCGTCGCCCACCAGCAGGACGTCGACGTGCGGCAGCAGCGCCTCGGTGGCCACGCGCGCGGCCGCCGGCTCCCACAGCCGGCTGCGGTAGTTGACGTCGTAGCTCACCCGGACGCCCGCCTCCCGGGCGGTGCGCGCCGCCCACGGCAGGAACTCGGCGCACTCCGGCGACAGCGCCCCGGTGATCCCGGTGAGGTGCAGGAACGCGGCACCCTCGAGGACCGCCGGGTCGAACGCGCCCGGCGCCAGGGTCGCGGCCGCCGACCCGCGGCGGTAGTAGTACACCCGCAGCGCGCCGGCGACCTCCTCCCGCAGGTAGAGCCCGGTGGGCCGGTCCGGGACCCGCCGTACGGCGCTGGTGTCCACGCCCTCGGCGCGCACCCGGTGTAGGACCAGCTCGCCGAGCTCGTCCTCGCCGAGGGCGCTCACCCAGCCGGCCGGGACGCCGAGCCGGGACAGCCCGATGGCGACGTTGCTCTCCGCGCCGCCGATCGACAGCGTCGCCGCGCCGGCGTGCCGGAGCCGGCCGGGGGCCAGGGGGACGACCAGCACCATCGTCTCCCCCGCGGTGACCACCCGCGGAACGGCGCCCGGCCCCTGCTCACCCACCGAAGAGCTTCGCCAGTTGCTCGTTGAACGTCAGCACGGAGAGGAAGCCGAACAGCAGGAACGACCAGACCAGCGCGGCGACCCGGACGCCGCCCGGGCGGATCTCCTCGGGCAGCACCCGCCGGTTCACCAGCAGCAGCAGCGCGGAGTAGATGAACATCATCAGCCCGCCGGTCACCGCGGAGATGACCAGCAGGATCAGCGGCTGCGACAGCCCGGACAGCAGCACGATGCAGCCGATCGCGACCAGGCCCCACACCAGCGCGAAGTAGATCTTGCTCTCGTTCGCGTTGCGCAGGTACGCGGTCTTGAGGACGTCGGCCCCGAGCCGGCTGGTGTAGTCGACGATGCCCAGCGCGGCGGCGAACAGCGAGAACGCGCCGATGATCCAGAAGAAGGTGCCGAACCAGCCGCCGACGCCGGCGTTGAGCGCGTCGCCCTCGGCCTTCAGGAACGAGATGTCGCTGGCCAGCCCCTCCTGGCCGAAGACGGTGGCGTACGCCAGCAGCGAGGTGAACAGGATGGTGAGGAAGCTGATCAGCACGAAGGTGGTCAGCTGCTCGGTGTTGGCGAACTTCCACCAGCGCCGCCACCGGCCCAGGTTCTCCGGGGTCGGCTCGAAGGCGTAGCCGGTCGAGGGGGCCGCCTCCAGGTGGCCGGTGACCGGGCTGACGATCCGCGGCACGTAGGCGCCCATGCCGAAGCGCTTGTCGCGGATCCAGTTGCTCTGGCACAGGTTCTGCCCGCCGCCGGCGCCGGCGAACGCCAGCGCCCCCAGCAGCAGCGCGAACCCGAGCTCCTCGTAGGGCAGCCCGGCGCGGGTGACGATGTGCGGCAGGTCCGCCCACGTCGAGGCGCCGATCACGGCGACCGAGGCGACGACGATGAGCAGCAGGATGGCGGCGACCTTGACCATCTCGATCTTCTCGAGGGCCTGGTACACCACCGGCGCCAGGGTCAGCACGAGGCCGACGACGATCAGCATGCCGATGGCGATGGGCACGACGCTGCCGCCGACGAGGTAGGTGACCAGGGTCGCGGAGCTGGTCACCCACCCCGGCCAGATGTTGGCGAAGTACGCCATGATCGCGAAGACCAGGCCCCAGTGCCGCCAGTACCGGCTGAAGCCGGTGAGCGCGGTCTCCCCCGTGGCGAGCGTGTAGCGCTCGATCTCCATGTTGAGGAAGTACTGGGTGGCCAGCCCCACGAACGCGGCCCACACGAAGACGAGGCCGACCTGCGAGGCGATGTAGGGGTAGAGGATGAACTCGCCGCTGGCCATGCCGACGCCGGCGGCGATGATCCCCGGTCCGATCACGTGCCGGAAGCTCGACGGCGGCTCCGGCATGTCCCGCACCGACGGTGCGGCCAGGTACTTGGTCGGGAACCGGTCGACCACCGAGGAGGGCCGGCCGCCCGGACGAGTCGTGACCATCGCGCCCCCTGTGTGAGCTGCGTCACCATCTCCGTGGGCCCCTATTGCTGCACGTCCGCGGTGCGGGGGCAACCCGGGGTGCGCGGACGGCGGTCAGACCGAGACGTTCGGGTAGTCCCCCGGGCCGTGCGGCGTGAAGGCGACGTGCCGCTCGGAGAGGTCCGCGCTGCGGCGCACCCCGAGCAGCTGCATGCAGCGCAGGTACTCCTCGGCGAGGACCTCGTAGGCGCGCAGCACGCCGTCCCGGCCGCCGGCCATGAGCCCGTAGAGGTAGGCGCGGCCGATCATCACCGCGTCGGCGCCGAGCGCGCGGGCCGCGACGACGTCCTGGCCGTGGAGGACGCCGCCGTCGATGAGCACCGTGGCCTCCGGGCCGACGGCGGCGCGGACGGCGGGCAGCACGTCCAGCGTGGCGGCCGAGCGGTCCAGCTGGCGGCCGCCGTGGTTGGACACGACCACGCCGTCCGCTCCGTGCTCCACCGCCTCGCGGGCCGACGCGGGCGTCGTCACGCCCTTGACCACGAGGTTGCCCCGCCACCGCGCGCGCAGCCAGTCCAGCGAGGTGAAGTCCAGGCCGGGGTCGAACATCATGCTCGCGACCTCGCCCGGCGTCGGGTTGCCCGGGACCCCGGTGAGCGAGGCGAAGGTCATCCCGCCGGTGGTCAGCTTGTTGAACCACCACACCGGGAAGCGGGACATGTTCAGCACGGTGCGGGCGGTCAGCGTGGGCGGGATGGTCAGGCCGTTGACGACGTCCCGGTAGCGCATCCCGGAGACCGTGGTGTCGACGGTGAGCAGGATCGTGGTGTAGCCGGCCGCCTCGGCCCGGGCCAGGAGGTCCTCGTTGACCGTCGGGTCGGCGGTGAAGAACAGCTGGAACCACAGCTCGCCCCCCGGCGCCGCGGCGCGCACGTCCTCGATCGAGGTCGAGCCCACCGTCGACAGCGCGTAGGGGACGCCGACGTGCTCGGCCACGGCCGCCACGGCCGCCTCCCCGTGGTGGTGCATCATCCGCGTGTAGCCGGTCGGTGCGAACACCAGCGGCATCGCGATGCGCGACCCGAGCAGCTCGATGCCGGGGTCGGGGTCGGCCACCGAGCGCAGCGCGTCCGGCAGGAACGTCACCCGCCGGTACGCGGCGACGTTGCGGGCCGCGGTGATCTCCTCCTCG
Source organism: Geodermatophilus sp. SYSU D00708 (assembly GCF_054050115.1). Lineage (NCBI taxonomy): Bacteria > Bacillati > Actinomycetota > Actinomycetes > Geodermatophilales > Geodermatophilaceae > Geodermatophilus > Geodermatophilus sp. SYSU D00708. The sequence goes on along the minus strand of NZ_JBJGYS010000002.1, from coordinate 89,824 downwards.
GCGGCGCCGTCCACGTAGTCGAACACCGCGCGCGGCGTGGTGCGCCGGGCGGCCGCCCGCAGGTCGCGGACGGTGAGCGCGTGCTCCAGCCGCCGGGCGGTGCGGCCCAGCCGCGGCCGCCGGAACTGGACGACCTCGCGGAGCTCGGACCACCGCGGCACCTGCCGGGCGGTCGAGACCGGCCCCAGCGGCGGCTTGTCCCCCATGTCCCTTCCTCCCGTGTGCCGCACGTCCGTGCGCGCGTGGGCCGCGGCACCGTCCAGAGTGGCAGGGTCGCCGGGAGCCCGCGCGTCGTCCCACAATCGCGCCCGGAGCGGTCGCGCGGCACCGGGCCCCGGCCGGCGAGAGGAGGCCCCGGTGGACGATGACACGACGCCCGGACGACGGCTGCGCAGCCAGGCCTGGTTCGACAACCCCGAGAACCCCGGGATGACGGCGCTCTACGTCGAGCGGTACCTCAACTGGGGGCTCACCCGCGAGGAGCTCCAGTCGGGCCGGCCGGTCATCGGCATCGCGCAGACCGGCTCGGACCTCGCCCCCTGCAACCGGCACCACCTGGTGCTCGCCGAGCGGGTGCGCGAGGGCATCCGGGACGCCGGCGGCCTGGCCATGGAGTTCCCGGTGCACCCCATCCAGGAGACCGGGCGGCGCCCGACGGCGGCGCTCGACCGCAACCTGGCCTACCTCGGCCTGGTGGAGGTGCTGCACGGCTACCCGCTCGACGGCGTCGTGCTGACCACCGGTTGCGACAAGACCACCCCGGCCTGCCTGATGGCCGCGGCCACCGTCGACCTGCCGGCGATCGTGCTGTCCGGTGGGCCGATGCTCAACGGCTGGCACGACGGGGAGCGGACCGGGTCGGGGACGATCGTCTGGAAGGCCCGCGAGCTGCTCGCCGCCGGGGAGATCGACGAGGCCGGGTTCGTCGACCTGGTCGCCTCCTCGGCGCCGTCCCCCGGCCACTGCAACACCATGGGCACCGCCTCGACGATGAACGCGATCGCCGAGGCCCTCGGCATGAGCCTGCCCGGCTGCGCCGCCATCCCCGCGCCGCACCGCGACCGCGCCCGGATGGCCTACCTCACCGGCCGGCGGATCGTGGAGATGGTGCACGAGGACCTCAAGCCGTCCGACGTGCTGACCCGCGAGGCGTTCGAGAACGCCGTGGTCGTCACCTCCGCCATCGGCGGCTCCACCAACGCGCCGATCCACCTGGGCGCCCTCGCCCGGCACGCCGGCGTCCCGCTGGACCTGGCCGACTGGCAGGACCTGGGGCTGACCGTCCCGCTGATCGTCGACGTGCAGCCGGCCGGCCGGTTCCTCGGCGAGGAGTTCCACCGGGCCGGAGGGGTGCCCGCCGTCGTCCACGAGCTGATGGCCCACGGGCTGGTGCACGAGGACGCCCTCACCGTCAACGGCGCGACGATCGGCGAGAACTGCCGGGACAGCGCGGCGACCGACCGCGAGGTCATCCGCACCTTCGACCGGGCGCTGCTGCCCGACGCGGGCTTCCTCGTGCTGCGGGGCAACCTGTTCGACGACGCGATCATGAAGACCAGCGTCATCTCCCCCGAGTTCCGCGAGCGCTACCTGTCCGACCCCGCGCACCCGGGGGTGTTCGAGGGCCGCGCCGTGGTCTTCGACGGGCCGGAGGACTACCACGCCCGCATCGAGGACCCGGCGCTCCAGATCGACGAGACGTGCCTGCTGGTGATCCGCGGCGTGGGCCCGCTGGGCTACCCGGGCGCGGCGGAGGTCGTCAACATGCAGCCGCCCGCGGCGCTGATCAGGAAGGGCGTGCACGCGCTGCCGTGCATCGGCGACGGCCGCCAGTCGGGGACGTCGGGCTCCCCCTCGATCCTCAACGCCTCACCCGAGGCCGCGGCCGGCGGCGGGCTGGCGCTGCTGCGGACCGGGGACGTCGTCCGGATCGACCTGCCCGCCGGCCGGGCCGACGTCCTGCTGCCCGACGAGGAGCTGGCCGAGCGCCGCCGGGCGCTGGAGGAGGCCGGCGGCTACCCGGTGCCGCCGTCGCAGACGCCGTGGCAGGAGATCCAGCGCTCGATGGTCACCCAGCTGTGCGACGGCATGGTCCTGCGCCCGGCGGTGGGCTACCAGCGGGTCGCGCGGACCGCGGGCATCCCCCGCGACAACCACTGAGGCCTCACCGCCCGGGCGGCGGCCCGCCCTGCACGAGCGCGACCGCCTCCGCGGTGAGCCGGGTGACGGTGGCGAGGTCGCCGGCCGCGATCCGGTCGCGCGGCACCATCCACGAGCCGCCGACCGCCACGACGGCGTCGAGGCGCAGGTAGTCGGCCAGGTCCGCGGGGCCGATGCCGCCGGTGGGCACGAACCGCACCTCGCCGAACGGAGCGGCGAGCGCGGCGACCGCGCGGGCACCGCCGGAGGTGCCGGCGGGGAAGAACTTGACGGCCGTCACGCCCAGCTCGAGGGCCGCCTGCACCTCGGTCGCGGTGACCACGCCGGGCAGGGCGGGGACGCCGTGCTCGGCGCAGCGCTCGACGACCGCGCGGCTGAGGCCGGGCGAGACCACGTAGCGGGCGCCGGCGGCGACGGCCCGGTCCACCTGGGCGGGGGTCAGCACGGTCCCCGCCCCGACGAGGACGTCCCCCCGGTCGGCCACGGCCCGGATGGCGTCGGCCGCGGCGGGGGTGCGGAAGGTGACCTCGGCGACGGGCAGGCCGCCGGCGACGAGCGCGTCGGCCAGGGGGCCGGCGTGCCCCGCGTCGTCCAGCACCACGACCGGGACCAGCCGCGCCCGTTCCAGGGCGGCCAGCACGTCGGTCACCGGTCCACCACGTTCCGCAGCTCGCCGCCGGCCAGCAGCGCCGCGAGGTTGGCGGAGACGAGGTCGTCCGCGCCGACCGGCCGGCCGCCGGCCGCGTGCGGCGTGAGCAGCAGGTTCGGGGCGTCCCACAGCGGGGAGTCCGCGGGCAGGGGCTCGGTCTCGGTCACGTCGAGGGCGGCGCCGGCGAGGCGGCCCTCTCCCAGAGCGGCGACGAGCGCGGCCTCGTCGACCGTCGAGCCGCGGCCGACGTTGACCACGAAGGCGTGCGCCGGGAGCGCGGCCAGTCGGCCGGCGTCGAGGGCCCGGGTGGTGCCGGGGGTCGAGGGCAGCACCATGACCAGCACGTCGGTCCGCCCCAGCTCGGCGTCCAGGTCGTCCTCGGCGACGACGGCGAACCCGGAGCGCTCCCCCGCGCTGCGCGCCGCGCCCCGGACGGAGGCGCCCAGCTGGGCCAGCAGGGGCGCGAGGGTCTGCCCGATGGCGCCGAACCCCCAGATGAGCACGCGGGCGTCGATCAGGGTGGTGACCGCACCCTCGGGGTGCAGCGGCTGCAGGCCGCCCAGCTCGCGGGCCCAGCGGTGCTCCGCCTGCGCGCGGGCGGCCGCGGGCAGCCGGCGCACCAGCGCGAGCACCATCGCCAGGGCGTGCTCGGTCACCGTCGCGCTGTGCAGCCCCACCCCGGCGGTGACGACGACGTCCTCGGGGAAGCCGGCGGCGAGCACGGCGTCGGGTCCGGCCGCCAGCGTCTGCACCCAGCGCAGCCGCGGCATCCGGCCGGCGACGGCGGCGAGGTCGGCCGGGGCGTTGCCCCACACGACCAGCGCCTCGGCGTCCAGGTGCTCGTCGGGGACGGGGGCCGAGGCGTCGTAGGTGACGGCGCGGACGCCGTCGGGCAGGTCCGGCGCCAGCGGGACGGAGTCGGGCAGCAGCAGCTTCACGGGGGGCCTCTCGTCGCAGGTCAGGCGGCGACCGGGCGCCGCCCCGGGACGGCGTCGTCCTCGAGGCGCAGGTCGCGGCCACGGGTCTCCGGCGACAGCAGCATGGCGACGGCGGAGATCCCGATCATCCCCATCGTGTAGACCGCGACCGGCCACCAGCTGCCCGACGCCCAGGTGATCAGCGCGGAGGAGACCAGCGGTGCGATGCCGCGCCCGAAGACCGAGGAGAACTCGCGGGCCAACGAGATGCCGGCGTAGCGGTAACGGGCGCCGAACACCTCCGCGTAGAACGCGCCCTGGCTGCCCACGCCGAGGGCGGCCCGCCGGAGGTCGGCCTGGTCGACGGGGTGGTCGTCGGTCTCGAGCGATGCTCGGGAGGTGCTCACGGGAACTCCTGCCGGTGGAGGCCTGCAGGCACATGGCACACCCGGACACCCGGCGCCGCCACCGCAGGGCGGCCGCCGGTCGTCCCGCGGAGCGGGCGTCAGCCCCGGTAGTTCACGTGGACGTGGTCGAAGTGGTTGGCCGTCACGCCGCCGCGGTCGGCCATCGGCTCGAAGGACCCGTTCGGCGACTGCAGGATCCGCTGCTCCCAGATGAGGTACTCCACGCCGAGCTCGGCCCAGTGGTCGCGGTGGTACTGGACGATGGCGTCGCCCAGGGCCGCGTCGGTCAGGACCATGTAGTCCACGGCCAGGCCGGAGGGGTGGCCGTGCGGGTCGGTCGCGCTGGCGCGGGTGCCGCCCAGGGTGATGTCGGCGGCGCCCGGCACGTTCGAGACGACGGCGTTGGCGGCGGCCTGCGCGGCCGGCTTGATGCTCCCGGCGGTGTTGGTGATCCGCGCGACCGCGCCCGGGGCCGCCGCGCGCGCCGGGGCGGCGGCCGCCGGTGCGGGGGCGGCGGGTGCGGCCTGCTCGGCGGCAGCGGCGGCTTCGGCCTCGGCGGCTGCTCGCGCGGCGGCCTCGGCCTCGGCGGCGGCCCGGGCGGCGGCCTCGGCCTCGGCCTGCTGCCGGTCCCGCGCGGCCTGGTCGGCGGCGGCCTGCGCCTGCTGCGCGGCGGTCTGCTCGGCCTCGCGGGAGGCGCGGCTGGCGGCGAGGTCCTCGAGCGGCTGCAGGTCCGGAGCCGCGTCGACCCGCGCCGGGGCGGACTGGGCGCTGAGCCCGAGCTCCGCGGCGACGCTGACCGACTCCGACGCGCCGGCCTCCGCCTGCGCGGCCGGCTCGACGCCGATGAGGGCGTTGGCCAGGACGGCGCCGGCGACGGCGGTGCCCAGGAGCAGCGCCGGACGGCGGCGCGAGCGGGGCTTCCCGCGGCGGTCTGCGCGGGAGGAGGTGGTGGTGCGGGGGTCCATGGGGTGTTGCTCCGAGGTGTGCGAGCGCAGCGGCACCACGGCGGGGCGCGGGCTGCGGCGGGGAGGTCGGGCGGGGGGCGGCGGCGGTCCGGGCGGGCCGGTCCGCGGCACTCCGGGGGACGGCGGGGGCGCCGGTCGAGCGAGGGTGCTCGGGGGTGCGGCGGGTGCGGGCCCGGGACGGCCGCGTGCGGTCAGGTGCGCCGGCGCGCCCGGTACCGGAGCGACGAGGGGCGTCCAGCAGCGCAGGGGCACGCCATGCGGCGGCTCTCCGTTCTTCCGTGAGCCGCCTACCGAGTTAGCTGACGGGTTCGGGCGGGAAGCAGCCCTACCGGCCCCGGGCACGTGGCCCGGAGCGGATTCACCCCAGTACTGCGGTGGGTCCCCGGCTCGCCCCGGAGGGCGACTCGGCGGCGTCCGCCGGCTTCCCCGGAGGGGGACGTGACGACCGGGCGGACCCACCGACAGTAACCGGCGTTATGCGTTTGTGACAATCGCGCGCCGACGATTCGTCGGGTGATGCGTGTCGCGCCTTCCCCGCCCGACGGTCGGAGCTGGTACGCGCCGTCGATCCGCGTGCGCGGGGCCGCCCGCGCCGTGCGTGCACGTACCGCGGTGGTCGGTGCCCGCAGGACGCGGTAGGTGCACACCCCGTCGTCGGGGCCGCGGGAAGGGTCGCGGGAAGGGCCGGAACGCCGCCCTATGGTGGGGCCGTGGAGGTCTGGTTCAACCCGTCCTGCTCCAAGTGCCGCGCCGCGCGGGCCCAGCTGGAGGAGGCCGGCGTCGAGTACACGCTGCGCCGTTACCTTGACGACCCGCCGACCGAGGACGAGCTGCGCGCCGCGCTGGCCGCCCTCTCCCTCGAGCCGTGGGACGTCACGCGGATGTCCGAGCCGCTCGCCCGCGAGCTGGGCCTGGCGGACCGGCCGCGGGACGCCGACGCGTGGATCCGCCTGCTCGCCGAGCACCCGCGGCTCATCCAGCGCCCGCTGGTGCTCACCGACGACGGCCGGGCGTGGATCGCCCGTGACGACCAGACCCTCACCGAGGTGGTCGCGGCCGGACGGCGCCCCGGCCAGGACGGCTGAGCCCGGTCGGCGCTACCGGCCCAGCAGCCGCCGCAGCCCCGTCACGGGTGCGCGCAGCGACCACCACGCCAGCCGCACCGGCACGCCGGCCGCGGCCCGGGCCCCGCGCACGCACAGGCGCCGCAGATCGGCGTACTCGGCGGGCCGCGGACGGTTCGCCGCAGCGGGCCGTGGGCCCGCGGCGGGCGCGGCCTCGTCGGGGGGCGGCGTCGCCGGGACGATCAGGTCGACCGTCGTCCGCCGCCGGGGCGCCCGCAGCGACTCGAACGACGGGATGGGCGGCGGCGTGGGCGCGTCGTCGTCGGCCTCGATGCCGGCGGCGACCGCCTCGGTGTGCACCTCGGCCTCCGAGGGGGCCGTGCGGGGCACGCGGGCGACCGGCTCGGGGACGACGGTGCGGATCGCGGCGATCAGGCCCGGGCCGAGCCCGTCGATCGCGGCGAGCTCCCGCCGGCTGAGGCCCGCGAGCTCCTCGGTGGTGGTCACGCCCGCGCGGAGCAGCGCGGTCACGGCCCGCCCGGGCAACCCCAGGTCGCGGATCGTCCCCGCCGGCCCGCCCCCCGGCGACTCGATCGACATGCCGCTCAACGTAATCGCTGCCCGCCGTCCGGGCGCAGGTGGACCGGCGCGGGGCGCTGCCGAGCCGCGCGTCACTCGCGGGTGGAGGTGTCCCCGGTGTGGTGGGCGCAGCCCGGCGGGCCACTACCGTCCGGCTCCTCCCACGGACCGGCCGAGCAGCGCGGCGAGCCGGTCGATCGCCGGTGCGTCCTCGGCCACCGGCCGGGGCGGCGCGAACGGCTGCCGGCCCTCCGGGAGGCGCCCCAGCAGGTCGCGGCTGAACGCCAGCTCGCGCTCGGCGAGCTCGTCGGGGAACGGCGCGGGCCGGCCGGTCGCGCGGGCGAGGTCCCAGCCGTGCACCAGCGTCTCGACGGTGCGCAGGCGCACGAGGGCGGGGCCGGGCAGCGTGCCGGCGGGCAGCGTGTGTGCCCGCTCCAGGACCCCCGGTTCCCGCAGCGCGGCCAGCAGCTGGTCGGCCGAGTCCCGGTGACTGGCCGCGGGGTCCTCCCCCAGCTGGTCGACGGAGGCCCGCCGGCCGAGCTGGTCCAGCGGCGGCAGCGGCTCACCGCGCAGCACGCGGACGACGAGCCGGTTGCCGCCGACGAGGTGGTTGACCAGCCGGCGGACGGTCCAGTCGGTGCACGGGGTCGGGGCGTCCCACTGGTCGGGCGTCACGGCGGCGACCAGCTGTCCGGTGCCGTCGAGCGCGGTGGCCAGCGGGGCGAGGGGTGCGTCGGTCACGGGTCCTCCGGGGCTGCGGGCTGCGCTGGGCGGCGAGCGTGGCAGCTGCCACCGACGATCCCGGAGCCCTCAGCCGGCGTCGGCCCAGGACCGCACCACGGCGACGTCGAGCGGGAAGTCCACGGGGAACCCCCCGAACAGCAGCCGGCCCGCCTCGGCCGCCGCGCGCCGCACCTCGGCGGTCACGTCCTGGGCCAGGGCCTCGGGGGTGTGGACGACGACCTCGTCGTGCAGGAAGAACACCAGGTGCGGGCGCTCGTCGACCCGCCCGGTGCCGCCGAGCCGCCACAGCCGGTTGCGCAGGTCGGCCAGCCAGCACAGCGCCCACTCGGCGCCGGTGCCCTGGACGACGAAGTTGCGGGTGAACCGCCCCCAGGCGCGGCGGTGGCGGTCCCGCTGCTCGCTGCCGTCGTCCCCGTCGGCGGGCTCGCCGAGCCCCACCGGGCGTTGCGCCCAGGCCCCGGTCGGCGCCGGCGATCCCCGGCCGAGCAGGGTGTGCACGACCTCGCCGCGCTCCCCCGCGCGGGCGGCCTCCTCCACCAGCCCGATCGCGCGCGGGTACCGGCGGGCCAGCCGCGGCATCATGCGGCCGCTCTCGCCGCGGGTGCCGCCGTACATCGCCCCGAGCATGCCCACCTTGGCCTCGGCGCGGGTCGCGACCGCACCGGAGGCCACCATGCCCTGGTAGAGGTCCGACGAGCGGGCCGCCTCGGCCATCGCGAGGTCGCCGCTCATCCCGGCGAGCACCCGCGGTTCGAGCTGGGCGACGTCGGCGACCACGAACCGCCAGCCGTCGTCGGCCACCGCCGCGGGGCGGACCTGGACCGGCACCGACAGCGCTCCCCCGCCGTTCGACGCCCACCGCCCGGTGACCACGCCCCCGGGCACGAAGACCGAGCGGAACCGGCCCTCGCGCACCCAGCTGTCCAGCCAGTTCCAGCCGTTGGCGGCGAGCAGCCGGGCGAGCCTCTTGTACTCGAGCAACGGCGCGACGACGGGGTGGTCGAACTGCTCGAGGGTCCAGGACCGGGTGTCGCGGACCGGCAGCCCGACGTCCTGCAGGGCCCGCAGCAGCGCGCCCGGCGAGTCCGGGTTGAGGTCGGGCACGCCGAGCGCGGCGCGCACCTCCCGGGCCAGCGCCTCCAGACCCGAGGGCCGGGCCCCGCCGACCGGCCGCGGGCCGAGCAGACCGGTGAGCAGCCGCTCGTGCACGTCGGCCCGCCACGGCAGGCCGGCCCAGGTCATCTCGGCGGCGGCGAGCGCGCCGGAGGACTCCGCCGCCACCAGCAGACCCAGCCGCGCCCGCCGGGGCGACGCGGCGAGCACCGCCTGCTGCCGCTCGTGCTCGGCGAGGGGGTCGAGGCGGTCGGCGGGGTCGTCGAGAGCGAACAGCGCCGGGGCGGCCTCGCTCACCGGCTGCAGCGCGTCCCACCCCGCGGTGTCGCCGCCGCTGAGCAGCGCCTGGTCGGCGAACGGCGAGCGCCGCAGCAGCGCGTGGCCGAGCCGCAGGTCGGTGCATCGCTCGACCCGGACGCCGGCCGCCAGGAGCGCCGGGTACCACCGGGTGGTGTCGTCCCACACCCAGCGGACCGGCGCGGACTCCCGCTCCCGGACGTAGCCGGGCAGCTCCCCGGCCGGCAGCAGGGTGACCCCCACCGGCCGGCCGTCCTCGGTGCACTCGCGCGCCTGGACGGCCCCCGCGCCGCGGCGCACGAGGACGACCCGGTTCACCCTCGCAGTGTCGCGGACACCGCCGACGGCTCCGCGGAGGGCGGGGGCCTCAGCCGTCGGCGAGCCAGCTGCCGTGGAAGCCCAGGGGCACCCGCGCCGGCAGGTGGACCCGCGCCACGGGCTCCCCCGTGAAGTCCTGCGCGGCGAGGACGGCGAGGTCGGCGGCGCCGCGGTCGGGGTCGTGCACGAAGGCCAGCACGTAGCCGTCGTCCTCCGCGGCGTCGGGGGACGACGGCGCGAACACGGCCTCGCCGACGGTGGCGTTCCGCTCGAACGCGTGCGCCTCGACGGTCCCGGCGACGAGGTCGTGCTTGAGCAGGGCGTTGGCGAACGCGCCGTCGGTGAACAGCCCCGTCGGGTGCACGGTCGCCGGGCCCAGGTCGCCCATGGCGGCGCTGTAGCCGTAGCGGTGCGGCCGGGACACGACCCGCTCGTCGACGCGCGGGAACTCCTGCTCGCGGTCGTCGAGCCGGGTCGTGGAGACCCGCCCGGCGACCGGGTCGACGACCCAGCGGTCGAGGGTGAGCGGACCCTGCCCGGCCAGCGCGGAGAAGTCGTAGTCGCCCCCGTACCGGCACACGTCGACGACGACCCGGCCGTCCTCGTCGTCGTAGGCGTTGAGCGTGTGGAAGACCCAGCAGGGGTCGACCTCGGCCCACCTGACCTCCCGGGTGGTGCCCTGCCGGGGCAGCAGCCCGATCCGCGGCGGGTGTGCGGGGTTCCAGGCGTAGGGCAGCCGCACCCCGGCCATCGCGGCGTCCATGCTGAACGTGACCGGCAGGTCGAGCAGCACCACGTACCGCTCGGTGAGGGCGAAGTCGTGCATCATCGGCCCGTCCGCGACGGGCACGTCGGTGGTGCCGCTGACCCTCCCGTCGGGGCCGATGACGACGTGCTGGACGTGGTCCCAGCCCCAGAAGTAGGCAACCGCGTGCAGGTCCCCGGTCGCCCGGTCGAGCTTGGTGTGCGCGGCGTAGCCACCGGGCAGCGTGCGGTCGAAGTCGCAGGGGCCCACGGTCTCCAGCTCGTCGGTGAGCACGTAGGGCAGCGGGCCGGCCTCGACGGTGGCCAGCGTCCGGCCGGCGTGGGTGATCACGTGCGTGTTGGCGGCGAAGTCCATGTCGGCGTGCACCGGGCCGCCGGCCCACTGCTCCCCCAGCGCCTCGGCCACCTGCCGGGACCTGACCCAGCGGTTGCGGTACCACTCGGCGCGGCCGTCGCGCAGCCGGACGCCGTGCACCATGCCGGGGCCGAGGAACCAGTGCTGCACGGGCTCGTCGAGGCCCAGCGGGTTGGGCCCGTTGCGCAGGTACCGGCCCGTCAGCTCCGCGGGCAGGCGGCCGGTGACCGGCAGGTCGAAGGCGGTGACCTCCTCGGTGACCGGGGCGTAGGGCCCCTCGAGGAACCGGCTGCGGTCGGTGGTCGGGTGCTCGAGCATCGTCTGCCCCTCGCGGGTCGTCGGGACGGCGCGTCCGGGGCCGATGCTCACCGGCGGCTCCCCGTGCCGACAGGGCCCAACCGCCCTGCCGCGGCCCGCTCACCTCCGCGGCGCCCGTCCGGGTGCTTGGCTGACCGGCGCGGAGTGGAGTTCGCGATGCCGGTGCACCTGAACCACACCATCGTCGGCGCGCGCGACAGGCAGCGGTCGGCGGCCTTCCTCGCCGACGTCCTCGGGCTCCCGCCGCCCACCACCTTCGGCCCGTTCGCCGTCGTCTCGCTGGACAACGACGTCTCCCTCGACTTCATGGACGACCCGCAGGTGCAGCCGCGGCACTACGCGTTCTTGGTCACCGAGGAGGAGTTCGACGCCATCTTCGGCCGGATCCGGGCCCGGGGGCTGCCGTTCTGGGCCGACCCGTTCGAGCAGCACCCCGGCGAGATCAACACCAACGACGGCGGTCGCGGCGTCTACTGGCACGACCCCGACGGGCACGTCCTGGAGATCATCACCCGGCCCTACGGCGGCTGAGCCGGGGACCCGCCCCACGGGCGGGGAGCTGGCGGGCGGGGCGCGCCCGAGGAGGACCCCGGGGCCCCGCCCACGCACAGGATGCGATGGACTCCGGGGTCTCGCAACAGATGTCTAGGACGTCATGTCCGCCCCGCCCGGGCGCGCGGTCGTAGGGTCGCGGGGTGGCGTCGGAGTACCGCGAGGTCCGGCCGGCCGCTGCCGCCGCGGCCCTGGTGGCCTGCGTGTGGGAGCAGCGGGCGCCGGGCGGCCACGTGCAGCTCGTCGTCCCCGACGGCTGTCTCGACGTCATCGCCGGAGCCGGCGGGGAGCTGGTCGTCGCCGGGGCCGACACCGGCCCGCGCCTGGTGGACCTCCCTCCGGGGACGGTGCTCACCGGCGTCCGTCTCCGGCCCGGGGCGGCCGGCCCGGCGCTGGGGGCGTACGCCGCGGAGCTGCGGGACCGCGAGGTCGACCTCGCCGACCTGTGGGGGGACGCCGCCCGGCGGCTCGCGGCTCCCCTCGCGGAGGCGGACCCGGCCCGCCGTCGCGCGCTGCTGCTGGCGGCCGTGCTGTCGCGGCGGGCCGGCCCGGACCCCCTGGTGGCGGCCGCCGCCCGGCTGCTCGCGCGGCCGCAGGCGCGGGTCGCGACGGTGGCCGCCGAGCTGGGGGTGACCGAGCGCCGGCTGCACCGGCGGACGCTGGCCGCGGTCGGCTACGGCCCCAAGATGCTGGCCCGGGTGGGGCGGCTGGCCCGGCTGCGGGCCCTCCCCGCCGGCGACCTGGCCGGCCGGGCCCTCGCCGCGGGCTACGCCAGCCAGGCGCACATGACCGACGACGTCCGCCGGCTCACCGGCACCACGCCCGTCCGATTCCTGGAAGACGCCGCCCCGACCGCTCCCTAGCGTGCGGTCCATGGCCATCGACGTCCCAGCAGCCGAACGGTTCGTCCTCGACACCGCCCGCCTGCTCGACCGGCACCGTCTCGCCGTGCTGCTGCACAAGGCGCCCGTCGAGCCGGTCCTCACCGCCCTGCGTGCCTACCGCAACCCCGACGGCGGGTTCGGCCACGCCCTGGAGCCCGACGTCCGCGACCCCGCCAGCCAGCCGGCGGCCCTGCTGCACGCGCTGGAGGTGTTCGACGAGGTGGGTGCGCTGGACGACCCGATGGTCGCCGGAGCCGCCGGGTGGGCGGCGCGGACCGCCCGCCCCGACGGCGCGCTGCCGTTCGTCCTCCCGAGCGCGGCGGCCTGTCCGCACGCGCCCTGGATGGCGCCGGACGACGGCCCGTCGTTCCTCACCTTCGCCGTCGTCGCGCTGCTGACCCGCGCCGGCCGGGACGACGCCTGGCTGGCCGACGCCACCGCGTGGTGCTGGTCGCGGGTCGAGGGTCCCGCGGAACTCGGCGCCTACTGGGTGAAGTTCGCGCTGGACTTCCTCGACGCCGTCCCGGACGACGACCGCGCCCGCGCCGCCGTCGAGGGGCTGCGCCCGGCGATCGGGCCCGACGGGACCATCGCGGTCCCCGGCGGGACGGCCGACGAGCGGCTCCTCCCGGTGGAGCTGTCGCCCCGGCCGGGCCTGCGCAGCCGCGCGCTGTTCACCCCCGAGCAGGTCGACGCCGACCTCGACCGGCTCGAGGCCGAGCAGCGCCCGGACGGCGGGTGGGGGTTCTCCTGGCTGGCCTGGTCCGAGGGCCAGCGGGTCGAGTGGCGGGGTGGCGTGACGCTGCGCGCGCTGGAGACGCTCGCCGCGCACGGCCGGCTCCCGGCGACGGGCTGAGCCGCTCTCCTTGTCCCGGCCCCGGCGACCTGGGCAGACTCCGCACGCCCGGGATCCCCCCACGACGGAGTGCGGAGAAGACCGTGTCCGACGATCTCGCCTACACCCCTGCCACCGAGCTCGCCGCCCGGATCCGGCGGCGCGACCTCTCCCCGGTCGAGCTGCTCGACGCCGTGGTCGACCGCATCGAGGCGCGCAACCCGAGCCTGAACGCGCTGGTGTTCACCGCGTTCGACGAGGCCCGCGAACGCGCGCGACAGGCCGAGCGGGCGCTGGTGTCCGGGGAGGCCCTCGGTCCCCTGCACGGGGTGCCGACCGCGCTCAAGGACCTGTTCGACTTCAAGCCCGGCTGGCCGGCGACCTTCGGCGGCATCCCCGCGCTGCAGGGCTTCAGCGTCCCTGCCCACTGCACGTACGCCGAGCGGATGGAGGCCGCCGGGGCGATCCTCGTCGGCAAGACCAACAGCCCGGTCATGGGCTTCCGCGGGACCTGCGACAACCCGCTGTTCGGCCCGTCCCGCAACCCGTTCGACCCGACGAAGAACACCGGCGGCAGCTCGGGCGGCAGCGCGGCCGCCGTCGCCGACGGGCTGCTCCCCCTGGCCGAGGCCACCGACGGCGGCGGCTCCATCCGCATCCCGGCGTCCTGGTGCGGGCTCTACGGGTTCCAAGGGCTCCTTCGGCCGGGTGCCGCAGGTCTCCCGGCCGAACGCCTTCGGTGCGGTCAACCCGTTCCTGTTCGAGGGGGCGCTGACCCGGACCGTGGACGACGCCGCCCTGGCCCTCGACGTCCTGGCCGGCTACGACGACCGCGACCCCTTCTCGCTGGACGAACCCTCCGGCTTCGCAGCGGCGACCCGCCGGTCGGTCGGCGGCTGGCGGATCGCCTACAGCCCCAACTTCGGCGGCTTCCCCGTGGACCGCCGGGTCGCTGCCGTCGTCGCCGACGCGGTGCGGGTCTTCGAGCAGGCCGGCGCCGTCGTCGAACAGGTCGACCTCCGCTTCGACGCCGACCAGCGCGAGCTGAGCGACCTGTGGTGCCGGCTGATCGCGCCGCTGAACATCGAGGGCCTGGAGGGGCTGCGGGACCAGGGCGTCGACGTGCTCGGCGAGCACCGCCACGACCTCCCGGCGGAGTACCTGCGCTGGATCGACGAGGGCTACCGGCTCAGCGCGATGGACGCGCTGCGCGACCAGCGGATGCGCACCGCCGTCTACGACCGGGTGCAGGAGGTGCTGCGGACCCACGACCTGCTGGTGACCCCGACCCTGGCCGCCCTGCCGGTGGACAACGCCACGGACGGCAACACGGTCGGCCCGAGCCGCGTCGAGGGCGTCGACGTCGACCCGCTGATCGGCTGGTGCCTCACCTACCCGGTGAACTTCACCGGGCACCCGGCGGCCTCCGTGCCCGCCGGGGACGTCGACGGGCTGCCCGTCGGCATGCAGGTCATCGGGCGGCGCTACGGCGACGCCGACGTGCTCGCCGCGAGCGCGGCGGTCGAGCGCCTCCGGCCCTGGGCCGACAGCTACGCGCGGTGCGCCGCCCGTCCCCTCCACTGAGCCACGAGCCGGGCCTACGACGGGGAGCGGTCGGCCTTCCCGTCGAGGCGCAGCACGGTGGACTCGTCCCGGTGCGACCCGCTGCTGCCGACGTGCCTGTCGCTGATGACCGGCCCGTTCTTGAGCACCGAGTAGAAGGCCATGGCGTGGCCACGCCCCAGGCCGTGGTCGTCCTTCAGCCAGGCCACGACCTCCCCGGCCTTCGTGGTCGGACCGAAGCCGCGGGCGGCGGCCAGGTCGAGCAGTTCCTGCGGCGTCCGGCCGGTCTTGTCCTCGATCGCGTCGAGGTAGGCCTGGAACGACATCGGCTCTCCTCCCGGTGGTCAGCGGTGTCGAGGTCAGGACGGTGGCCGGCGGGAGAACTCATCGCCGCGTCGTTCCGGGGGTCGGATCTGTTCCGGTGGGGTAGTCCCCGACCTCCCGCACACCGACTGGGAGGAGCACGACATGGACGTCGGAGGCTTCGCGGACAAGGCGAAGGACGCCCTGAACAGCGAGCAGGGCGAGCAGCGCAGCGACCAGGCGCTGGACAAGGCCGAGCAGTTCGCCGACGACAGGACCGGCGGCAAGTTCGACCAGCAGACCGACAAGGCCGGCGACCTGGCCGACCAGCGCATCGGCCAGCAGGACGCCGACGGCGGCGCCTGATCGGTCCGGGCCGGCGGGTGCGGCGACGTCCGCGCCCGCCGGACCGCGCACCGGGCCCGCGCACCGGGCCATTGCCACGGCGTGCCGCCGGTTGGAGGCTGCCCCCACGGTTCCCAGCCACGGAGGCGCGCCATGCCGGCACCGAGCGACCACGAACTGTTCGACCTGGGAGACCTCCCCCTCCAGTCCGGAGGCACGCTGCGCGGCGCGAAGCTCGCGTACAAGACCTACGGCACGCTGGCCGAGGACAGGTCCAACGTCATCCTCCACCCGACCTGGTTCAGCGCCTGGCACGACGCCAACGAGTGGAGCATCGAGCCGGGCCTGGCCTGCGACCCCGGGCGGTACTTCATCGTCGTCCCGAACCAGCTGAACAACGGGCTCTCGTCGTCCCCGAGCAACACCCCGCCCCCGTTCGACGGGCCGCACTTCCCGCCGGTCACCTTCTACGACCAGGTCGAGGCCCAGTACCGGCTGCTCACCGAGAAGTGGGGCATCGAGTCCCTGGAGCTGGTCCTGGGCTCCTCGATGGGCGCCGGGCAGACCTACCAGTGGGCGGTCAGCCACCCGGAGATGGTCAAGCGGGCCGCGCCGATCGTGGGCTCGCCGCGGACCAGCGAGCACAACCAGGTGTTCCTGAAGAGCCTGCGGGCCACGCTGACCCTCGACCCCGCTTTCAAGGACGGTCACTACACCCCGGACGCGCTGCCCACGGCCGGGCTGCGCGCCTTCGCCCGCATCTACGCCGGCTGGGGGCTGTCGCAGGCGTTCTACTGGCAGCAGGAGTACCGGCAGATGGGCTACTCCACGCTCGAGGACTTCCTCGTGGGCTTCTGGGAGGGCTTCTGGCTGGACGGCCGGGACCCGAACAACCTGCTGGCCATGCTGTGGACGTGGGAGAACGGGGACGTCGGCAAGACCCCGGGGTTCGACGGGGACACCGAGGCGGCACTGCGCTCGATCCGCTGCCCGCTGGTGTCGATGCCGGCGCGGACCGACCTGTACTTCCCGCCCGAGGACGAGCAGTGGGCGTCGCAGTTCATCCCGAACGGCCAGGTCCGGGTGATCGACACGATCTACGGCCACTTCGGCGGGCTCGGGGTGTACGGCCCGGACAACCAGTTCGTCGACAAGACCCTGCGCGAGCTGCTGAGCACCCCCGTCTGACGTCGGTCCCCGCTGCCACGATGGCGCGGTGCTGTTCGCCGACGTCGTCGCCGTCTCCGCCGCGGTCGCGGCCACCCGCTCCCGCACCGCGAAGGCCGCGGCGATCGCCGACCTGCTGCGCCGCGCCCACGCCGACGACGTCGCGCCCCTCACCGCCTGGCTGGCCGGCGAGCCCCTGCAGGGCCGGCTCGGCGTGGGCTGGCGGACCCTCTCGCGGCAGGTGCACGACCCTGCGCCGCAGGCGTCGCTGACCGTCGGCGCCGTCGACGGCGCGCTCACCGAGCTGGCCGCGACCTCCGGCCCGGGGTCGGCGGCCCGCCGCGAGGCGGCGCTGGCCGGCCTGTTCGGCGCCGCCACCGACGACGAGCAGCGGTTCCTCGTCCGGCTGCTCACCGGCGAGCTGCGCCAGGGGGCGCTCGAGGGTGTCGTCCTCGACGCGGTCGCCGCGGCGGCCGACGTCCCGGCCGGCGACGTCCGGCGGGCCTTCATGCTGTCGGGCGGCCTCTCCACCACCGCCGCCGCGGCGCTGGCCGGCGGGGTGGACGCGCTCACCGCGGTGCGCCTGCAGGTCGGCCGTCCGGTGCGGCCGATGCTGGCCAGCCCGGGCTCCTCGCTGGACGCCGCGCTCGCCGACCTCGGCGAGGACGTGACCGTGGAGTACAAGCTCGACGGCGCCCGCATCCAGGTGCACCGGGACGGCGACGAGGTCCGGGTGTGGACCCGCACCCTGCGGGAGGTGACCGCCGGCGTGCCCGAGCTGGTCGAGCGGGTGCGCGCGCTCCCGTGCACCGCGGCCGTCCTCGACGGGGAGACCCTCGCGCTGGACGACGACGGCCGGCCGCGCGCCTTCCAGGACACGATGAGCCGCTTCGGCAGCGAGGTGAGCGGGGAAGCGGCAGAGGCGGAGGTGCTGCTCAGCCCGTTCTTCTTCGACGTGCTCCACCTCGACGGCCGCGACCTGCTCGACGAGCCGCTGCGCGTGCGCCTCGACGCCCTGGCCGGGCTGCTGGCCGCCGACGAGCACGCGCCGCTGCGGATGCCCGGCGTCCGCCGCCCCTCCCCCGGCCAGGCCGCCGAGGTGCTCGACGGCGCGCTCACGGCCGGCCACGAGGGCGTCGTCGTCAAGGCCCTCGACGCCGCGTACGCTGCCGGCCGGCGCGGCCGGGCCTGGCAGAAGGTCAAGCCGGTGCACACCCTCGACCTGGTCGTGCTGGGCGCCGAGTGGGGGTACGGCCGCCGCTCGGGGAAGCTGTCGAACATCCACCTCGGCGCCCGCGACCCCGACGGCGGCGAGCCGGTCATGGTCGGCAAGACCTTCAAGGGCATGACCGACGAGCTGCTGGACTGGCAGACGCGGACCTTCCCGGAGCTGGCCCGGGAGCGGCCCGGCTGGGGGGTGCTGCTGCGGCCCGAGCTCGTCGTCGAGATCGCCCTGGACGGCGCCCAGCGCAGCCCCCGCTACCCCGGCGGCGTGGCCCTCCGCTTCGCCCGCGTGCTGCGCTACCGCCCGGACAAGACGCCGGCCGAGGCCGACACGATCGACGCGGTGCGCGCGCTGCTGGCCGGCGGCTGACGGACCGGCGTCCCACGGTCTCCCGAGCCCGACCGGGTCAGTGGGCGGCGCTGGAGCGGAGCGCGGCGCCGCCGTACTCGCGCAGGTGCGTCACCGCCAGCACCCGGGTCATCGGGTACAGCTCGACGTCGGCGTCGTCGGTCAGCTCGTCCACGACGGTCAGCCAGCCCGGCGGCCCGAACCGGACCACCCGGCCGGGCAGCTCGACCCGTCCCCCGGGGTCCTCGGCGTCGCGGACCACGACCCGCGCCTGGTACAGGTGGCGGTCGTTGACGGTGGTGATGTCCATGCCGTCACCCTCCTCGCCTCAGCCGCCGGCGAGAGGTCGCGGCGCGATCCTCAGCGGCGGAAGAACAGCCGGATGGTCGTCCCCGTGGACCCGGTGCGGACGGCGACGTCGTCGGCGAGGCTCCACGCGAGCCACATCCCCCGCGCGGCGCGCGGGTCGTCGTCCGGCGGGACGTAGCCCAGCGTCTCGTCCCGCAGGCCCGGCCCGGCGTCGGCGACCTCGACGACGAGGGCGTCCGCGTCGGTCCAGGTGGCGACCGACGCGAAGGGCGCGACGGCCAGCGCGTTGGCCACCAGTTCGTGGCCGGCCGCGACGACGTCGTCGCACCGGGCCGACCACCCGTCCCCGGCGGCCACGAGCAGCCGGCGGGCCTCGGCCGGGCTGGTGACCGCGACGGCGGGCGCCCCGGCGGGCCGCTCCCGCCAGGCCGGCTGGGCCGACCGGAGGAAGTGCCGCGGGTCCTCGAACGCCGCGGCCGCCACCGGCGTGGAGCCGCCCCACGTCAGCGGGTGGGTGCGGGCGACCGCGTCGAGCACCGCGGGGGCGAGACGCTGCCGGTCGTGCAGGCACAGGCTGTAGTACGGCATCGCGGTGTAGCAGCGGTTGGCGACCGCCTCGAAGCGGCTCCACTCCCGGCCGTCCTCCGCGGCCAGCCAGACCGGCTCGGCGGCGAGCCGCCAGGTGGGCACCGACGCCCGCAGGGCACGCAGGTCCCGGTCGTAGGCGTGCAGCGTGCGGTGGCCGCCCTGCCACCAGTCCTCGGCGGCGGTGAAGGACGCCAGCCGGTCCAGGTCCGGGCCCAGGTGCTCGGCGAGCACGGTGCGCACCCGTTCACCGGCGACGACCAGCACCGGCTCCCCGCGGGAGAGGCCCTCCAGCGCGAACGGGACGACCCGGTCCACGACCTCCTGGTCGGTGCTGAAGGTGAAGCCCTCGTGGGCGAAGGTGGTGCCGTCCCAGTCGCCGGTGGGGCGCAGCACGGTCACACCGGCACCCCCTCTGCGTCAGCCGGCGCGGCCGCGGACCCGCGGGCCGCCGCCACGGTCGGTCGGTACCGACGCTACCCCGCCGTCCCCCGGGGAGGCGGGACGGCGGTCAGGCGGCGTCGGCCTCGCCGGGGTGGGCCCGGGGCTCGGCGGCGCGGTCGGTGTCGACGGGAGCTGGGGCGTCGCGGCGGGAGCGCAGGTCGGCCAGGTGCCAGGCGGTGCAGTCGTCGCAGCTGGCGATCCAGACCGAGCGGGAGTGACGGGAACAGGGAGTGCGGTGGGGCATGGGTCTTCCTCTGGTGGCCGGGAGCCCCGGCCGGTGGGTGGACCTCCGTGCAACACCGGCGCGGGGCCGGTTCATCCGGGTGTGCGCCGGACCACCGGGGCGCCTTCTCGGCACAATGGGCACCGTGACGGCAGACGCGACCGCGGGGACGAACTGGGCGGGCAACTACACGTACGGCGCCCGGCGCCTGCACCGGCCGGCGACCGTCGAGCAGGTGCAGGAGGTCGTGGCCGCCGCGCCGCGCGTGCACGTGCTGGGATCCCGGCACTCCTTCACCGGCATCGCCGACTCCGCCGAGCTGATCTCGCTCGAGGCGATGACCAGCGGGGCGACGCTGCCCGCGCACATCGACGTCGACCCCGAGGCGCGCACGGTCTCCCTCGGCGGCGGCGTGAAGTACGGGGAGCTGGCAGACGTCCTGCGCGACGCCGGCCTGGCCCTGCACAACCTCGCGTCCCTCCCGCACATCTCGGTCGCCGGTGCGGTGGCCACGGCCACCCACGGCTCCGGGATCACCAACGGCAACCTGGCGACCGCGGTCGCGGCGCTGGAGCTGGTCACCTCCGACGGCGAGCTCGTGGGGTTCGCCCGCGGTGAGCCCGACTTCGACGGCGTGGTCGTCGGGCTGGGCGCGCTGGGTGCGGTCACCCGGCTCACCCTCGACGTCGAGCCGGCCTACGAGGTGGAGCAGCGGGTGTTCGAGCGGTTGCCGTGGACGGCGCTCACCGAGCACTTCGACGACATCGTGTCCTGCGGCTACAGCGTCAGCGTCTTCACCGGCTGGGGCGAGGACGTCGACATGGTGTGGGTCAAGTCCCGCGTCGACCGGGACGTCGTCCCCGAGGGCGACCTGTTCGGCGCCGTCCCCGCGACGGTCGACCGGCACCCGGTCATCGGCCTGGACCCCGCGCCGGCCACTCCGCAGCTGGGCCGGCGCGGGCTGTGGTCCGACCGCCTGCCGCACTTCCGGATGGGCTTCACCCCCAGCGCCGGCGACGAGCTCCAGTCGGAGTACCTGGTGCCGAGCGGGTGCGCCGTCCCGGCGCTGGAGGCGATGCGGTCGCTGGCGCCGCGGATCCGGTCGCTGGTGCAGGTCTGCGAGGTCCGCACGGTGGCCGCCGACCGGCTCTGGCTGAGCATGAACCACGACCGGCCCAGCGTGGCGTTCCACTTCACCTGGCAGCCGGCCCCCGGACCGGTCGCCGAGCTGCTGGTCGACCTGGAGCGGGTGCTCGAGCCCTTCGCGGCCCGGCCGCACTGGGGCAAGCTGTTCGCGGCCGACGCGGCGGCGATCGCCGGGCGCTACGAGCGGCACGCGGACTTCGTCCGCCTGGCCGAGCGGCTGGACCCGCGCGGGGCCTTCCGCAACGACTGGCTGGAGACCCACGTCCTGGGCTGACGCCGGTTACTCCGCCGGGACGGCGCCCGCCCGCGGGTCGAGGTGGGCCAGCGCCTGCCGCAGTTGGACGCGGCCGCGGTGGATGCGGCTGCGGACCGTGCCGAGCTTGATGCCCAGGGTGGCCGCGATCTCCTCGTAGGTCAGCCCCTCGATGTCGCACAGCACCACGGCCACCCGGAAGTCGGGCGGCAGGGCGTCCAGCGCCGCCTGCACCTGCGGGTCGAGGTGGGTGTCGGCGTAGACCTGCTCGGGGCCCGGCGCGGTGCCCGGCAGCCGCTCGGTGTCCTCGGGCAGCGCGTCGAACCGGATCCGCTGCCGGCGGCGCACCATGTCCAGGAACAGGTTGGTCGTGATGCGGTGCAGCCAGCCCTCGAAGGTGCCCGGCGAGAAGTCCGCCAGCGAGCGGAACACCCGGATGAACGTCTCCTGGGTGAGGTCCTCGGCGTCGTGCGGGTTGCCCGAGAGCCGGTAGGCCAGCCGGTACACCCGGGCGGAGTGGTCGCGCACGACCTGCTCCCACGTCGGCGTCACCCAGCCCTCGGGCTCGGCCGGCGCGGCGACGGTCGACAGGTCAGCGGTACTCACGGTAGGGGCCTCCACCACACGGTCGGCAGGTCTCCCCCGCCCGGTGGTCTCCCGGGCCGACGCGCCGGACCTGGTGGCAGGTCGTACTGACGACGCAGCGTGGAGGGGTACTCCCCTACGGCGTCCATCCTACCGTGGCGCCGGCGGCGGGGGTGCCCGGCCCGCCGCGGGCGCGTCCGCGGGGTCAGCGGACGGTCCAGCGGAAGTCGACCACCGTCCAGGTGACCCGGACCTCCGCACCGGCGGCCCACGTCGGCTGAACCCGGCTCACCGGCTCGGGCCGGGCCGGTCGCCCCGCGGTCGCCAGGCGGCGCACGACCCCACCGACGACCGCCGAGACGACCGCGTACGCCGAGACGCGGAGCACCGGCCCGCTCGTCAGGATCCGCGCCACGGGAACACGGCGGACAACGGCGAGAGAGCGCCGCCCGGTCCCTCCCGGTCGGGATGGCAGGGGCAGGACCGGCCCCGGGGAGGGCACGAGCTCGCCGGAGCCGGTCGCGTCGTGCGCCATGTGCCCTCCCGGTTCAGCAGACCTCGAGCACCCGGGCTCTGGCCTCGTCGCGCGCGTCGTCGTCGACGCCGACGGTGCGGCGGGCGGGGGCGGTCCGGGGTCCGCGCCGGGCGGCCCAGGTGCCGTAGCCACCGGTCGCGGTGACGACGGCGCAGACCACGACGTAGCCCCACAGCCACGGGTCGGCCGGGTCGAGATCCGCCCGGTAGCGCGCCAGCACCACCAGTTGGAGCGCACCGAACAGCGTGTAGGTCACCGCCGGGACCAGCAGGCGGGACAGGTCGCGCTCCCGGATGACCAGGACCGCGCCGACGCCCAGCGCGACCAGCCAGGCACCGATCACCTGGCTGCTCAGCGGCATCACGTCCCACGGCCAGAACCGCGTGACCGGCTCCGAGTGGTGGTGCACCGTCAGGCCGCCGAGGAACAGCACCGCGCCGGCGGCGGCCAGCACCGCACCCTGGGCGGCCAGCAGGCGGGCCAGCCACCGCGGCAGGGGCCGGCCGACGTGCCGGGCCGGCCCGCGGCCGACCTCCTGCAGCACGACGACGGCCGCGCAGGCGACCGGCACGACGAGGTAGACGCCGAACCACACCCACGCGGCGAACCGCCCGGCCTCCTCGCCGTGCACCAGGTGCATCCGGTGCGTGTGGACCAGGGTGGCCACGAGGGTGAGGGCGGTGAAGACCCCGACGGTGACGACGGCGACGCGGATCTCGTCCCAGCGCCGGCGCCGGAGGGCCAGCACGGACAGCACCGTGCCCGACGCGTAGGCCGCGCCGAGCCACGCCGCGGTGACCTCCATGGCGATCGACCACGCGAAGGCCTCCCGCGCCCGCTCGGGCCAGACCAGCAGCGTGACGACGGCGAGCAGGGTCAGCCCCGTGAACGCCCTCAACAGCCACCGGGTGCCGGTGCGGACGTCGGACGCCGAGGGGTCGGCGCCGGTCCGCAACAGTGGGTCCGCCTCCGGTGCGACGCGGGGAACCGCGGCCATGGGAGTCCCTCCGGGAACGGGTGTGGTGCTCCCAGGGTGGCCGCGGACCGGGCGCGGCACATGACCAGGACGCGTCGTCTTCGGCGTGGGCGGCGCATGGTCAGTTCTGACCATGCACCGCCGGCTCGCTAGGCGCGACGGGCCCAGACGGACGCGCCGTGCCAGTCGATGGCCTGGACCGTCTCGTCGCCGACGACCCACGCGTCGTGGCCCGGCGGCAGGGAGACCACGTCCCCGGGGCCGCAGTCGAGTTCGGTGCCGTCGGCCATCACCACGTGCACCCGGCCCGCGACCTGGTACTGCTGGTGCGGCGCCTGGCACAGCTCCGTCCCCGCCACGGGCTTGACGTGCTCGGACCAGCGCCAGCCGGGCTGCAGGGTGATCCGGCCGATCTGGGCGCCCCCGGACAGGTTGACCAGTTCCATCCGCCAGTTGTCGCCCTCCCGGACCTCGTCCGGTCGGTCGAAGCTGGCGTGCTCCAGGGGCTGGGTGGTGGTGTCCATGGCTGTCCTCCCGTCGACTCTTGTCCGGGCACCCCCGTTGTCCTCGCGGGCCCCGCGCCGGTCAACGGGAACCGTCCCGACCCGCAGGCCGCGGGCTCCTTGTGCGCCTCCCCGGAGGCGCACGACACTCGGGCTCCGCCGCTCCACGACCGCTGCTGCAGGCGGCGCTCGCGGTGCCGCGGAGGACCGCGACGACAGGAGACGCGAGGATGCAGCCCTTCGACCCCGACCTCTCCCCCGACGATCTCGACGGCGAGAACGACTCCGGCGTGCTCGACCCCGAGGACTCCCTCGACGACCGTGGCGTGGACCCCCTCGACGAGGGCTGGTCACCGGCCGAGCGCCCCTGGGCCGTCGCCGGCTGGGGCACCACCGGCGAGGAGGAGTCGGCCGGTGAGGGCCTGGAGCGCCGGCTGGCCCGCGAGGTGCCGGAACCGGCCGACCCGGACGGCGACCGCTGGGGCGACGGGCTGGGCGACGCCTCCGACACCGACGGCGAACTGCTCGACGAGGAGGTCGGCGGCGCCCGTGCCGGGCGACTCGTCGAGGGCGAGGGCACCTCGTGGGACGCCGAGGACGAGCTGGTCGCCGCCGACCGCGGCCGCGCCGGCGGTGCGGCGTCCGCGGAGGAGGCCGCCGTCCACCTGGTGGCGGAGGAGGACCGCGACGATGCCTGAGCCGACGACCACGGAGGACACCGTCGTGCAGCTCGACGAGTCCTTCTTCGCCGATCCGCACGCGGTCTTCGCGACGCTGCGCGAGGACCGGCCCGTGGCGCGGGCCCGCACCCCGATCGGCCTGCCGGTCTGGCTGGTGACCCGCTACGACGACGCCCGCGCAGCGCTCGCCGACCCCCGGCTGTCCAAGGACGGCGCCCGGTTCGCCCAGGTGCTCGACTCCTCCCCCGTGCCGCCGGAGCGCCGGACGGTGTTCGCCCGCGAGCTGACCCGGCACATGCTCAGCTCCGACCCGCCCGACCACACCCGGCTGCGCAAGCTCGTCGGGCGGGCGTTCACCGTGCGGGCGGTCGCGGCGCTGCGTCCCCGGATCGAGCAGATCGCCACGGAGCTGGCCGACGCGATGGCCGCCGGGCCCGCGGAGACCGACCTGCTCGACGCCTTCGCCTTCCCGCTGCCGATGAGCGTGATCTGCGAGCTGCTCGGCGTCCCCGACGCGGAGCGCTCGGCGTTCCGGACGTGGTCGAACACCCTGCTCTCCTCCGACGACGCCACCGACGAGCGCACCGCCGCCGCGGTCGCGATGGCCGGTTACCTCGCCGGCCTCGTCGCCGACAAGCGCGCCCACCCCGGGGACGACGTCCTGTCGGCGATCGTCGCCGCCTCCGAGGACGCCGACCGGCTGTCGGCCGAGGAGACGGTGTCGATGGCCTTCCTGCTGCTGGTGGCCGGCCACGAGACGACGGTCAACCTCATCGGCAACGGGGTGTACTGGCTGCTGCGCTCCCCCGACGCCCTCGCCCGGCTGCGCGCCGACCCCGACCTGACCCCCCGGGCGGTCGAGGAGTTCCTCCGCTTCGACGGCCCGGTCGACCTGGCCACCTTCCGGCACACCACCGAGCCGGTCGAGATCGCCGGCACGACGATCCCCGCGGGCCAGGTCGTCCTCGTCGCGCTCGCGTCGGCCAACCGCGACCCCGGCCACTACCCCGTCCCCGACCGGCTGGACCTGGACCGGGACACCAGCGGCCACCTGGCCTTCGGCTTCGGCCTGCACCACTGCCTCGGGGCTCCGCTGGCCAGGCTCGAGGGCGACGTGGCGTTCCGGACCCTGCTCGCCCGCTTCCCGGACCTGGCGCCGGCCGCCGACCCCGACGGGCCGGCCTGGCGGCCGAGCATGCTCATCCGCGGGCTGACCCGGCTGCCGGTGCGGCTGCGCGGCTGACCGGCGGTCCTACGGTGCGGCCGGGGTGACCAGGCCTCGGCCGCCGTCGACCGTGAGCTGCTGCCCGGTGGTGATCCGGGCGGTCGCACCGGGGACGCCGACGACCGCGGGGATGCCGTACTCGCGGGCGACCACCGCGCCGTGCGAGTTGGGCCCGCCCATCTCCATGACCAGCCCGCCGGCGGTGAGGAACAGCGGTGTCCAGCCGGGGTCGGTGGAGGGTGCCACGAGGATCTCCCCGGGTGCCAGGAAGGCGCCGTCGGGGTCGAGCACGACCCGCGCCGGGCCGGTCGCCGTCCCGGCCGAGGCCGCGGTGCCGCGCAGCGCGCCGTCCGCCTCGGCCACCGGCACCGCCCGGGCCTCCGGCTCGCTGCCGTCGCCCAGCAGCACCCGGGGCACGTGCCGCCGCGCCATCTCCCGGTCGTACGCGCGGCGCCGCTCGACGACGAGGTCGCGCACGTCCCGCCCGTCGAGCGCGGCGGCGACCTCGCGCAGGCCGAGGAGGAAGACGTCGTCGGCCCGGTCCAGGACCCCGCCGGCCGCCAGCTCCGCGCCGACCGCCCGCAGCTGCTCCCGGGCCCGGCCGAGGACCAGCACGATGTCGTACTTGGGCAGCTCGCGCAGGCCGGCCAGCTGCCGGGTGCGGTCCAGGGCGAGGCCGACGACCCGGCCGCGGACGGGGCCGCGGTGCCGGGCCCGGGCGGTGAGCGTGGCGACGGTGTCCTCGGCCTCCGCGGCGCTGCGGGCGAACACCGCGTCGGGGGCGGCCGCCGGGTCCTCCAGCCGCAGGTAGTTGGCGAGGACCCCGAGGACGTGGGTGGGGTCGTCGGCCCAGCGGGGCACCCCCAGGTCGATCTCGGCCACCGCGCGGAACCCGTAGCGGTTGAGGAATCCGCGCAGCCCCTCCTGGAGCGCCGCGGGCAGGACGCCGTCCCGGTAGCCGGCGGCGAGCTCGGCCGGCGGTGTCGCCCGCAGAGCACCCGCGGCGTCGGCGTCGGCGCGGACCGCCGTCGCCAGGTGCCACAGCGCCAGGTCCATCTCCGTGGTCACGTTGTGCGGCAGTCCCCGCAGGACCGTCGCGAGGTCGCCGGGCCGGACGTCGGGCCCGAGCAGCTTCCCGGCCAGGCCGAGCAGCGCGAACCCGGTGGCCACCGGTGGGGCCATCCGCGGGGCCAGGGTGCCGAGGGAGTCGCCGAGGAGGGCGACGACGGCGTCCAGCCGCTGCCGCGCCGGGGCGCCCTCCCCCGGCAGCGGGCGCTCCCGCAGACGGGCGCCGAGGCGGTCGAGCCGCCGGCGCGCGGCCGCCGGGCGGACGACGGCCTGGGCGACCTGCAGCGGGACGCCGTACCGCGCCGCGATCCAGGCCAGCCGGCGCACCACCGGCCCCCAGCCGTGGACGACCGACAGCCGCGGGTCGTCGAACAGCCCGCGGAGGACGGCGGCCGACCGCGATTCCATGACGTCGAGCACGCGCGGGAAGACCGCCCGCCCGGCGGAGCTGCGCAGGACGAGGCCGACGTCGAGGAACAGCCGGCCGGCGGCGTCGCCGACCCGCGGCGGGCCGGCGACCGGGTCGGCCGGTGGGTTGCCGGAGAGGCGGGCGACGGAGGAGGCGACGACCCGCAGCGCCGACAGCCCCATGGGGGTCAGCGGCCGGGTGAGCCCCTGCGCGAGGCTGAAGCAGAACCACACCCGCAGGCCGCCGTCGGCCGGGCCGCCGTCCGGGACCGGGAACAGGGTGGTGATCGGGCGGGCCTGGGTGAGCCACAGCGTGCCCGCCGCGTCGATCGCCCACTCGGTGTCCTGCGGCCGGCCGTAGTGCTCCTGCACGCGGTTGCCCAGCCGGACCAGCGCGCGCAGCTGCTCGTCGGTGAGACACGGCGCGGTCGCCGCCGGCTGCGCCACGGTCTCCGTGCCGCCGCCGGGCCGGGGGCGGACCACCAGCCGCTTGTCCCCCAGCCGCTGCTCGAGGACGGTGCCGGTGGCGCTGTCGAGCACGACGTGGTCGGGGTCGACCGCGCCGCTGACCACGGCCTCGCCCAGGCCCGGGCTGGCGTCGACCACGGTGTGCCCGCGGGCGCCGGTCACCGGGTCGGCGGTGAACAGCACGCCGGCCACCGCGGCGTCGACCATCCGCTGCACCACGACCGCCAGCCGCACGCCGGCGGGGTCGACCCGGTTGCGCAGCCGGTAGACCACCGCCCGGTCGGTGAACAGCGACGCCCAGCAGCGGTGGACGGCGTCGAGGACGGCGTCGGTGCCGACCACGCCCAGGTAGGTGTCCTGCTGGCCGGCGGCGCTGGCCGACGGCAGGTCCTCCGCGGTGGCCGACGACCGGACCGCCACCGGCTCGGACTCCCCCAGCTCGCGCAGCGCGGCGGTGACCGCGTCGGCCACCGAGCGGGGCATCGGCATGGCCAGGACGCGGTCGCGCGCCTCGCGGGCCAGCGCGGTCGCCGCGGCGGAGTCGTCGACCGGGGTGGCGGCCAGCCGGCGGACGACGTCGGCGAGGCCCGCCGCGGCGGCTACGTCGTCGTAGGCGTGCGTGGTCACGCAGAAGCCGTCGGGCACCGGCAGCCCCGCGCGGAGGAGCTCGCCGAGGTTGGCCGCCTTGCCGCCGGCCAGCGACAGCGACGACGCGTCGAGGTCCCGTAGCCGCACGACGACCGGGGAGCCGACCACCGGGGAGCCGGTCTGCTGCGGTGCTGCACCCATCGCGACGTCTCCCGCCGTCCGCACCGGTGGAGCGAGGAGCGGACGCTACTCCGGATCCGGCCCGGCGGGCAGGATCCCCCCGACGCCCAGGCGAGGAGGACCGGTGCAGGACGGGATCGCGGTCGTGACGGGTGCGGGCAGCGGCATCGGGGCGGCCACGGCCCTGGCCCTGGCCGACGCGGGCTGGCGGGTGGTGCTGGCCGGGCGGCGGCCCGAGCCGCTGGCGGCGGTGGCCGCCCGCGGTCCGGCGGGGCGGCTGCACCCGGTGCCCACCGACGTCACCGAGGAGGGGTCGGTGCGGGCGCTGTTCGACGCGACGGTCGCCGACCACGGGCGGGTGGACCTGCTCATCAACAACGCCGGCCGGTCGGCTCCGGAGGCCGAGGTCGACGCCGTCCCCTTGGACGTGTGGCAGGCGGTCGTGGCGGTGAACCTCACCGGCACGTTCCTGTGCACCCGCGAGGCGTTCCGCGTGATGCGCGCCCAGCAGCCGCAGGGGGGCCGGATCGTCAACAACGGCTCGATCTCGGCGCAGGTGCCGCGGCCGATGTCGGCGGCGTACACGGCCACGAAGCACGCGGTCACCGGGCTGACGAAGTCGACGTCCCTGGACGGGCGGCCGTACCGCATCGCCTGCGGCCAGATCGACGTGGGCAACGCGGCGACCGAGATGACCGAGCGGATGGCGGCCGGCGTCCGCCAGGCCGACGGCAGCGTCCGGCCCGAGCCGCGGATGGCGGTCGAGGACGTGG
Source organism: Geodermatophilus sp. SYSU D00708 (assembly GCF_054050115.1). Classification (NCBI taxonomy): domain Bacteria; kingdom Bacillati; phylum Actinomycetota; class Actinomycetes; order Geodermatophilales; family Geodermatophilaceae; genus Geodermatophilus; species Geodermatophilus sp. SYSU D00708. Next base: position 61,002 of record NZ_JBJGYS010000002.1, on the reverse strand, counting down.
CGCGGGCCGTCGTCTACATGGCCGGCCTGCCGTTGGACGCCAACGTCGCGAACCTGACCGTGCTGGCCACCGCGATGCCCTACGCCGGGCGGGGATAGACCTCCCCCCGGGCGGCGGGTGAGCAGTACGGTCCGCGCACTCCCGAGGAGGTGCGATGGCCGATCCGCTGTGGACGAAGGGCGCGGGCGAGCTCGCGGGGTTGATCCGCGCCGGCGAGGTGTCGTCGGTCGAGGTCGTCGAGGCGCACCTGGCGCGCATCGACGCGGTCAACCCGGCGCTCAACGCCGTGGTCGTGGTGCTCGCCGACGAGGCGCTGGCGGCGGCCAAGCTCGCCGACGAGCGGCTCGGCAGTGGCGCCGAGGTGGGGCCGCTGCACGGGGTCCCGGTGACGGTCAAGGAGAACATCGACGTCGCGGGGACGCCGACCACCAACGGCGTGGTCGCCCTCGGCGAGGCGGTCCCGCCGGCGGACGCCCCGCTCGTCGAGCGGCTGCGCGGCGCCGGGGCGATCGTCCTGGGCCGCACCAACCTGCCCGACATGGGGCTGCGCATCTCGACCGACTGCAGCCTGCGCGGGCTGACCCGCAACCCGTGGCACCCCGACCGGACCGCGGGCGGCTCGTCGGGCGGTGAGGCCTCGGCGCTGGCCTCCGGCATGTCACCGCTCGGCGCCGGCAACGACATCGGCGGGTCGCTGCGCAACCCCGCGCACTGCTGCGGCATCTCCTCGCTCAAGCCGACCAGCGGCCGGGTCCCGCACGCCACCGTGCTGCCGCCCGAGGACGGGCCGCTGTCGTTCCAGCTGATGGCGGTCAACGGGCCGATGGCGCGCGACGTCGCGGACGTCCGGCTGGGCCTGCAGGTCATGAGCGGCCCGGACCGCCGTGACCCAGCGTCGGTGCCCGCGCCGCTGACCTTCCCCGACTCCGGTGGCCCGGTGCGGGTGGCGGTGGTGCCCGAGCCGCCGGGCGGCAGCACCGACCCCGGCGTGGCCGACGTGGTGCGTCAGGCCGCGGCGCACCTGGCGGCCGCCGGCTACGAGGTCGAGGAGGTGACGCCGCCGGACTACGAGGCCGCCGTCGAGCTGTGGCACGCCTGGCTGTTCACCGACCTGCGCACGCTGCACCCGGTGCTGTCGCAGGTGATGGGGCCGGTCGCCCGGCAGTTCCTCGACGACGCCCTGGCCACCACACCGCCCCTGGACGTGGACGGCTACGTCGCGTCGTTCGTGCGCCGCCGGCAGGTGGCCCGAGCGTGGCTGGAGTTCTTCGAGCGCTACCCGGTGGTGCTCACGCCGATCTGGTCGCAGCCGGCGTTCGCGCACGGTCGGGACGCCGACGACGTGCCCGCCGCCCTGGAGCTGCTGCGGCCGGTGATGCCGGCCAACCTCCTCGGCCTGCCCGCGGCGGCGACCCCCGGCGGCCTGGCCGACGGGATGCCGGTCGGTGTCCAGTGCATGGCCGCGCCGTTCCGGGACGACCGCGCGCTGGACGCCGCCGCGGCGATCCAGGCCGCGGTCGGTGTGCTCGGACCGGTCGACCCCTTCGTCAACGGCGGCTGAGAGCTCTCAGCCCACCGCCTCGCACCCGCTCGGAGGAGGTGGAGGCGGCACCTGCGGGAGGGCGGCGAGCACGGTCGCCGCGTCGTCGGCGCCGAGGACGACGGTGATGCCGTCGACCGCGGCCGGCTCGGCGGGCACGCCGAGCGCGTCGGCCACCTGCTGTGCCCGGTCGCCCTGACCGTCGGCGTACCGGACGACCGAGGTCGGCAGGGCCGGGCCCTCGACGACGGAGCCGGCGACCTGGCCCGCAGCGGCCAGCGCGGCGGCGACCTCGTCCGCGACCCCGGTGCCCGAGGCGTCGACGACGTCGACCGGCACGGGAGCGGCGCAGTCGGTGGCGGGGATCCCCGGCGTCTCGGGGGTCGGTGCAGGAGTGTCGGGGGTCGGCGTGGGCGTGGGCGTGGGCGTGGGCTCCGGGGCCGGGGCCGGGGCCGGCTCGGGAGCGGCCGGCGGATCCGGCGTCGGCTGCTCGTCCGGGGCGGGCGCCTCCTCGGGCACGGACTGCTCGTCCGGGGCCGGCTCCTCCTCGGGCACGGACTGCTCGTCCGGGGCCGGCTCCTCGGGCACCGACGTCGGCGGCTCGGCCGGCGGCGTCTCCTGCGACGGCCCACTGTCAGGAGCCGGCGTGTCCGCCTCGTCCGCCGGCGACTCGTCCGCCGGCGACTCGGGCGCCGGTGAGTCGGGCGTCGGTGACTCCGGCGCAGGCGTGGACGGGTCGTCAGGAGCCGGTGTCTCAGGAGCCGGGGCTGATGGGTCGTCCGCCGAGGGCTCGGCCGGCGGCGTCTCCTGCGACGGCTCGCTGTCGGGGGCCGGCGTGTCCACCTCGTCCGCCGGCGTCTCGGGTGCCGGCGTGGACGGCTCGTCCGCCGACGCCTCCCCCGCCGGCGTCTCCGGCGCCGAGGACGGGGGCTCGCCGTCCGCGGGCGACCCGGACTCCGGCGTGGACGGCTCTGCCGGTGGCTCCGCGTCCGGGGCCGGTGCCTCCGGCGGCGCGGCGTCCGGGGCCGGCACCGCGTCCGACGGGGGCGCGTCGGGAGCCGGGTCGACGTCCTCCGACGGGTCCTCCGGAGGCGCCGCGAGCACGGTCACGTCGGGCGGCTCGGCCGGCGGCGGGGCCTCCTCGGGCGGCGGCGCCTCGTCCGGGGGCGGTGCTGGGGCCTCGGGTGCGGGGGCCGGATCGACAGCGGGCGGCGGGCCGGGGTGCGCAGGCTCGATCGGCGGCGCGGGCTCCGGGACCGGGACGGGCAGGCTCGGCACCGGCGTCCCGGCGTAGGTGGCGGCCAGCGCCAGGACCGTGGCCACGTAGGTGTTCGAGTGGTTGTACGCGAACACCGCCCGGGCCTGGCCCGCGGGCCCGGAGAGGTTGCCGCCCGCGGCGCAGAGGTACCGGGCCGCCGCGGCCGCGGCGTCGTGGACGTCGAACGGGTCGCGTCGGCCGTCGCCGTCCCCGTCGCTGCCGTAGCGCGCCCAGGTGGACGGGATGAACTGCATCGGCCCGACGGCGCGGTCGAAGCGGGCATCGCCGTCCAGCCGCCCCGCGTCGGTGTCCAGGACGACCGCGATGCCGGGGCCACCGGCCAACCGCAGGCCGAGGATCGGCGGCGTCGAGCGCCCGTCGGTGTGCAGCACGGCGCCGCCGAAGCGGCCGTGGTTGGACTCGACCCGGCCGATGGCGGCGAGCAGCGACCAGTGGAGGTGGCACGCCGCCGGGCTCGCGGCGGCCGCGGCGGTGTACGCGTCCAGGGCCGTGGCCGGGATCCCGCCGGCCGCCAGTCGGGACGCCGGGCCGGTCGCCGCGGGCCGCTGCTCGGGTGCCGCGGTCGGGACCGACGGGGCCGGCGACGGTTCCGGGGGCGGCTGCGGGGCGGGGGCGGGTGGGGACGCGGGAGCCGGCCGGGGCGGGACCGCGGACGGTGCGGTGGCCGACGGCGCGCCCAGCAGCTGGATCCGTGCGACCAGGGGCGATCCGACCGGGTCCGGCACGGACGGCGCGGCGGAGGGCTGCGGGTGGGCGGCCGGGGTCACGACCAGCGCAGCAGCCACGATGGCCGCAGCACTCCCCCAGCGGAACCTGCGCGCTCTGCCGGCGCTCATCCCGCTGTCCCCGTGGAACCGTTCCGGCGGACCTGCCCCGGCCGCATCGGCTCAGCGGCCCGGACGCGGCGGGCCGGAGGCTCTCGGCGGGCTGGGGCTCCCGGTCATGGCACCTCCTCGGCCGACGGTCGGTCCTGGAACGACCACCGGCAGGTACTCCCGAGTGTCACCCAACCCCCGCGGGTCCGCATCCGTCAGGGCTGAACGTCCCGGAGCCGGAACTGCGGACGGCCGTAGGTGCCGCTCAGGGACGCCACTCCGGCCGGTAGTCGTGGTGCTGCGCGTAGGGCATGGCCAGCAGGGCGAGGGTGAGCGCGGCGAGCTGGTGCTGGTCGGTCGGGGTGAGCGGGAAGTCCGCCATCCCCCGCGGCCGGGCACCGAGGAAGTGCAGGTCGGGCCGGGCGTCCCGGCAGGCGAGGACGAGCCGGCGCCGGGCGGCGCACTCGGCGAGGACCCGCGCCGGGTCGAACCGGGCGGCGTGCTCGGCTCCGCCCTGCGGGAACCCGGCGGCGTCGTCGACGTCCCAGTCCTCCTGCCCGCTCGCCGCGGCGGCTTCCGCCGCGATCCGCTTGTCCTCGGCGATCCGGGCGAGCACGAACTCGTCCAGGTTGGGTTCCCGGTCCGGCTCCAGGCCCGACTCCGCGTCCACGTCCCCATCCTGCCGCCGCCCGGGATCGCGTGCAGGGACGCGGCAGCGCTCCGGCGGACGGTGGAGATCCCCAGAACCGCCGGCCACGGACGGCGAGCGCCAGCCGAGACGCCCGCCCAGACCACCCGCAGCCAGACCGGAGGTCGATGACGAGTCGACGCGCGGCGTACTCGCCCTTCCTCGGCACGTCCGAGGTCGACCAGGAGGAGAACGAGTGGTGGCTCCGTCGGGAGATCTCACTCATCCAAACCTGCTGGCCGAGCGCGGCGAGACCGACAAGCAGACGATCGGTGAGGACCTGGGCCGCAGCACTGGGGGCCGACGAGGTTCAACCCGGCCCTGAAGGTGGGCGTCGAGCGGAACGCCTACGCAAGGTCGGCCACCACCAGTACGCGCCGAACTGAGCCCCGGCCGTCGGGGGCGCCGCCCCTTCACCGGGTCGGCTCGTCGATTCGTCGACGTGCCGACCCGGCGACTGGTCACGCCCCAGCCGCCGGTGAGCCGCGCGGCCGCCCCTGCGGTGGCCGGTCACGCCGCGGCCACGAGACCGGACGAGCCTTCGAGCTCGGGGACGACGCGGTCACCCGAGCCGGTGCTCGACTTCTCCGCGAACGAGCGCTGCAGGCACCGGTGCTCCGCGTGCATCCAGCGCGACGCGCCTCGACCGGCTGAAGGCTCTCGTGCAGGCCGAGCTGACCGCGCGGGACGCGGCCGCGGCCGACCGGCGCCGGAAGGATGCCGAGCGGGGGGCGAACGTGGTGGTGCGCCCGGTCGGGGACGGCATGTCCGAGCTGGTGGCCACGATGCCGCACGAGCTGGCCACCGCCTGCCGGGCCGCGGTCGACGGCCTGGCCCGGGCGGCCAAGTCCGCCGGTGAGGACCGGCCGCTGGGCATGCTGCGGACCGGTGCGCTGGCCGACCTGGTGCTGCGCCCCTGGGACGATCGGGAGCCGATCACCGCGCAGCTGACCGTCACCGCCCCCCTCGACGCGCTCACCCCCGCCCGCTTCCTCGCGCACAGCGGCCCGGCGCCGGCGGCGTGGGCGCGCCCGCAGACCGACGACGACGGCAACGCCGGTGCGCCGGCGTGGTCGCGGTGCCGGCGCCGACCGGCGAGGTCGACGGGCAGCCGATCACCGCCGCCCACCTGCGGGAGCTGCTGGCCCAGCTGGACGCGGTGTGTCCCGGCGGACTGCAGGCCCCGGCCGGCGGCACGCTGACCGTGGCGCTCACCATCGCCGCCGGTGGGCTGCTGGCCACCACCACCCGCGCCGAGCTGCAGCGGCTGGCCCGCCGCGGCTGCCCCACCCACCCCACCGACGGCACAGGAGCCGGCGACTGCGGCTGTGCGCTGCTGGGCCGGCCCCCGGCGACCGACGGCTACGCGCCCACCGCGGCCCAGCGCCGCTGGCTGCAGGCCCGCGACCGCACCTGCCGCCACCCCGGCTGCGCCACCACGGCCGGCCGGGCCGACCTGGACCACGTCACCCCGCACTCCTGCGGCGGGCAGACGTCGTGCGAGAACCTGTGCTGCCTGTGTCGGCGCCACCACCGGCTCGAGACCTTCGCCCGCGGCTGGGCCTACGCCCTGACCCCCGACGGCGTCCTCACCGTCACCACCCCCAGCGCCGTGACCAGGGTCAGCCGACCGCCAGGCACCGACCGGCCCGCACTACCCCTCACCGGACCCCGCGTCCTCGCCCAACCCCCACCACAGCCACCCGCGCCCGACCCCGCCGACGACCCCCCACCCTTCTGACCCGACCCCGGCATGCCCCACGGCGACCACGCACGCCGCGGGGCTCGGTCACGCCCGCCGCCCGGCCCGGTCCCGCACGCCGAGGGGCTCGGTGACGTGTCGCCGCACCCGTCGTAGGCCCCGGACACCCCCCCGGCGCGCGTCCGGTCGGTTCCGCCCATGGCCGGCCACGCCCCGGACGCGATCGATGGGGCGTGAGCGTGGTCTCCGCGCACGACGGAAGAAGTCGCATATGGTTGCGTTCTACAACTGGCGGCGTTGGCGAGCACGGCCCCCGCCCGCCCCTTCCCGAACGCGCACCGGCCGCCGGCCGGAACCTGCGGAGGACCCAGCATGAGCACGACCCATCGGGCCGAGCGGACGGCGGTCGACGTCCCCAAGGCCGACGACGTCCCCATGAGCAAACGGCAGACCCTCGAGGCGCTCAGCGGACTGCTGCTGGCGCTGTTCGTCGGCCTGCTCAGCACCACGATCGTGTCCAACGCGCTGCCCACGATCACCGCCCGTCTGGAGGGCACCCAGTCGCAGTACACCTGGGTGGTCACCGCCGCCCTGCTCGCGGCCACGGCCGCCACACCGATCTGGGGCAAGCTCGCCGACCTGACCAGCAAGAAGCTGCTGGTCCAGCTGGCGATCGTGGTGTTCGTCGTCGGCTCGGCGCTGTGCGGGCTGGCCCAGTCGATGGGGATGCTCATCGGCTTCCGGGTGCTGCAGGGCATCGGCATGGGCGGTTTGCAGTCGCTGGCCCAGGTCGTGATCGGCGCGATGATCCCGCCGCGCGAGCGCGGCAAGTACTCCGGCTACCTGGGCGCGGTCATGGCCGTGGCGACGGTCGGCGGCCCGCTGCTGGGCGGCGTCATCGTCGACACCTCCTGGCTGGGCTGGCGCTGGACCTTCTACGTCTGCGTCCCGTTCGCCCTCGTCGCGCTGGTCCTGCTGCAGAAGACCCTGCACCTGCCGACCCTGCGGCGGCCGGTGAGCATCGACTGGCTCGGCGCCACGCTGATCACCGCCGCCGTCAGCGACCTGCTGATCTGGGTCACCTTCGCCGGCAACGAGTTCGACTGGCTGTCCTGGCAGACCGCGGCCATGGCCGGCGGCGGCGTCGTCGCCCTGCTGCTCGTCGTCCTCGTCGAGAGCCGGGTGGACGAGCCCATCATCCCGCTGCCGATCCTGCGCGACCGCACGACGGCGCTGGCGATCCTCGCCTCGATCGCGGTCGGCGTCGGCATGTTCGGCGCCTCGGTCTTCTTCGGCCAGTACTTCCAGATCGCCCGCGGCTGGTCCCCCACGAAGGCGGGCCTGGCGACCATCCCGATGATCGGCGCGCTGCTGGTCGCCTCGACCGTCTCGGGTCAGCTGATCACCCGGTTCGGCAAGTGGAAGCGCTACCTGGTGGCCGGCACGCTGCTGCTCGTCGGCGGCATGGGCCTGCTCGGCACGATCGACCACACCACCGACTACGCCGTCATGGCCGGCTACATGGCGCTGCTCGGCCTGGGCGTCGGCATGTCGATGCAGAACCTCGTGCTGGCGGTGCAGAACACCGTCGACCTGCGCAGCATCGGTGCGGCCACCTCCGTGGTCACCTTCTTCCGCTCCATGGGCGGTGCGGCCGGCGTCTCCGTGCTCGGCTCGATCGCGGCCAACCGGGTGAGCGACCGCGTGGCCGAGGGGCTGGTGGCCATGGGCCTGCCCGCGCCCCAGGGCGGCGGCTCCGAGTCGCTCGACCTGGCCGGCCTGCCGGCCCCGGTGCAGGACCTCGTCCGGGGCGTGTACGGCGACGTCATCGGCGACGTGTTCGTCATCGCGGCGGTCATCTCCGCCGTCGCGGTGCTCGCCGTCCTGTTCATCCGGGAGGTGCCGCTGCGGCGGTCCAACGCCCCCGGCGCCGAGGTGCCGGCCGACACGCGGCCCGTGCCCGTCCCGGCCGCCGGGACCGCCGTCGGCAACGGGCACGTCGCGGAGGGCCGGCTGGTCCTGGGCCGCGTCCTGCGCGGCGACGGCCGGCCGCTGACCGGCGCCTCGATCACCCTCACCGACACCACCGGGCGGCAGGTCGACAGGGCCGTCTCCGGTGCGGACGGCGGGTACCGGCTCCGGCCGGCCGCCAGCGGCACCTTCCTGCTCATCGCGTCCGCCCCCCACCTGGCGCCGGACGCCGAGATGGTCGCCGTCGCGGAGTCCCCGGTGCGCCGGGACGTCGTCCTGGCCGGGAGCGGGTCGCTGCGCGGCACGGTCTGCGACGGCCGCGGCGCCGCGCTGCCCGACGCGCTGGTCACCCTCACCGACGCCGCCGGCGAGGTGGTGGCGAGCACGGCCGCCGACCCCGACGGGTCCTTCGCGTTCGGCGAGCTGCTCCCCGGCAGCTACACGCTCACCGGCCGGGCTCCCGGGCACCAGCCGGTCGCCGTCCCGGTCGAGCTCGCCGACGGCGAGACCGCGGTGCGCGCCCTCGTGCTGGTGGGTGGCGCCCGGCTCACCGGGGTGGTCCGCGCCGCCAGCGACCAGCGGCCGCTGCCCGAGGCGACGGTGACGCTCCTCGACTCCGACGGCACCGTGCTCGCCACCACGCACACCGGGCTCACCGGCCGGTACGCGTTCGAGGACCTGCGGCCCGGCTCCTACACCCTCACCGCCACCGGGTTCGCGCCGGTGGCCACGGCCCTGCGAGTGCCCGCCGGGACCGAGGTCGCGCAGGACGTGACCCTCGGCACCGCCCGCGGCTGACCCGTCCGAGAGGAGGCACCGATGCCGGACGTCGACCCCTCGCTGCGGCGGGACCTCACCCAGCTGGTGCTCGCCGACCTGCGTGCCGGGCGCCGGTCGCTGCGCCCGGCGGCGCAGGCGGCGCTGCTGATCCTCGCCGCAGAGCCGGCGACCCCGGCCGCGCCTCCCGTCGGGTCACCCGCACCGGGGACCCCGCGCCGCGCGCCGCGCCGACTGGCGGCCGCCGTCGCGGTCGCCGCCGCGGCGGCCGTGGTCGCCACCGGGGTGGCGCTCGCCGGGAGCGGGGACGCCGGGCCGTCCGCGCAGCCGGCCGGGACGACGGGTGCTGCCGCGCCGGGCACGACGGCGCCGACGTCCCCGCCAGCGACCCATGCCCCGGCCACGGCAGCGACCGACGCCGGCCTCCCGGTCCCGCCCGCCCCGGCCGCCGAGCCGGCCCCGCGGGTGGCGCCGGCGGCGGCCGGCTCCCCCGCTCCCCCGGCGGGCCGGAGCACCGGGTCCGCGACGCCCGGGACGGCGACCGCCCCCGGCCCCGCGACGCCCGGGCCGGCAGCCACCGGCGAGGAGACCCCGGCGGGCACGGCCACCCGGAACCCCGCCCCGACCGGGACGACCGCCGAGGAGGCGACGCCGATGGAGGAGACACCGGAGGAGACGTCGCCGGACGAGGCCGGCCCGACGACGCCGGCGCCGACTCCCCCGTCGACCCGGCCCACGCCGAGCGCCACCCCCGCCGAGCCGGGCACCGCGACGCCGGACGGTCCGACGGCGGACGACCCCGCCCCGACCTCCGCCGGCCACCACCGGAGGGGCCACGACCGTGGCTGAGGAGACCGCCCCCCGCGACTCGGCGTTCGAGCTGGGCACCGACGGCGCGCAGGTGGTTGTCGTCGGCTACGACGGCTCCCCGACGTCGCAGCGGGCCGGTGCCTACGCCGCCGGGCTGGCCCGCCGGGAGGGCGCCCGCCTGGTCGTCGTGCACGTCATGGCGCCGCCGGTGCTCGCGGTGCTGGTGCCCGACCAGCCCTGGCCGCTCGAGGAGGCCCTGACCGACCGCAGCGAGCACCTGCGCGGCCAGGTCGAGGAGAGCGCCGCGCACGCCGGGGTCCGCGCCGAGTTCCTGGCCGTCCGCGGCGACCCCGCCGCCGAGCTGACCCGGGTCGCCACCGACCTGCGGGCCGATGTCGTGGTGGTCGGGGCCTCGGCCCGCGCGGCGCACCGCCTGGCCGGCTCCGTGGGCAGCCGGCTGGTCCGCACCGGCCGCTGGCCGGTGGTCGTCGTCCCCTGACCGGGTCGGCGGCCGGCTCACCGCCCGGCAGGGAGCGGGGTCACCCCTCGACGAGGACGTCGTCGACGACCCCCGCGGCGCCACCGCCCCGGCGAGAGGGCTCGGCGGCGGCGAGGAGCAGCCCGCCCGGGAGGAACTCCACGCCGGTGGCCGCCCCGATCTCGGGCACCTCGGTGAAGGTGTGCCCCAGCGCCTCGAGCGGCGCCCGGGAGGCGGCGAGGAACGCCGGCTCGGCCTCCACCGCCGCGCCGTTGCGCGAGCTGGCCCGCGGCGCGGCGATCGCCTCGGCCAGGTCCATGCCGAGGTCGACGCGGTTGACCAGGGTCTGCAGGACGGTGGTGATGATCGTGGCGCCGCCGGGCGAGCCGAGGGCCATCAGCGGCTCGCCGTCCCGCAGCACGATCGTCGGCGCCATGCTGCTGCGCGGCCGCTTGCCCGGGCCGGGCAGGTTGGGCTCCGGCTGCGCCGGGTCGGCCGGCGCGAAGGTGAAGTCGGTGAGCTCGTTGTTGAGCAGGAACCCCCGGCCGGGGACGGTGATGCCGCTGCCGCCGGTCTGCTCGATGGTCAGCGTGTAGCTGGCCACGTTGCCCGCCGCGTCGGCGACGGTGAGGTGGGTGGTGGAGGGTCCCTCGGCGCCCGCGGCCACGGGCTCGCCCGCGGGTGCGGGGCAGGGGCCGTACTCGCCGTCCGGGCTGCCCGGGGCGACCGGCTTGGGCTGGGCCCGCCCGAGGTCGAGGGCGCAGGCCCGCTCGGCGGCGAAGCCGTCGGAGAGCAGCTCGTCGGTGGGCACCGCCACGACGGCGGGGTCCCCGATGGAGGCGTTGCGGTCGGCGAAGGCCAGGGCGGCCGCCTCCAGGTAGGCGTGCAGCGCGGTCTCCTCGGGCAGCGACGCCAGCGGGAGGGTCTCGAGCACGTTGAGCGCCTCGCCGACCGTCGTCCCGCCGCTGGACGGCGGCGCCATCCCGACGACCTCCAGCCCGCGGTACTCCAGGCGCGTCGGCGCGCGCACCGGGGCGACGTAGCCGGCGAGGTCGGCCGCCTCGAGCAGACCGCCGCGGACCGGCGCGGCGCCGGGCGCCTCGGGCGGGTCCTGCGCGGTCCGCACCACGTCGGCGGCCAGCTCGCCGTCGGCGAAGGCCGCCGCACCGTCCTCGGCGAGGAGCTCGTAGGTGGCGGCGAGGTCCGGGTTGCGGAACACCGACCCGACCTCCGGCAGCGCGCCGTCCGGCAGGAACAGCTCGGCGCTGGCGGCGAACCGGCGGAACTTCTCCTCGTTGTCCGCCGTCTGCTGCCGGAAGGTCTCGTCGACGACGAAGCCGTCGTCGGCCAGGGCGATCGGCCCCTCCAGCGCCTCGGCGAGGGAGAGCGTGCCGAACTCCGTCAGCGCCCGCTCCCAGGTCAGCGGCGTCCCGGGCGTGCCGACCGACAGCCCGCTCTGCACCGCGTCCTGCAGCGGCAGGGGCTGTCCGGCGTCGTCGAGGAAGGCGTCGGGGCCCATGGCCGCGGGCGCGGTCTCCCGTCCGTCGATCGAGGAGACCGTCCCGCTGGCGGCGTCGTAGTAGAGGAAGAACCCGCCTCCGCCGACGCCGGCCGAGTAGGGCTCGGTGACCCCGAGCGCGGCGGCCGCAGCCACCGCGGCGTCCGCGGCGTTGCCCCCGGCGGCCAGCACGTCGAGCCCGACCCGGGTCGCGTCGGGGTCGACCGTGGCCACCGCGCCGCCGGTCCCGATGGCCAGCGGGGCGCGCTCCGGGACCGGGGCGGCGGCGGCCGGCCCGCTCCCGACGAGGACGCCGGCGGCGAGGCACGGCAGGGCCAGCAGCGTGGTCGGCCGACGCGGCATGGGGACTCCTCGAGGGTCGGGTGCGGCGCGTCCGCCCCAGCCTGCTCCCCGCTCCGCAGATGCGCGCGCCGGCCGCCCGGACCTCGCCGGGCGCCCGGCCCGCGCCGGCCGCTCAGACCTGGAAGACCGCCCAGACGACGCAGAGCAGGAGCATCACCCAGCTGGTGATCCAGGCGGCGGCGGTGGTTCCCAGAGAGCGCATGTCAGACCATCCCGAAGTGTTCGCTGTGGACGCGGTCGGCGGGCACGGAGAGCTCGCCGAGCGAGGAGCGGACGGCTTGCACCATCTCCTCGCGTGCGCAGATGAAGTACTGCAGGTTGCGGAAGTGCGGCGGCAGGTGACGGGCCAGCACCTTGGCGTCGATGCGGCCGCGCTCGCCCGGCCAGGTGTCGGTGGGGCGGCTGATGACGTGCACCACCGTGAGGTTGAGCCGGCCCTGGAGCTTCTGCAGCTGCCGGATGCCGGTGATCTGGTCCTGGGTCCGGTTGCCGAGGAACAGCCAGATCGGCCGCTGGTCGCCCTGGTCGGCGAGCGTGGACAGCATGCTGAGGAACGGGGTCACGCCCACCCCCGCGGCCAGGAAGACGTAGCCCATGCCCGGGTGGCGCTCGAGGGTGAAGCCGCCGTGCGGGCCGTCGACGTAGACGGTGTCCCCGACCTTGAGCTTGCGGATCGACTGGGTGAACTCGCCGACCTGCTTGATCGTGAACTCCACCCGGGGACGCAGCGCGCTCGAGGAGATCGAGAACGGGTGGTAGGTCGGCCGGAAGGGCATCCGGCCGGGCATGATCCAGGCGAACTGCCCCGCCTGGAAGCTGAACGGGCGCCCGCTGTGCCGGCGCGCGGGCTCCAGGCCCACGGTGACGCTGCCGCCCGGCTCGGGCCACAGCTCGACCACCCGCCAGGGGCGCCGCCACAGCCGCAGCGGCTTGACCAGCCGCACCCACACCGCGAGCCACAGGAACGCCGCGGCGTACACGCCCCAGGCCACCCGGACCCACAGCTCGCTGAGGTAGTAGTCCACGAGGAAGGCGTGGCCGAGGCCGGCCAGCACGATCGTCACGCCGAGGACCGAGTGCAGCACGTGCCAGACGGGGTAGCTCAGCCGCAGCGCGCGCCGCCAGATCGAGGTCGCCATGAGCAGGGACAGGGCGGCCACCGAGATCCACGCGCACTTGGCCCGCATGGGCGCGTGGATCACGTCGAGCAGGACCCGGTAGCGCTCCTCGGCGAGGAACAGCAGCAGCGGGTGCCCGAAGGCCGTGGCGACGGCGAGGAACGAGATCTGCCGGTGGTAGCGCAGGACCCAGTCGATCCCCATCGGCGCCGTCGGCCGCGAGAAGCGGGCGGCGAGGGCGAACTGCAGGCCGAGGACCGACAGGGCGATGAAGCCCAGGGCCACCGAGAGGTTGACCGCGAAGCCGCGGCCCGCCCGGACCTCGGTGAACGACAGCGCGAGGGGTGCCACCGCGATCAGCACGTGCACGGCCAGCCAGAACACGGCCCGGCCCTCGGCCGACGGCGCGCGCCGGGACCGCGGGACGGCGGGGACGACCGCGGCGTGCTCGGCGGTGACCCGTTCCAGGACCGCCGTCACGGGCGGCCCGCCCGTCGCGTCGGGCAGCGGTCGCAGGGGTGGTGCATGAGGTGTTCTCCCGTGCGTCAACCGCGGGCGCCCCGGGTCACCGTCCGACCCGGGCGGCAGGCGCGTGCCGCGGACACTCCCCCGCCGGGCGTCCCGGGGCACGCGCGTGGGTGCCGGCCGGCGGCCGGCGGCGTGCACACAGGGGGTGTTCGGGTGGGGACGTTATGTGAACGTGACCGGGGGTCGTCAAGGCCGGGAGAGCGGTCTCGGGGAGCGTGCCTGGTCAGCGGCGCGTGCGGGTTCCGTCACAGGGCGCTACGACCGGCGTGCCGCGCCGTCGGCGTGTCGGGACCCGGCGGCCGGCCGGGGTGCCGTGGTGTCGACACGGGGTTCATCGACTTCTGCCAGCCGCGCGAGCCGCGTGTGGCGAGGTGCGGGCGAGGTGCGGGTGCGGCCCGGCCGTGGTGCGCTGGGGTCGCTGTGCCCCGCGCACGGCTCCTCCCCGCCGTGCGCGGTCCACCCCGGAAGGAGCCCAGGGATGAGCGGCAAGGAGATCTTCGTGGCCTTCGGCGTGGACGTCGACGCCGTCGGCGGCTGGCTGGGGTCGTACGGGGGCGCGGACTCCCCCTGTGACGTCTCCCGCGGCGTGTTCGCCGGCGAGGTCGGGGTGCCCCGTCTGCTGGACCTGTTCGCCCGCAACGGCCTGACCCAGACCTTCTTCTGGCCCGGACACTCGATCGAGACCTTCCCGGAGCAGTTCGACGCCTGCGTGGCGGCCGGGCACGAGATCGGCGTCCACGGCTACAGCCACGAGAACCCGATCGCGATGACGCGGGAGCAGGAGGCGGCGGTCCTCGACCGCTGCATCGAGCTGATCGAGCAGCGGGCCGGACGGCGGCCCACCGGCTACGTGGCCCCGTGGTGGGAGTTCAGCCCGGTCACCAACGAGCTGCTGCTGGAGCGCGGCATCGCCTACGACCACTCGCTCATGCACCGCGACTTCGAGCCGTACCGCGTCCGGGTCGGCGACCGCTGGACGACGATCGACTACTCGGCGCCCGCCGACACCTGGATGCAGCCCCTGGTCCGCGGGCAGGAGACCGAGCTGGTGGAGATCCCGGCGAACTGGTACCTCGACGACCTGCCGCCGATGATGTTCGTCAAGTCCAGCCCGAACAGCCACGGCTTCGTCAACCCGCGCGACATCGAGCAGATGTGGCTGGACCAGTTCGAGTGGGTGCACCGCGAGTACGACTACGCGGTGTTCACGATGACCGTCCACCCCGACGTGTCCGGCCGCCCCCAGGTGCTGCTGGCCCTGGAGCGGGTCATCGAGCAGGTCAACCGGCACGACGGCGTCCACTGGGCGACCTTCGACGAGATCGCCCGCGACTTCCGGGACCGCTCCCCCGCCCCGGCCTGACTCCCCGGCACGGGCGGTGCGGCGGGTCGGCCATGATCGGCGGCATGCCGCACCCCTCGGAACCGCTGGCGAAGCTGGGCTTCCTCACCATCGGCACGTTCGACGGCGCCGACCCCGGCCCCGGGCACGAGACGACGCTGCGGGTCATCGAGCTCGGCGAGCGGC
The DNA here is from genome assembly GCF_054050115.1 of Geodermatophilus sp. SYSU D00708. Classification (NCBI taxonomy): domain Bacteria; kingdom Bacillati; phylum Actinomycetota; class Actinomycetes; order Geodermatophilales; family Geodermatophilaceae; genus Geodermatophilus; species Geodermatophilus sp. SYSU D00708. The sequence goes on along the minus strand of NZ_JBJGYS010000002.1, from coordinate 45,907 downwards.
TCGGCTTCGACAGCGCCTGGGTGCGCAACCGGCACCTGCAGTACGGCATCTCCTCGCCGGTCGCCGTCCTGGCCGCGGCCACCCAGCGCACCCGGCGGATCGAGCTGGGCACCGCGGTCATCCCCCTGGCGTGGGAGAACCCGCTGCGACTGGCCGAGGACCTCGCCACCGTCGACGTCCTCTCCGGGGGCCGGCTCAACCCGGGCGTGAGCGTCGGCCCGCCGATGCACTGGGACGACGTCCGCGACGCGCTCTACCCCGACACCGCCGACGCCGAGGACTTCTCCTACGAGCGGGTGTCCCGGCTGCTGCGGCTGGTCGGGGGCGAGCGGGCGAGCACCTTCGCCGGCCGCGAGGGCGTGGTCGAGGAGTTCTCCGACCGGGTGCAGCCGCACTCGCCCGGGCTGCGGTCGCGCATGTGGTACGGCGGCGGCAGCCTGGGCTCGGCGCGTTGGGCCGGCGAGCAGGGCATGAACCTCCTGACCTCCAGCGTGGTCAAGGCCGAGGACGGGTCGGTCGACTTCGTCGCGATCCAGGCCGCGCAGATCCGCGCCTTCCGGGCGGCGCACCCCGCCGGGCGGGTGTCGCAGGGCCTGGTGGTCATCCCCACCGACGGCGCCACCGCCGCCCAGCGGGAGCGGTACGCCGCCTACGTCGCGGCCCGTACCCCGCGGACGGCGACCCCGCAGGGACCGGCCCGGCTGCTGTTCGCCCGCGACCTGCTGGGCACCGCCGAGCAGATCGCCGAGCAGCTGTACGCGCACGCCGGCTTCCGGGAGGTCACCGAGGTGGTATTCGCGCTGCCGTTCAGCTTCGCCGACGAGGACTACGAGCAGATCCTCACCGACATCGCCACCCGCCTGGGCCCCGCGCTGGGCTGGCGACCGGCCACTCCCTAGTCGGGGTCGGGGCCGGCGGCCACCGGCACGTCGAGCCCGACCTCCCCGGCGGTCTCGAAGGTGAAGGTGACCCGCACGGTGTCGGTCGGCGCGATCGGCCCGGTCACGCCCTCGAGCTGCATCCGCACCGCGCCGCTGACCGCCTCCACCTGGCCGCCGGCCGGCAGCTCGATCCCCCCGGCGCTGGCCTGACCGGACTCGTCGAGCAGTGCGACCGACTCCGCGGCCGGGGTCGCCACCCCGACCAGCCGGTCGGCCTCCTCGGCGTCGTTGGTGAGCACCCCGCGCAGCGGCACGGAGTCCCCCGCCGCGACGGTGTCCTCGGCCTCGAGGAAGACGTCGTCCACGGAGATCGCCCCGACGGTCCCGTCGGCGCCGGAGGTGTCGGGGGTCTCCTGGACGGTCTCGGCGTCGTTCCCGGCGTCGCACCCGGCGAGCACCAGCACACCGGCGGCGCCGGCCACGGCCCAGCAGGTGGCACGGGACGGTCGAGGCTGTCGCACGGGGCTCTCCCTCCGCGGCGGTCGGGCGTTCGGCGCGGACCCTCCCGCCTCCGGGCCCGGGGCGCCAGGGGCGGCGGTCCCTCGGACGACGGCCTCTGGTCCCGCGCCCGGCTCTCCCGGCACGATCGGGGCCCGGCGAGGGGGCGGTGGTGCTGTGAGCATCGAGCTGGAGCTCATCCCGGTGCTGACCGGCCGGCGGGTCGTCGTCGCCTGGATGCTCGGCGCGTTCCTGGTGACCTTCCTGGCCACCCGGTTCGTCACGCGCGCCATCCGCACCGGCCGCGGCCCGTTCCGGGACGCCAGCGTCGGCGGCGTCCACGTGCACCACGAGGTGTACGGGATCTTCCTGCTGCTCGGCACCGGCCTGGTCGAGCTGACCTACCGGCCCGACGGCGCCTGGCAGGACCTGCTCGCCGTCCTGTTCGGGGTCGGCGCGGCGCTCACCCTCGACGAGTTCGCGCTCTGGCTGCACCTGGAGGACGTCTACTGGACGCAGGAGGGGCGCAGCTCCATCGACGCCGTCCTCATCGCCGTGGTCGTGGGCGTGCTGCTGCTGGTCGGCGCCAACCCGTTCGACGCCCAGCAGCTGCCCGGGGAGCTGCCGCTCGCGCTCACGGTCGCGGTCAACCTCGCCTTCGCCCTCGTCGCGATCCTCAAGGGGCGGGCGGTGCTGGGTGTCGTGGGGGTGTTCGTCCCGCTCGTGGCGGCGGTGGCCGCGGTGCGGCTGGCCCGGCCGCACTCCTTCTGGGGTCGCCGGTGGTACCGGGCCGGGTCGTCCCGGCAGCGGCGAGCGGAGGCCCGGTTCCCGCCGGGACGGCGCACCCGCTGGGACGCGCTGGTCGACCTGTTCGCCGACGTGCCGCACGCGCACCGGGGCGGGGCGGTGGTCGGCGCACCGCACGCGGAGCGATGAGCGTCCACCCCCAGCGCAGCGACCCACCGGCACCCCCCGCCGGCCGGGCCGCCCGCACGCAGGCGAGGCTCGCCTCCCCCGGGCGCGTCCGGACCATGGCGGGATGGTCAGCGAGGCCGACGTCGCCGGCCGCCGCGCCGACCAGCGCGCGCACCGCCTGGCGAAGCTGCAGGCGCTGCAGGCGCGCGGCGTGGCGGCCTACCCCTACCGCTATCCCACCGACGCCACGGCCGCGGGCATCCGCGCGGCCCACCCGGGCCTCGGCCCGGACGTCCGGACGACCGACCGGGTGCGGGTCGCGGGCCGGGTCGAGCTGATCCGCCGGCAGGGCTGGCTCAGCTTCGCCACGCTGCGCGACCGCACCGGCGCCGTCCAGCTGTTCGCCGACAGCTCGGTGCTCGGCGCCGGCCGGCACACCGAGTTCGACGACGTCGACCGCGGCGACTGGATCGGGGTCGAGGGCACGGTCATGACCACCCGGCGCGGCGAGCTGTCGGTGTGCGTGGAGGACTTCGCCGTCCTCGGCAAGGCGCTGCTGGAGCCGCCGGACAAGCACCGCGGCCTGCCCGACGTCGAGACCCGCTACCGGCAGCGGTACGCCGACCTGGAGGTCAACGAGCGCACCCGGGCGGTCTTCCGGATCCGGCACGCGGCGGTGCGCGCGATCCGCCGGCACCTGGAGGACCGCGGCTTCACCGAGGTCGAGGGCCCGGTGCTCCAGACCATCCAGGGCGGCGCGAGCGCGCGACCGTTCGTCACCCACCACAACGCCCTCGACCTCGACCTCTACCTGAGGATCGCCCTCGAACTGCACCTCAAGCGGCTCATCGTGGGCGGGCTGGAGCGGGTGTTCGAGATCGGCCGGGTCTTCCGCAACGAGGGCATCGACACCCGGCACAACCCCGAGTTCACGATGCTGGAGGCCTACCAGGCCTTCGCCGACTACAGCGACATGATGGACCTGACCGAGGGCCTGGTCACCGCCGCGGCGCGGGCCGCCCTCGGCGACGACCTCACCGTGCACTTCGCCGGGCACGCCATCGACCTGGCCGCGACGCCGTGGCCGCGCACGCGGTTCGCGGACATGATCGCCGAGGCCACCGGCGCGACCATGCACCCCGGGATGCCGGTCGAGGAGGCCCGCGCGGTGCTCGACCGGCTGGGCCTGCCCTACGAGCGCAGCTGGGGCCCCGGGCGGCTGATGAAGGAGGTCTACGACGAGCGGGTGCAGCACGCCGTCGTCGGGCCGGTGTTCTGCGTGGACTACCCGCGGGAGGTGTCGCCGCTCGCGCGGGTGCACCGCGACGACCCGGCCTACGTGGAGCGCTTCGAGCTGATCGTCGCCGGCTTCGAGCTGTGCAACGCCTACTCCGAGCAGAACGACCCGGTCGCGCAGCTGGCCGCGTTCGAGGCCGAGGCACGCGCGAAGGCGCACGGCGACCCCGAGGCCGGCGACGTCGACACCGACTACGTGCGCGCGCTGGAGAACGGGATGCCGTGCACCGGCGGGCTGGGCATCGGCATCGACCGGCTGGTGATGCTGCTGGCCAGCGTCGACTCCATCCGCGAGGTCATCCTCTTCCCCACCCTCCGGCCCGAGACCCCCGCCGCCCCGGGCACCGGTCCGGACGGCGCCGTGCGGCCGCTGGTGGCCCCCACCCCGATCCCCGCCGGCGGCGCAGCCGGGCCGGGCTCCCCGGACGGCGGACCGGGCGACGGCTCGGGGGACGGCTCGGGGGACGGCTCGGTCGTGGCGCTGCCGGGGATGGCGCCGTCGGCGCACGCGGTGCCGGCACCCCCGCCGCCGGTCTCGCCGCACCCGGTCGCGGTGCGGCTGGTCGCCGCGCTGACCGCGCTGTCCGGCGTCCTGCAGCTGCTGACCGCGCTGCCGGTGCTGCACGACCGGCTGGGGCTGCCCGCGGCGGTCGACCCGCTGTGGGTGCCGGTCACCGGCTGGGTCGGGTCGGTGGTGGTCGGCATGCTGCTCCTGCTGCTGGCCGGCCAGCTGGCCCGCCGCAAGGTGCTGGCCTGGCGGGTGGCGGTCGGGCTGTTCGGACTGGGCGCGGTCCTGCACGTCGTCAAGGGCCCGCACCCGGTCGCGGTGACGGTCTGCGCCGTCCTGCTCGGGGTGCTGATCGCGTACCGGACGGCGTTCCGCGCGCCGGCCGACCCGCCGTCCCTGCTGCGGCTGGCCCGGGTCGTGCCGCTGTACCTGGCCGGCGTGCTGCTGTTCGGCCTGTCCTCCCTGTGGGCCGAACGGGCCCGCGTCGAACCGGACCTGCCCCTCGGCGGGGCGCTGCAGACGGTGTTCGCCGGGCTGGTCGGGCTCGACGGCCCCTACACCTACGCCTCGCCGATCTTCGCCGCCGCCTTCCCCGCGGCCCTGCTCGCCCTCGGCGTCACCGGGCTGGTCGTGGCCGCCGTGCTGCTGTTCCGGCCGCTGGCCGCCCGCCGGCCGCACACCGAGGACGACTGGGCGCACGCCGAGCGGCTGGTGCACACCTACGGCTGGGACACCCTGGCCTACTTCGCGCTGCGCGACGACAAGAGCTTCTTCTTCTCCAGCGACGGCGAGGCCTTCCTCGCCTACACCTACCTCGACGGCTACGCGCTGGTCTCCGGCGACCCCGTCGGCGCGCGGGAGTCGGTGGTGCGGGTCCTCGACGAGTTCCTCGCGACCTGCGACGAGCGCGCCTGGACGCCGGCCCTGCTCGCGGTGCGGGAGGCGAGCATGCCGCTGTACGCCTCCCGCGGGTTCACCGCGTTCTACCTGGGCGACGAAGCGGTCATCGACTGCCGCCGGTTCACCGTGGAGGGCCCGGCGAAGAAGGGGCTGCGGGCCGCCGTCCGGCGGGTGGGGCGCACGCACCGGTTCCGGCTCGTCGCCGAGGCCGACGCGCCGCCGGCGCTGGTCGACCAGCTCAACGCGATCAGCGCCCGCTGGCGCGGCAAGTCCCCCGAGCGCGGGTTCACCATGTCGCTGTCCCAGGACGTCCGCGGCGCCGGCGCCGACCCGGGCTTCCTGCTCTGCGTCGCGCTGGACGCCGAGGGCCGGCCCGGCGGGTTCCTGCGCCTGGTGCCCGCCTACGGCCCGTCGTTCGGCTACACCCTCGACCTGATGCGCCACGACCCGGACGCGCCCAACGGGATGACCGAGTTCCTCATCGCGTCGGCCGCGAGCGCGCTGGGCGCCCGCGGCGTGGCCCGGCTGTCGATGAACTTCGCGATGTGGGGGCGGCTGTTCGCCGACGACGTCCCGTTCACCCCGGCCCAGCGCGCGGCCCGCTGGGCGGTCGGCCTGCTCAACCCGTTCTTCCAGATCCGCTCGCTGCGCGACTTCAACGCCCGCTTCGACCCCGAGTGGCTGCCGCGCGTGCTGGCCTACCGCCGCCGGTCGGACCTGCCGCGGGTGGGGCTGCGCTACGCCGGCGCGGAGGGGTTCCTGGCCGTGCCGGGGATCGGCGAGCTGCTCGTGCCGAAGGCGGTCGGGGGCGTGCGCTCCCCGTCGGCGCCGGAGGAGCGGGCCGCCGCGTGACCGAGCCCGCGAGGTCGCGCAGTGGACGCGGCGGAAGCCGGGTGGGGCGTCAGGCCGCCGCGCCGGCCGGTACCGCCCGCGCGGCCGACCGGGCCAGCGCCGCGGTGGCGACGGTCATGACCACGACGAGCACCGCGACCAGCGCCTCCTCCGCCCCGTCGGCGCGCAGCCGCTCCCCCAGCACGACGACGCCGATCACGGCGGCCACCACCGGCTCGCCGACGGTCACCGCCGGCAGCGACGCCCCCAGGGCACCGGCCTGGAAGGCCGCCTGCTGCGCCAGCGTGCCGCCGGCGAGGGTCGCGGCGAGCAGCCAGGTCTCCCAGCTGGTCACCAGGGCGCCCAGGCCGTCGTCGAGCAGGCTGACCACGCCCTTGGTGAGCGTCGCCGCGACGCCGTAGGCCACCCCGGCGGTCACCGCCAGCAGGAGCGCCCGCGCCGTCCCCCGGCGGACCGCCGCGCCCAGCAGGCACCCGGCGGCCACGAGGGCGAGCACGGTCCCGGCGGGCAGCCACGGCCGCCAGCCGGCCCGGTCGGCCCCGGCGGTCGGCTCGCCGGCCACGACGAACGCGGCCAGCGCCAGGACGAGCAGCAGCGCCCACGCCCAGTCGGCCCGGCTCAGCCGGCGCCCGGCCCACCGGGCGCCGAGCGGGAGGGCGAACAGCACCGTGGTGACCAGCAGCGGCTGCACCAGCAGCAGCGACCCCAGGCCCAGGGCCGTCGCCTGGGCGGCGTACCCGGCGGTGTCGCTCAGCGTCCCGGCCCACCACTGCGGACGGCGGACCAGCGACCGCACCAGCCGCAGGCCACCGGCCTGGTCGTCGGGGACGGCCGACGCCGATCGCTGCTGCACGACCGAGGCGACGGCGAACAGGACGGCGGCGACCAGCGCGAGCGCCGCGGCGAGGCCGTCCACCGCGCCATGATGCTCGCGCCCGCCCCGGTCCGGGGACCTCCCGCGGCCGCCCCCACTCCCCCTCGACTGGAGGTCGAGACGCTGTGGACGCCTATCGCCCGGAGGCCTGGTCGGACTTCGCCGTCGCCACGGTCGGCGCCTGCGCCGCGCTCGCCGGCCTGATCTTCGTGGCCGTCTCGCTCAACCTCGCGCGCATCCTCGAGTTCCGCCACCTCCCGGGCCGCGCCGCGCAGACCCTCGGCCTGCTCGTCGCCCTCCTGGCGGCCGGCGTGCTGGTGCTCGCCCCGGGACAGCCCGAGGCGGTGCTCGCCGCCGAGATCGGCGGGTCCGGGCTGCTGCTGGCCGCCGGCGCGCTGCCGCCCCTGCTGCGCGGCCGCCCGGACCCGGCGACCCCTGTGCTCCGGCTGGTCACCTCGGCGGTCGTCGTGCTGCTGCCCGCCGCGGCGCTCGTCGCGTGCGGCGCCACCCTGCTCGCGGGCAGCGGGGGCGGGCTGTACTGGCTGGCCGCCGCGGTGGTCCTCGGGATGGCGGGCGCGACCGGCAACGCGTGGGTGCTGCTCGTGGAGATCAACCGCTGATCTGCCCGCGTGCGGCCGCCCTTCGCCCCTGTCGCCGGCCGGCCCGGCGCGGCAGGGTCGTCCCCCCGACGACGCAGGGAGGCGACGGCGGTGCGCGCACTGTTCGAGGACCACGACTTCGACTTCGCGGCCCGGGGCGTTCTCGGCCGGGTGTACTCCCGCGCCGCCGACGTCGGGGAGGTGCTCGGCACCGTCGAGCGGATCCGCAACGGGCACGCGCAGTCGTGGGTCGACGAGTGGACCGCCACCGCCGACCGGCTCGTGGCGGAGGCCCGCACCGCGCGCCCGCACTCCGCGGCGGCGCGGTCCCTCCGCGCCGCGACCTACTACGCCGCCGCGACCGAGGCGGCCGACGGCACCGGAGACCCCGGCCTGTTCGCGCGTCTGTGGGAGCGGCACCGCGACGCCTGGGACGCGTTCGTCGACGGCAGCCACCTCGACGTGGAGCGGCTGCAGATCCCGTACGTGGGCACCACGTTGCCCGGCTACCTGTTCCGGTCCGGCCCGGCCGGCGAGCCGCGTCGCACGCTGGTCTTCAACAACGGCAGCGACGGCTCGGCCGTCGCGGCGTGGACCGACGGGATCGCCGACGCCCTGGCCCGCGGCTGGAACGCGATGACCTTCGACGGCCCCGGCCAGAACGCCGCCCTCGTCCGCCAGGGGCTGCACTTCCGGCCCGACTGGGAGCACGTCGTCACCCCGGTCGTCGACGCCCTCACCGCCCGGCCGGACGTCGACCCGGGGAAGCTGGCGCTGATCGGGGTCAGCCAGGGCGGCTACTGGGTGCCGCGGGCGGTGGCGTTCGAGCACCGGGTCGCCGCGGCGGTCGCCGACCCGGGGGTCGTCGACGTCTCCGCCGCCATGCTCACCCACCTGCCGCACCACCTCGTCGAGCTGCTCGACACCGGCAACCGGGAGGTCTTCGACAAGGAGATCGCCTGGGGGCTGAAGGTCTCCCCCCGCACCCGGGCCCTGCTGGCGTGGCGGATGCGGCCCTACGGCACCACCTCGCCGTTCGACTTCTTCACCGTCGCCCGCGAGTACACGCTGACCGCGGACGTCGTCGGCCGGATCACCTGCCCGGTACTGGTCACCGACCCCGAGCACGAGCAGTTCTGGCCGGGCCAGTCGCAGCGGTTGCACGACCTGCTGCCCGGGCCGGGGGCGCTCGTCCGGTTCACCGCCGCCGAGGGCGCCGACGGGCACTGCGAGCCGGTCGCGGCCGGGCTGCGCGGCGAGCGGGTCTTCGACTGGCTGGACGAGCAGGTCCCGGCGTGACCCCGCCGCGGGGCTCGACGCCCTAGCCTCCGGCCGGTGGCGACCGAACGCGGGCTCGACCGGCTGATCACCTTCCTCGACGCGGTGGTGGCCATCGCCATCACCCTGCTGGTGCTGCCGCTGGTCGACGTCCTGGCCGACGCGGCGCCCGAGGTCGACCTCGACGAGGTCCTGCGGGCCGACGCCGGCCAGTTCGGCGGGTTCCTGCTCAGCTTCGCCGTCATCGCCCGGCTGTGGCTGGTCCACCACAAGCTGGTGGAGACGGTCGGCGCCTACGACCCGCTGTTCGTCCTGCTGAACCTGGCCTGGATCCTCACCGTCGTCCTGCTGCCCTTCGCCACCCAGGTGGTGCCCGCGTACGGCGCGGACCGGCTGGCCGTCGCGGTCTACGTCGGCACGATCACGGCGAGCTCGGCCTGCCTGACGGCGCTGACCGTGCTCATCTGGCGCCGGGGGTCCCTGCGCCGCTCCGGCGCGCGGCCGCTGCACCCCGCGCCGGCCCTGGTGACCACGGCGGCGCTGGTCGTGGCCCTCGTCCTCGGCGTGCTGCTCCCGGCGGTCAACTACTACGGGCTGTTCCTGCTCTTCCTCACCGGGCCGGTGGAACGCCGCCTCGCCGGCCGCTCCGCCCCCTCGGCCGGCTGAGCGGCCGGTCGCTCCAGGGCGACGGCCAGCGCCGGGAACAGCAGCACGGTCAGGACGCCGGCCCCCACCAGCGCCGCGGCGTTCTCCCGCAGCATGGTGCCGTTGCGCAGGCCGATCTCGGCCAGCGCCACCAGCACCGGCAGCGCGGTCGCCGTGATCAGCGCGGTCTGCACCCGCTGGCGCGCGGGCAGCACGCCGCGGTAGACGGCCAGGGCGGGCAGGCCCCGGCAGGCGAACATCAGCGCGAACAACAGCAGCACCCGCAGCGGCGCCTCCGCGATCGAGTGCAGGTCCAGGCTCATCCCCGAGTAGACGAAGAACACCGGGATGAAGAAGCCGTAGCCGACCGCGTCGAGCTTGGACTCCAGCACGGGAGCCTGCCCGCCGACCCATTGCCGCAGGACGACGCCGGCGAGGAAGGCGCCCAGCACCGCGTCGAGGTGGAACTCGTCGGTGACGGCGATCAGCACGATCAGCAGCAGGATCGTCGCGCGGAGGGTGATCTGCGCCGTCTCGTGCTGGCCCTGCAGCACCACCCGGGCCAGCCGGCCCCCCTCCCGCACGCCGCGGCGGGCGACCGCCAGCAGCACCGCGAGCACCCCGACGGCACCCAGCGAGGCCAGCGCGGTGAAGCGGTTCTGGCTGCCCAGGAACAGCGCGATCGCCAGCACCGGGAACAGCTCGCCCACCCCGCCCGCGGCCAGGAGGTACCGCCCCAGTCGGCCGGTGAGCAGGCCGTGCTCGCGCAGCACCGGCAGCAGGGTGCCCAGCGCGGTCGTGGTGAGGCCCAGCGCCACGGGCACGAAGGCGCGCACCAGGCCCGCGGCGGCCAGCACGCCGACCACGCCGAGCGCGAGCAGCAGGGAGACCGACCAGGCGAGGACCGCCCGCCGTCCGGCGTCCTGTCGGAACAGCCGCAGGTCGACCTCGTAGCCGGCCAGCAGGAAGACGAACCCGAGTCCGACGTCGGAGAGCACCTGCACGCCGGCCGGCGAGCTCAGCCCCAGGACCGACGGGCCGACGAGGATGCCGCCGGCCAGCAGGAGCACGACCTGGGGCACGGGCAGCCGCGGCAGCAACCCGACGACCACCGGCGCGAGCAGCGCCACCACGAACACGGCCACCAGGTCGTCGACGACGAGGACTGTGTCCACGCGGGTCTCCCGTCGTCGGCTCGGCCGCGGCCGGCCGGATCATCCCGCAGGGAGTTCCTCGACGGGGTTCCCGGCGCTCGCCTCGACCCAGGTGCTGCCCGGCGCGTCGTCGCGGGCGAAGCCGCGCCCCGGGCGGAGCACCTGCACCGTCGTCCCCTCGTCCAGGCAGCGCCAGGCCACCCGGCGCTCCCACCGGCGGCCCGGCCGGTCGCCGTCCCCGGCGGTCCGCAGGTCCAGCCCCACGGCGAGCTCGCCGGAGGTCGCGCCCTCGGGCAGCCGCACGCCGTCGGGGCCCGGCGCGGCCGCCCCGGGCGCGGCCACCGTCCAGGTGACCTCGTACGTGCGGCCGCGGGAGGAGGCGCGGTCGAGGGTGCGCGTCAGCAGCGTGTCCCCGACGGACAGGGAGGCGACGACCACCGGGCGGTCGGTGGGGTTGGTCAGCCGGGCCCGCAGGGTCACCACCGGACCGGCGTCCACGGTGAGTCGGTCGATCGTCAGGTCGCCGCCGGTCATGGCGCCGGGCGGCAGGTCCTCGGAGAGCCGGTAGAGGGCGCGGTCGGGGAAGCGGTCGAGCAGCGCGAGGTCACCGGGGCCCCGCTCCTCGGCGTAGAGCACCGGCTGCTCCAGCCCGGGGTCGTTCTGGAGGAACGGCATCGTGTCGAGGAAGCCGAGGTCGCCGCGCCGGGGCAGCAGCAGGACGGCGGAGTCGAGGTGCTGGCCGGCCACGAACCGCTGCGCGGCGCGGAGGTCGTCGCGCACCGCGGCGTTGCCGGCCACCTTGTCCGGCACCGCCAGCGCGGTCAGGAGCACCATCGCCGCCACGACGCCGGCGGTCAGCGCCCGCGGCGCCGCGCCGGCGCGGCGCCCCAGCCAGGCCAGGCCCGCGGCGCCGAACACGACCAGCGGCAGCACGACCGGCAGGTGGTAGTACGGCCCGAACAGCGCCACCCCCGGCCACAGCGAGCTCATCGCGTAGGCCCCCCAGAAGGGCAGGTAGCCCAGCGGGACCACGACCGCCAGCGCCGCCACCGGCCAGCGCTGCGGACCGCGGGTCCGGGCCAGCCCGAGGACGGCCGCCGCGACCAGCACGAGGCCGCCGAAGACCCAGCTCGGCGTCCACCGCAGGTTGTCGAGCAGTCCGCTGACGCCGTCGGCGGGCGCGAAGGGCACCGTCGACCGCGGGAAGACGCCCCGGTCGCCGAAGCCGAAGCCGTCCTGCGCCCCGGTGACGGTGAACGGCAGCCGGAACGGCCCGCCCACGACCACCGCGTTGTAGGCCAGCGAGAGCGCCAGCAGCGGCGCGGCGCCGGCGGCCAGGCGCAGGACGCAGCCGGCCTCGTGCCACCCGCCCTCCCCGGCCCGGCGCGCCCGCCGGGCGTCGACGAGGGCGTGGAGGACGAACGGGACTGCGAACAGCAGCGCGTCGAAGGGCCGGGCGAACGCCGCCACCCCCCAGACTGCGCCCGCCGCGACCAGCCGGCCCGACGACCGCCGGCGTACCCCGCCCAGCAGCAGGACGGCGAACCCGAGGCCGAGCGTGAGCTGGAACAGGTAGGGCAGGTAGGTGCCGGCCTGCACCAGGAAGACCGGCGACAGCAGCAGGAGTGCCCCCGCGAGCAGCCCCGCCGTCCGGTCGCGGAGCACGGAGGCGGCGAGCACCGCGGTGAGCACCACGGTGGCCGCGGCGGTTCCCGCGAGGGCGGCGCGCGGCGTGCCGGTGAGCAGGTCGCCGACCGCGAGGACCGCGGGCCACGGTGGGCTGTACTTGAGGACGACCCGGTCCCCCACCACGGCCGACGCCCAGGGGCGGAACACGTCGGAGTCGGCCGGGAGGGTGACCGCGCCGGACTGCAGCAGACGGGCCATCGCCACGTAGACCGAGTCGTCCCGGTTGAGCGAGTAGAGCGGGAACAGCTCCCGGTTGACCAGCACCGCCGCCGCCCCGGCCAGCACCGCGAGGACGGCCAGGGCGCCGCGCCACCTCGCATTCCCCATCCCGTCGGAGTCTAGGAGCGGACGGCCGGCTCCCCCACCCGACCGCGGTCGGCGGGCCAGCATGGACCCGTGGCACTCCCGATCCCGTTCCGCCGGCTGCTGTGCGCGTGCGCGGTCGCCGCGTGCGCCGCGGCGGTGGCGGTCTCCGGGGAGCTGTCGCCGGGGGCGCTGCTCGCCGTCGGGACGGCCGGTCTCGCCGTCGGCGCGCTCGCGCTGGCCCGCCGGGCCGGGGCGGGGGCCGCACCCGTCGGACGGCGGGGCCTGCCGTGGCTCACGTGGGTCGTCGCGGCGCTCGCCTGGGAGGCGGCCGCGCTGGCCGACGACGACCTGCCGGCGGTGAGCGACCTCGCCGACCCGGTGCTCGCCCACCCGGGAGCCCGCGCCGCCGCGACCGTGGCCTGGCTGGCCGCCGGCCTCTGGCTGGCCTCCCGCCCGGGACGGCGGGGGTGAGCGGGACCGCGGCCGGCGTCCTCGGCGTCGCCGTCCTGCTCGTGGCCGCGCTCGCGCTGGAGGGCGCCGGGCGGCGCGGCCGGGTCGGCACGTCCGCCGCCGCAGCGGTGGGCGCGGCCATGCGGACCCCACCCGGGCGGGTGACCGTGCTGCTGGTCTGGCTGTGGCTCGGCGTGCACTTCCTGGCCCGCTGACCACCGCACTCCTCGCGGGCGCCGCGACCGGGCCGGCCGGCTGTGGGCGGACGCACACTTCCTCGCCCGGGAAGCAGCCGACATGCTGGCCGGGCGCGCTACGGTCGGCGTGTGGAGTGACCCAGATCACACGGAGGTGCTCGTGGCCACGACCCACCCTGAGCGGACCGGTTCTCCCGCCGCCCGGCGGCAGGAGGCCGGGCCCCCGGTCCCGCGCACCGAGTCCGAGGCCCTCGGCTCGGTGGAGGGCGCCGAGGACGTCGGCCTCCCCTCCCCCCGCGGCATGGCCCGCAGCGTGCTGTCGGTGCTGACCCAGCCCCGGCCGGTCGCCCGCGAGGCCGCCGCCCTGGGCAAGGACGCGATCCGCATCCTGGCGGGCACCGACACGATCACCCCGTCGCCGCGGGACAAGCGCTTCGCCGACCCGGCCTGGAGCGGCAACCCGGGCTACCGGCGGCTGGCGCAGAGCTACCTGGCCGCCACCGGGGCACTCACCCGGCTGGTCGAGGCCTACGAGGCCGGAGGCGCCGACTGGCGCCAGGTGGAGCAGGCCCGGTTCGCCCTCACCGCGGTCACCAGCGCGATGGCGCCGACCAACACGCTGCTCGGCAACCCCGCAGCCCTCAAGCGGGCCTTCGACACCGGCGGGCGCAGCGTGCTGCACGGCGTGCGCAACATGCTCACCGACCTGCGGCACAACGGCGGCCTGCCGCGCCAGGTGGACCGGGACGCCTACGTGGTCGGCAAGGACCTCGGCATCACGCCGGGCGCCGTCGTCCACCGCGACGAGGTCATCGAGGTCATCCAGTACTCGCCGTCGACCGAGCGCGTGCGGACGCGCCCGCTGGTGATCGTCCCGCCGCCGATCGGCCGGTTCTACTTCCTGGACCTGCGCCCCGGGCGCAGCCTGGTGGAGTACGCGGTGAGCCGCGGCCTGCAGGTCTTCATGATCAGCTGGCGGAACCCGACGCCGGAGCAGGCCGACTGGGACCTGGACACCTACGCCGGTGCCGTCGTCCGCGCCGTCGACGTGGCGCGCGAGGTCACCGGCTCCCCCGACGTCACGACGCTGGGGTTGTGCGCCGGCGGGCAGGTCATGACGACCGCGCTCAACCACCTGGCCGCCCTCGGCGACGAGCGCGTCTCCGCCGCCGGCTACGCGGTCACGCTGCTGGACTTCTCCCGGCGGGCGCCGCTGGGCGCGTTCTCCGGCCCGAAGCTGATCGACCGCGCGCGGCGCGCCTCCCGCCGCCGCGGCGTCATCAGCGCCCGCGACATGGGCACCGTGTTCAGCTGGATGCGCCCGGACGACCTGATCTTCAACTACCTGGTCTCCGAGTGGCTGATGGGCGAGGACCCGCCGGCCTTCGACATCCTGTCGTGGAACGCCGACGGCACGAACCTGCCGGCGGCGCTGCACGAGCAGTTCCTGTCGGTCTTCGGGGAGAACGCGCTGGTCCGGCCGGGCGCGCTGCGGGTGCTCGGCACCCCGGTGCACCTGAGCCGGATCACCATCCCGACGTTCGTCCAGGGCGCCCTGACCGACCACCTCACGCCGTGGGTCGGCTGCTACCGGACCACCCAGCTGCTCTCCGGGCCGAGCACGTTCGTGCTCAGCTACAGCGGCCACATCCAGAGCCTGGTCAACCCGCCGGGCAACCCGAAGGCGCACTACTGGACCGGCGGCGAGCCCGGCCCGGACCCGCACTCCTGGCGCGCCGCCGCGGAGCAGCACACCGGCAGCTGGTGGGAGGCGTGGGCGCAGTGGGCGCTGGAGCGCTCCGGCGACGAGGTGCCCGCGCCGCAGGAGCTCGGCACCGCCGCGCACCCGCCGCTGGAGCCCGCGCCCGGCTCCTACGTCCGCGACCGCCGTCCCGGCCCCGGCTGAGCCGGGCCGCCTGAGCCGGGCCGCGGCCCGCGGGGCCTCACGGCACGTCGATGGTGATGCCGGCGGGCCGGCCGTCAGCGCCGGCCAGCCCGCCGGTGCGCGCACTGACCACCCGGGAGACGCAGCACTGCAGCCGGTCGCCGGCCTGGTGCTGGGCGTCGCTGAGGAACACGTCCCGGTGGTCGATGACGCCCTCGACCTCGAGCACCTTCACCTGACACAGTCCGCACTCGCCGCGCCGGCAGTCGAACATCATGTCCGCGCCGGAGGCCTCCAGCGCCTCCAGCATCGACACGTCGTGCGGCACGACCGTCTCCAGCCCGAGCCGCGGGATGCGCACCGTGAAGGCCTCGGGGGCGAAGCGCCCGCTGCTGCCGAAGGTCTCGAAGCGCAGGTCGGCCGGGCGCCGCCCGGCGGCTGCCCAGGCCGCCTTGATCGCGTCGAGCATCGGCGTGGGACCGCAGACGTAGAGCTCTCCCCCGGTGGGCACGCTCGCCACGAGCTCGGCGACGTCCAGGCCGGTGCCCTCGTCGTCGATGCGCAGCTCCAGCCGGTCGCCGTGCTCGGCGACCAGCGCGTCGGCGAAGGCCATGAGCCCGCGGGTGCGGGCGCCGTAGACGAAGCGGTAGTCCGCACCGCGCTCCTTGAGTGCCTTCCCCATCGCCACCAGGGCGGTGATGCCGATGCCGCCGGCGGCGAGCACGTACCCCGGCTTGCCGTAGTTGAGCGGGAAGTTCTGCAGCGGCTGCGTGATGGACACCTCCTGGCCGCGCCGGAGCGCGTGCACGTAGGCCGACCCGCCCCGGCTCTGCCGGGCCAGTTGCACCCCCAGGACGATCTCGGTGCCGTAGGCGCCCATCCCGACGACGGAGTAGGAGCGGACGTCGGCCCGCCCGTTCACGTAGACGCCGATGTCGACGTGGCTGCCAGGCGGGGCCGGCGCCTCCAGGTACTCGGGCTCGAGCACCACCTGGCGCACGTGCTGCGCGACCTCGCAGACGTCGAGCACCCGCGCCTTGCGCCACTTCTTGTGGCTGGTGGCGGCCATCGCGCGCCGCCCGGCTACAGCCCGCGGCCCATGAGGCCCACCGTGGGCTGCTGTCGGTGCCCGGCGATCCCGCCGGCCACCTCGGCCGCCATCCCGGTGTCCTCCTCCGGGCGGGGCTGCCCGGCGTTGGCCGCACCGCTGACCGCACCCATCGCCACCGCGGCGTCGCCGGCCGTCTCGCTCGGCGGCTGCGCGTCCGAGCCGAGCTCGGCGTCGATCATGCGCTGCACGATCCGGCGGGTCCACATGCTGCCCGCGTCGATGTTGAGGTTGTAGAAGTCGTAGCCGGGGTTGGCCTCGATGCCCCGCTGCTGCGCTTCGAGCATCACCTCGTCCTCGAAGAACACGCCGGAGACGCCCTCGCGCAGCCGGGTGGTGATGACCTGCTTGTCCAGGCACCAGTCGCGGGCGAAGGCCCACAGGTAGAAGCAGGTGCGGTCCGTCTCCGGGGTCATCGTGTTGATGACCGTCCCGGTGACGCCCTGGCTGCGGTCGCCCTCCGGGGCGCCGGTACCGGCCTTGGCCACCCCCACGTCGATGGCCACGGTGGACGGCGCCGTGTAGCGGATGATCTGCCACCGGTCGACCGGACCGTCGTAGTCGGGGAAGCGGTCCTGCAGGTTGCGCTTCCAGAACGGCGGCGGCTCGATGCCGAGCATCCACTTGGTCACCGTGACCGTGCGGTCGTCGTGCGTGACCTCGAAGTCGGACTCCGAGAGCGCGTCGTGGCCGATGCTCGACCCGTGCACGAACTGCTCGTGCGTGAGGTCCATGAGGTTGTCGACGATCAGCTGGTAGCTGCAGTTGACGTGGATCGTCTTGCCGTCCCCGGCCCAGTCGGGGTGGTCGTTCATGTGCAGGTCGGGGACGAGGCCGGGGTCGGCGAGCGCCGGGTCGCCCGGCCACACCCACACGTAGCGGTGCCGCTCCACGACCGGGTAGGAGTGCACCGTCGCGCTCGGGTTGATCGTCTCCTGCGCCGGCATGAAGGTGGCACGGCCGTCGGCGTCGTAGCAGATGCCGTGGTAGCCGCACATGACCTCGTCGTCGCCGCGCAGCTTCCCCATCGACAGCGGCGCGAGCCGGTGCCAGCAGGCGTCGGCGAGGGCGACGGCGCGGCCCCCGGTGGTGCGGTAGAAGACGATCGGCCGGTTGGCGACGGTCTTGGGCAGCAGGTTGCGGCCGACCTCGTGGTCCCACGCCGCGGCGTACCAGGCGTTGGACGGGAAGTGCCGGAACTCGGCGTGGGCGGTGGCCGCTCCGGGCCGGGCAGGTTGCGACATCGCGGGTCCTCCGGGGAAGGGGCGGTCAGGCCGGGATCGGGTCCTCGTGGTGCGTGGGCCGCTCCCGCACCAGCGCGTACAGGAAGAAGCTGACGATCATGATCCCGGCCGCGACGTACACCCCGGCGGCCCAGCTGCCGGTCGCATCGCGCAGGATCCCGCTCACCACCGGGCTGAGCACCGCACCGATCTCCGAGACCAGGTTGAGCATCCCGAAGGCCGCCCCGCGCTCACCGGCCGGCACCATGTCGCCGGTCATGCCCTGCACGATCGGCTGCAGTGCGTTGAAGAAGACGCCGGAGGAGAAGAGCAGCAGGCCCAGCAGGACCAGGGACGGCTCCCGCCCGCCGGAGATGCTCCAGCCGAAGACCAGGACGAGCACCGAGTAGACGGCGGTGCACACCAGCGCCAGCGGCTTGCGCCCGCGGCCGGCGCGGACGGCCCGGTCGGCCAGCCACCCGCCCACCGGGAAGCCCAGGATCCCCGCCCCGGCGTTGAAGGCCGCCGTCAGGGCCGCGGCGATCAGGCTGCTCTGCGCGGCCTCCCGGACGATCTGCACCGACCAGAAGCTGAAGAACCACAGGTTCCACAGGATGGCGATGTAGGCGACGTAGATCAGCCACATGTCGCGCCCGAGCAGCGCCGCGCCGCGGCCGGACCGTTGGACGCTCCGCACGATGACGGCGATGTAGAGCAGCGCGATGACCGAGGCGATGGCCGCGGTCAGCCACTCGGGCCAGTCGAAGGTCTCCGCCAGCAGGAACAGGGCCACGATGACGACGAACGTCGGCGCGGAGAACAGCACCAGCCGCACGAACGGCGCGCCGAGCCGCATCGCCCCGCCCAGCCTCGCCCGGAAGAACGCGAAGGCCGTAGTGACGACCACGAAGGTGGCGGCGGCGAAGACGAAGAACGGCATCCGCCAGGCGTCGTCGCCCATGCCCAGGGAGCCGCCCCAGTCGATGAGGACGGGGGTGAGGATGATGCCCAGGGTCAGGCCGATCGACAGGCCGGTGATCACCACGCCCAGGCCCAGGGTGCGCTGGGCGACCGGGGTGTGGTTGATGATCAGCGTGCGGTCGTTGGAGTAGAAGACCCCCTCGCCGAGGCCGGTCAGCACGCGGGCGGCGACGAACGCGACCAGACCCGTCACCAGCCCGGAGACCACCGTGAGGACGGCGGCGGTGATGAGGGAGACCACGATCATCTCCCGGTGCCCGTACCGGTCCCCCAGCCGCCCGCCGGGGTACTGGGTCAGCATGTAGCCCAGGAAGAACATCGAGCCGACCAGGCCGCCGATGGTCGCCGGGTTGCTCGCGGCGCCGATGAACCCGGACTCCGTCTGGATCATCCAGGCAATCACCGGGCCGGTGACCGTCCGGTCGGCGTAGCTGACCACCCAGCCCAGCAGCAGGACGGCCCACAGCGCCCGGTAGGGCGTGACGGGGTGCCCGTCCCGGTGGCCCTCCAGCAGCAGTTCGTTGTCGGCGGTGTCGCCCTCGGGGACCCGACCGGTCATGGCGTGCCCACCCCGCCCGTGCCGCTCGGGGTCAGCCGAAGGCCTGCTGAACCTCGTCGGACCCCTGTGTCGCCCCACCCTGCGCCGGGGCCGGGGTCTCGCTGCCGGCCTCGTGCGGGACCGGCGGCCCCTGGACGGCGACGACGGCGGGGTCGACCCGCATGACCGCGTACCCGGCGACCGCGCCCGCCCCGAACCCGGGGGCGAACACGCGCAGCGGCTCGGTGATCACGCCGTCCCGGACCGCGTCGTGGATGGCCAGCGGGATGCTCGCCGACGACGTGTTGCCCACCTTCTCGATGTTGAAGTAGAGCTGGTCGGCGGTGAGCCCGGCCCGCTCGGCCAGCTGGATCACCATCGTCTTGTTCGCCTGGTGCGGCACGATCAGGTCGATGCTGTCGAGCAAGGTGCCCTCGGCGCCGTCCGGGTGCGGCAGCTGCCCGAGCTCCTCGATCATCTGCGACAGGTAGCGGCCGGCCAGCGCCTTCACCTGCGGCCCGAACACGGTGATGTTGTTGTCGAACTCGGGGTTGGGCCACAGGATCGAGTTGACCTCGCTGGCCGGCCCGCTGGCGTAGGTCTTCATGTAGTCGAAGTCCGGTGCCGCGCCCTCGGGCGCCGGGCCCACCACCATCGCCGCCGCGCCGTCCCCGAAGATCATCCGCGAGGTGCGGACGTTGCCGATCTTGTCGGAGAACTTCTCCACGCAGACCACGAGCACCGGCCGCTCGACCTCCTGCAGGATGCGGGCCGCCTCGGCCAGGCCGTAGGGCATCCCCGCGCAGGCCGCGATGAGGTCGTAGGCGGCGTAGACCTGGTGCATGCCGAGCTGGCCGCACAGGTAGGTCGCCAGCGACGGGATCAGCCGCGAGCTGGTGCAGGTGCAGACCAGCACGCCGCCGATCTCCTCGGGCTCGCGCCCGGCCTTGGCCAGCGCCGCCTCGGCCGCCTGCAGCGCGAGGTCCTCCACCGGCAGGGAGCTGTACCGGCGCTCCTCGATCCCGGTCTTGGTGGAGATCTCCTCGGCGCTCATCGGCGACCAGTTGTAGGCGGTGTTGCGGATCAGGTCGTCGTTGCTGCAGACCTGGTCCCCGTGCACGGCCGCCATGGCCTCCAGGCGCGGCATCACCCGGAACGCGGCGCGCACGTCGATCGCGGGGTAGGGCCGCACCGGCGGCCGCGACTCCCGCGGCGGCGCGACCGACCGGGTGGGGGCGGGGGTGCGCAGCCGGCGCAGGAACGCCCGCACCTCCTTGTCCCGCGGGTGGAAGGCGACCACGTAGTCGTCGTCCTTGAGCTGACCGGCCTCGGCCAGCTCCAGCTGCGCGCGGTCCCACGGGTACTGGTTGTGCAGCACCATCGCCCACCGGTGCAGCGCCTCGAGCTCGGGCACGTCCTCGTCGACGTCGAGGATGTCGTCGTAGTTGTAGACCGGGTAGTCCGGGTCGTAGTTGGGCAGCCGGAAGGTGAGGTTGCCCGACTGCTCGAGGAACTCGCCGACGGTCGGCTTGATCGCCGGCAGCGTGGTCGCGTGGTGCTTCCGGTTGGCGAAGACGTCGAAGAGGATGCCGAAGATCCGGTCCTCGCAGGCGTCGTCCCACTTCGCCGGCAGCGACGGGTAGGCCGCCTCGACGGCGCGGACCTTCGCCTCCCCCTCCTCCCAGGGCTGGAGCACCGGCAGGAACACGTCGGCGCGGGTCCGGGGGACGTCGGCCCAGCGGGTCGGCCGCTTGTCGTACATGGTGATCGAGAAGCGGTTGGCCCAGAACAGGTTGAGCGCGAGGTCGCGCATGAGCTCGTACCGGTCGCCGTAGGCCCCGGTCCGGACCCGTTCCATGATCTCGGTGCCGCTCGGGGCCTTCGTCTCGAAGTCACGGCGGATGACGCTGTCGAGCTGCTCCAGCGACTCCACGGTCGAGAAGTCCAGTTCCGGCATGACGTTGGAGGGGAAGACCATCCGGCCGTGCCGGTTCAGGACGAAGGCGTTCATGGGGGTCCTCTCTGTCGGACGGGGCCGTTCAGCTCTGGTTCGCGCGTTCCATGCCCCGCTCCACGGCGGCGATGAGGCGGGGCCGCAGCTCGGCGGCGGGGATGATCGCGTGCACCGAGCCCACGCGGCGGGCGCGCTCGATGTCGTGCACGGACTCGAACTCGTCGGCGACCTCGCCGAGCTTCTCCGAGCGCACCGCGCTGCGGACGCCGGCCAGCTCGGCGCGCAGGCGGGCCTGCTCGACGGGGTCGGCCGAGGCCAGCGCCGTCTCCAGCTCGCGCACCCGCGGATCGGCGCCGGTGCGCTTGTCGACCTCGCGGGAGAAGACCACCGCGGCCGCGGGGGCACCGCCGATGACCGAGGCGTAGGAGCCTTCGACCGCGAGCACCTCCATGTTGTCGTTGAGCACGCCGGAGAAGACGACGAACGCGCCGCCGTGGTAGCGGGAGACGACGCAGAAGACGATCGGGCCGTCGAAGTTGACGATCGCCCGGCCGATCTCGGCGCCGAACTCCAGCTGCCAGTTCCGCAGGGACTCCGGTGACCCGTCGAAGCCGGAGAGGTTGGCCAGCACCACCAGGGGCCGGTTGCCGCTGGCGGCGTTGATGGCGCGGGCGGTCTTCTTCGACGAACGCGGGAACAGCGTCCCGGCGGTCCACTGGTCGGGGCCGTCGGCCGGGTAGCTGCCCCGCCGCGGGATCGGTCGGGACTCCACGCCCAGAACGGTCACCGGGTGCCCGCCGAGGTGCGCGTCGAGGACGACGGACGTGTCGGCCTCGGCCATGCCCGCCCAGCGCTCGAGGACCGGGTGGTCGGCGTCGGTGACCGCCCGCATCACCGTGCGGATGTCGAAGGCCTTCTTGCGCTCGGGGTTGGTCTCGGCCGAGAAGACGTCGCCGACCGTGGTGAACTCGCTCGACGGGTGCGCGTGCGGGAAGGCCCGCACGTCGCGGTCGCGCGGGTCGGTGGTCTCCACCGGCCGGGCCCAGCGCTCGCCCGGCGCACGGTAGGCGTACTCGTAGTGCTGGTAGAGCAGGTCGACCGCGGCGGTCAGGTTCGGCGCCCAGTACTGCGCCTGCCCGTTGGGGCCCATGACGCGGTCGTAGCCGCCGATGCCGAAGTTGTCCTCGGCCGAGACGCCGCCGGAGTAGTCCAGCGAGTGCTTGCCGGTGAGCACCATCGCGCTGTCCGGTGTCATGACCAGGATGCCCTTGGTGTGCATGAGCATCGTGGCCTCGGCGTTCCAGTACGGCTGGGCGCCGACGTTGATCCCGGCGACGACGACGTTGATCTCACCGCCGGCCTGGGTGAACTCGATGATCCGGCGCAGCGCCCGGGACACCCAGTCCATGTTCTCGGTGCCGCTGTCCATGGAGATGCGCGCACCGGAGGAGAGCGCGAACCACTCGACCGGCAGGCCGCGCTCCTCGGCGAGGTCCAGGGCGGCGACCACCCGCGCGCACTCGGGCTCGGAGACGGTGCCCAGCTGCTTGGTCGGGTCGCCCATCAGCAGCACCCGCGTCATGCCCTCCGGGTACCGGCGGGTGGGGTTGCTGATCAGGCCGACGACGAGCCCGGCCCGGTTCTGGCCGGGCGGGCGCTCCACCGGGACCAGCCGGCCGTCCTCGTCGAGGTCGTGCTCCACCCAGGAGCCGTCCCGGCCGGCCAGCAGGCCGCTGAGCTCGTAGGGGTAGACCGCGCCGCGGGCCCGGGAGCTGAGCACCTTCTCGGTGTAGGCGTCGAGCGGGCGCATGGGCTCGGTCGGGCGCTCGGTGACCTCCATGCGCACGCCGGTGCCCGGCCGGTAGGCGAACCGCAGCGCCACGTCCCGCGGCGGGCGTCCCTCCTCCTCCTGCAGTCGGGCCAGCAGCACGATCTGGTCCAGGCCGGCGCCGACGGTCACCGGCGCGGAGTTGCGGGCGAACGCGGCCACCTCGGCCAGCGGCACCTCGATCGACGGCCAGGCGTAGAGGTAGACGCGGTTGTGCTCCAGCGGCCGCCGCGAGCGCCGCCGCGACTGGGCCCGCCGCAGGCTGTCCAGGCAGGAGGTCAGCTGCCGCTCCACCGTCGGGAAGCCGACGACCTGGCCGGACTCGTCCCGCACCGGGGTCAGGTCGCGCACCTCGGCCATCGCGATGAAGCGCTCGTCGGTCGGGTTCTCCTTGCCGAAGACGTGCAGCAGGTAGGTGTCCTCGGCCGACGGGACGCGCTCGCCGTCGAACTCCTTGAGCCGCCAGATCTGGAACCGCTGCGCGGTCAGCGGGTGCAGGCCCCGGATGATCCGCTCCTCGGCCGGCGCGCCGCCGTCCGGGGACCGGCGGAAGGTCACCGTCTCGACCTCGCCGGCGGGGGTGCACACGGTCACCGTCACCCGGCGCCCGGTGTGCAGCGCCGGGACCGCGGCGACCAGCTCGTGCACCCGCTCGGCGACCGCCTCGTCGTCGTCGGGTCGGTCCGGCCAGGAGACGTAGAGGTCGACGACCAGCTGGCTGGGGTCCGGGACGTCGGCCAGCGCACCGGCCAGCGACGACAGGGCGGCCGGCAGGTCGGCCATCTCCGCCATGAGCGCGACCAGGTGCAGCCGGGAGCCCTGGAGGTCGTAGTCGGCCCACACCGAGGTGCGCCCGTCGAGCAGGTTCGAGCGCACGCCCTCGAGGTTGCGGCTGCGGTAGTAGCGCCGGGTGAGCACCTCCAGGACCGGGTCGGGCACCGCGGTCGGCCGGTCGAACCGCCCGGCGAGCAGCCGGATCAGCGGCTCGGGGCTGGCGACCAGCGCCTCCATCCGCCGCATGGTCTCGCCCGTGTCGCCCCGCGCCGCGGCCTCGTCGAGCTCGTGGAGCAGCCGGGCGGCCGAGTCGAGCACCTCCTGCCGGGCGGCCTGGACGACCGGCTCCTCGAAGTACCGGTAGCGGACGGCGCGGGCCAGGTCGCCCACCGACGGGTAGCGCAGCTGGGTGGCGACGACCAGCCGGTCGAGCACCTCCCCGACCTCGGCACGCGAGTCGCCGTCCGGGATGCGGCCGGCCCGCAGCCAGCGGTCGAGCAGGGCCTGCACGGCGGGCAGCTGCTCGTTGATGCGCTGCTGGGCCAGGAAGATGCGGTGCACCGCCTCCTGCAGGGCGGGCGTCGGCTCGAGGTCGTCCACGTCGTAGTGCAGCAGCGCCCGGCCGAGGCGGTCCTGGAAGCTGTCCGGCAGCCCCTCCCGCTCCACGTCCAGCGAGTGCAGGTAGGCGTGGAAGTACTCGCGGGGGCTGTGGACCTGGGTGTCGGCCTCCTCCTCCTCGCTGGCCGGCCGGTTGCGGGACAGCTCGGCGAGGTCGGCGAACGTGGTGAGGAGGGCGAGCTCGCCGTGCAGCAGCTCGTCGTCGTCCATCGGCAGCGCGTCGCGGGCCTCGCCGTACCCGGCGACCAGCTGCTTGGCATGGGCCGCGTTGACGTCGTAGCCGGTGATCAGCGCCCGCAGCGCCCGCAGCAGGGCCCGCGCCCGCTCCCGCGGCTCGCCGCCGGGGGCCTCCGCCCGGGTGGGCAGCACCACGCGCTCGCCGGTGGCCTCCTCGACCTCGCCGCCGGTCCGCTCGAGGCTCAGCAGCGGGGCGCCGGCGTCCACCTGGGCGTTCACCGCGGCGCGCACCTCGCGCACCCGACCGGCGAACGGCGCGCGCACCGCCGTCTCCATCTTCATGCTCTCCAGGACGACGATCGCCTGGCCGGCCTCGACCTCCTCCCCCACTCCCGCGCGGATGGCGACGACGACCGCCGGGGCCGGCGCGCGCACCACCCCGCCGACGTCCCGGCCGATGCGGTGGGTCTCCCCGTCGACCTCCACCAGGGAGGAGCCGGGGCCCTCCACGGCCACCACCGAGAACCGCCGGCCGGCCGCGGTGAGCCGGCTCTCCAGCGGGCCGAGCCGGTCGACCTCGACGTCGACGACCGCGCCGTCGAGGTCCACCCGGTAGCGGCCGCGGTCGACCGTGGCGACCGTCGGCCGGTAGACCTGCCCCTGGTAGCCGAGCTCGAAGGTGCGCCCGACCTCGTGCGGGGCGCGCGGGCGGCCGCCGCGGGCGGAGGCGAGGAAGGCC
Organism: Geodermatophilus sp. SYSU D00708; assembly: GCF_054050115.1. Lineage (NCBI taxonomy): Bacteria > Bacillati > Actinomycetota > Actinomycetes > Geodermatophilales > Geodermatophilaceae > Geodermatophilus > Geodermatophilus sp. SYSU D00708. Next base: position 21,040 of record NZ_JBJGYS010000002.1, on the reverse strand, counting down.
AGCCGCTCCCGCGCCTCCTCGGCCTCGGCCAGGTCGACGGCGACCTGGACCAGCGCCACCCACGCGTTGCCCACCGGCCGGGGCCCGCCGCCGAGGCCGGTGCGGTCCAGCCAGCCGGTGTCGGCGGTCCCGGCCACGACCTCGGGCCGGTCGAGCAGGTCGAGCAGGAAGGACTTGGTCGTCGTCCCGCCGCGCAGGACGACGGTGGTCTCCCGCAGGGCGCAGCGCAGCCGGGCCAGCGCCTCGGGCCGGTCCCGGCCCCACGCGATCACCTTGGCGATCATGGAGTCGTACTGCGGGGGGATGACGTCGCCGACGCTCATCCCGGTGTCGACGCGGACGCCGGGGCCGGCGGCCAGGCGCATCAGCTCGACCCGGCCGGGCGCGGGGGCGAACCCCTGCTCGGCGTCCTCGGCGTTCAGCCGTGCCTCGATGGCGTGTCCGAAGGCCTCGGGCGGCCGCCCGTCGAGGCGGCCACCGGCGGCGACGTGCAGCTGCAGCTTCACCAGGTCCAGGCCGGTGGTCAGCTCGGTCACCGGGTGCTCGACCTGCAGCCGGGTGTTCACCTCGAGGAACGTGGTGAGCTGCTCCTCGGGCTGGTACAGGAACTCCACCGTGCCGGCGCCGACGTAGCCGGCCGCCTTGACCAGCGCGATCGCCGCCTCGCGCAGGGCGGTGTCCTGCCCGGGGGCCAGCGCCGGGGAGCTGGACTCCTCGATGATCTTCTGGTTGCGCCGCTGCACCGAGCAGTCCCGGACGCCCGGCGCCCACACCGTGCCGTGCTTGTCGGCGATGACCTGCACCTCGACGTGCCGGCCGCCCTCGACCAGCCGCTCCATGAACACGATCGGGTCGCCGAAGGTGCGCTCCGCCTCGACCCGGGTCCGCTCGAGCGCCTCGGCGAGGTCGGCGTCGGAGCGGACGACGCGGATGCCGCGGCCCCCGCCGCCGCTGCGCGCCTTGACGATCAGCGGGTAGCCGATCGCGTCGGCGTGCCGGCGCCCGTCCTCGAGGCCCTCGACCGGGCCGCGGCTCCACGGCGCGACGGGGACGCCCGCCTTCTCGGCGAGGACCTTGGCCTCGATCTTCGCGCCGAGCAGCCGCATGGCCTCCGGCGGCGGGCCGATGAAGACGACGCCGAGGTCGGCACACAGCTCGGCGAAGGCCGGGTCCTCGGCCACGAACCCCCACCCGACCCAGGCGGCGTCGGCGCGGCTGACCCGCAGGGCCCGGGCGAGCTCGTCGTGGTCGAGGTACGGGGAGCCGGTTCCCGTCTCCCGCAGCTGCACGGCCTCGTCGGCGGCGCGCACGAACGTCGCCCGCCGCTCGGCCTCGGTGTGCAGTGCGATGACGCAGGTCCGCGAACCGTGTTCGGCGTCCAGCTCCCGGACGGCGCGGATGAGCCGGACGGCCGGCTCCCCCCGGTTGACCACGGCGATGCGGTTGAACACCCGAGCCCTCTCCTGTGTCTAGGTGGTGCCCTGCGGGGTCGGAGGGCGGTCTACATGTCCAGGCCGCCGTTGACGGCCCAGACCTGCCCGGTGATGTAGCCGGACCCGTCGGCGGCCAGGAAGTGGACGACGCGGGCGATCTCCTCCGGCTGCCCGAGCCGGCCGAGCGGGATCTTGGCCTTCAGGCCGTCGAGCACCTTCTCGGGGACCGTCTCGAGCATCTCGGTGGCGATGTAGCCGGGGGTGACGGCGTTGACGGTGACACCGATCCCGTCGGCGTGGCCGGAGCGCTGCAGCTGCATCGCGGCCTCCCGGGCGAGGGTCTTGGTGAGACCGAACAGGCCGGACTTGGCCGACGCGTAGTTGACCTGTCCGATGCCACCGGTCTCGCCGATGACCGAGGAGATCATCACGATCCGCCCGCTGCCGCGCTCGAGCATGTGCTTGAGCGCCGCCTGGGACAGGTAGAACGCCCCGGACAGGTTGACGTCGATGACCCGCCGCCAGTCGTCGTCGGTCATCTTCATGACCGTCCGGTCGGCGGTGATCCCGGCGTTGTTCACCAGGATGTCGAGCCGGCCGTGCCGCTCGATCACCTCGTCGATGGTGCGGCGGCAGTCGTCGGGGTTGCCGATGTCGCCGCGGTGGACGCTCATGTGGCTGTCCGGGAAGGCCCCGGCGAAGTCCTGGGCGAACATCTCCGCCCGCTCGGTGTTGCCGCTGTAGCCGGCCGCGACGTCGGCGCCCTGGGCGGCCAGGCTGCGGCAGATCGCCGCGCCGATGCCCCGGGTGCCGCCGGTCACGAAGGCCACGCGGCCCTGCAGCTTCTCGCCGGTCTTCGCCGTGCGTGCTTGGGTCGCCGTCACCGGAGTCCTCCTCGGAGCAGGGGGCGGGCCGCCTCGTTCCAGGGCCGGAGTCGTCAGCGCCGACGACGCCGCCTGCTCCGGCTTCGGTACGGGGGCAGCATCCTGCGGTACGGGGTCGGGCGCAATCTCAGCCGGAGCGGGTGACGAGCATCTCGGGCGCGTCGTCCACCCACCGCCACACCGAGGGCCGGTGACCGCTCCGGGCCGGAGGGTGACGGCACGCTCGGGGCGTTTCCGGAACTCCGGCTTCCCGCAAGCGGGGGCCGGGCCGTGCGCGGTTCAATCCACGCGACCGTGCAGGCGGGTGCTCTCGCGGAGCGCCCCGTTCCCGAGGGTCGGTGTCCCGCATGACGAGTCGTCGTTCCCCCCTCGCCGTCGCCGCGCTCGCCGCGCTGGTGGTCGGCTCCGCCCCCGCGGCCGCGCAGGCCGACGACGGCACCGCCGCCCCGGCTGCGCTCGCCGCCCCCCTCACCTGGGCCGCGTGCGGCCTGACGCCGGAGGCGACCGCGGCCGGCGTCGAGTGCACCACCGTGCCCGCCCCGATGGACTACGACGAGCCCGACGGCGAGCAGGTCCAGCTCGCCGTCGCGCGGGTGCCGGCCACCGACCCGGCGCAGCGGATCGGCTCGCTGTTCTACAACTTCGGCGGCCCCGGCGGGCCGGCCGTCGACTACCTGCAGGGCGCGGGCCCGGGCATCTTCGCCGCCCTGAACCAGCGCTTCGACATCGTGGCGGTCGACCCGCGCGGCGTCGGGCAGAGCACCCCCGCCGTCGACTGCCAGGTGGCCGAGGCCGACCGCCCCTGGACGCCGCCGTACCCGACCCCGCTGGAGATCGACCCCGACGCCGTCGTCGCCCGGGCCCAGGCCTACGTCGACGCCTGCCAGGCCACCAACGGCGCGATCCTCGACCACCTGTCGACGGCCAACGTCGCCCGCGACCTCGACGTCGTCCGGGAGGGCCTCGGCGAGGAGCAGCTGAACTACCTCGGCTTCTCCTACGGCACGTTCCTGGGCGCCACCTACGCCTCGCTGTTCCCCGACCGGTACCGGGCGATGGTCCTCGACAGCGCGCTCGACCCCGAGCAGTGGATCGACGACCCGGTCGCCACCACCACCGCCCAGCTGGCCAGCTTCGAGAACTCCCTCGACCGGTTCCTCGCCGCCTGCGCCGAGGACCAGACGGCCTGCTCCGGCTTCGGCGGCGAGGACCCGTCGACCGCCTACGACGACCTCCTCGCGCAGGCCGACGAGACGCCCATCCCGGCGCCCAACTACCCCGAGAACCCCGAGGCCGTCGACGGGGACGACATCCGCGACGTCACCACGACCCTGCTGTACGCCAAGCGGCTGTGGGGCCTGCTGGCCGCGGCGCTCGCCCAGGCCGAGGCCGGGGACGGCTCGGTGGTCCGGGCGCTGGTCGACCTGGTGGTCTCCCCGGAGGGGGACCCCAGCGGCGACCGCTTCTTCACCATCAGCGCCGGCGAGCAGCAGTGGCCGACGGACATCGACTCCTACCTGGCGCGCGCTGCCGACGAATGGGTCGAGTTCCCGCACTTCTTCGGCAACGGCGCGCTCGCCGAGGTCGCCTGGGGGCTGTGGCCGCGTCAGGACGAGGACGTCTTCGCAGGCCCGTTCGTGGCCTCGCCCGACGCCGCCCCGGTGCTGGTCGTCCAGGGCACCAACGACCCGGCCACGCCGTACGAGGGCGCCGTCGCGCTCACCGAGCAGCTGGGCAACGCCGTCCTGCTGACCATGGACGGCGACGGGCACGGGGTCTACGGCGGCAACTCGTCCTGCATCGACTCGGCCACCGACTCCTACTTGGTCGCCGGCACGCTGCCCGCCGAGGACACCGTCTGCGAGCAGGAGACGCCGTTCGCGGCGCCGGCTCCGGCCCCGGCTCCGGCGGCCACGGCACGGGCAGCCCAGGCGGCCCTGACCGTGACGGGGGCCGGCATCCGCTGACGCCGGCTCAGGTGCCGATCTCGGTCCGGACGGCGTAGAGCTCCGGGAAGAAGGTCAGCTCCAGCGCCCGGCGCAGGAAGCCGACGCCGGACGAGCCGCCGGTGCCGGTCTTGGTCCCGATCGTGCGCTGGACGGTGCGCAGGTGGCGGAACCGCCACAGCTGCACGTTGTCCTCGATGTCGACCAGGCTCTCGCAGGCCTCGTAGACGCCCCACGGGGTGTCCTCGGACTCGTAGACCCGCCGGAACAGCGGGAGCAGCTCCGGCCGGTACGCCCACGGCTGCCGGACGTCGCGCTCCAGCACCGCCACCGGCACGTCGAGGCCCAGCCGGGCCAGGTGGCGGAGGAACTCGTCGTACAGCGACGGGCTCTCCAGCAGCTCGGCGAGCTGGGACCGGGCCGCGGGGTCGCCGCCGAAGACCGCCAGCACCGCGGGGTCCTTGTTGCCGAGGACGAACTCCACGGCGCGGTACTGCGCGGACTGGAACCCCGACGCGCTGCCCAGGGCGCCGCGGAACTGGGCGTACTCGCGCGGGGTCAGCGTGGCCAGCACCGACCACTGCTCGATGAGCGTCCGCTGGACGTGCTTGACCCGCGCCAGGCACTTCAGCGCCGGGGCCAGCGCGTCCTCGGCCAGGTACCGGCAGGCCGCGCGCAGCTCGTGCAGCACCAGCTTCAGCCACAGCTCGCTGGTCTGGTGCTGGACGATGAACAGCAGCTCGTCGTGGTGCTCGGGGCGGCTGCGCGGGTGCTGGGCGGCCAGCAGGCGCTCCAGGTCCAGGTACCCGGCGTAGGTCAGCGCCCCGGTCAGGTCGGTGCGGATCGAGCTCTCGAGCGGCCGCACCGACGGCGGCTGTCCGGACGGGTCCTGCTCCGAGGCGGGCACGGGAGGCAACCTATCCCCACCGGCCGGCGGCCTGAGCCGGTCAGAAGTCGTGGCTCTCGTCGTAGGCGAGGTCGGTGCCCAGCTCGGGCGCGTGGGCGGCCGGGGAGGGTTCGCGACGCCGAGGCGGCACCGGTTCCTCGGGCGGCGGACCGCCGGTCGGGGCCTCGTGGGCCATGTCGTAGCCGTAGTCGCCGCCGGGGTCCTGGTCTCGGTCCATCCCTCGCCCTCCTCGCGGGAGCGTGCCCGTCCGCCGGATCGTCCCGCCGCGGCGGCCGCCGCCACAAGGCCTGCTCCGCGAGGCCTGCTCCACGAGGTCTCCCCCGGGTCAGGCGGGCGCCACCGGGAGCCGCCCGCTGGCCCGCTCCACCGTGCCCACCACCACGACGGCGACCACGAGGGCCGCCAGCGCGCCGACGACGGCGACGGCGGGGAGGTCCAGGGCGACGTCGAGGGCCGCGACGACCGCGGCGGCCAGCGGCCACCACCAGCCGCGCCGGGCCCGGCGGGACATCCCGGCGTCGGTGACCGTCATCGTCACCAGGTACGCGGCGACCCCGCCGGCCAGCAGCAACCGGGTCCCGATCGGGACGTCGCCCCGGCCGCCCTCCACGACGGCCAGCTCGATCCCGGCACCCACGGTGGCCAGGGCGAGGGTCAGCGGCAGCTGCCCGAAGACGTAGACGTCGTGGGCGTGGTCGCTGTGCTCGCCGCCGACCTCGTCCAGCAGCCGCTTGGCGCGCGCGCCGGCCAGGTCGAACCAGGACCACCACAGCCCGGCGGCGAGCACGAAGGACAGCAGCGCCACCGGCAGCGCCGCGCTCGCCCACCCCGCGTCGTAGACCCCGTGGGCGACCCCGGCCACCGACTCGCCGAGCACGAGGATCACGAACAGCGCGAACCGATCGGGCAGGTGCTCCACGTGCAGCGGGACGTCGGCCGACGACCGGGTGGCCAGCAGCGGCACGAGCGCCTCCGCCAGGACGGCGGCCGCCCACAGCGCGAAGGCGGCCGGCCGCGGGACGACCAGCGACAGGGCCCACAGCGCCGCGCCGGCGGCGGCGCCGGCGAGGTAGAGCCGGGCGACCGGCCGGGCGGCCTCGACGTGCCGGTACGCGCGGTGGTACTGCAGCAGGAGCAGCGCCCGCAGGACGAGCTGGCAGGCGACGAACACCGCGAACCGCTCGCCGGTGGCCTCGGTGGCCGACGCGGCCAGCCCGATGACGGCGGCCATGCTGCCGAGCTTGTAGAGCCGGTAGACGACGTCGTCGTGGTCGAACCGGTTGGCGTAGAGGGTCGCGCTGACCCACGACCACCAGACCGTGGTGAACAACCCCGCGAACACCGCGATGCCGGACCAGGTGACGTCCTCGCGCAGCGCCGTGGCCAGCTCCGCCACCACGAGGACGAAGGCCAGGTCGAAGAACAGCTCCAGCCGGGAGGCCGATCGCTCGTCCCCGGTCCGCAGCTCCGGCCGGCGGACGCCGCCGGCACCGCTCAGCACGCGCCGCACGCGCCCGAGCACTCCCTGGTCCGCCACCGCGTCCCCCGCTCCGCCGACGTCCCGACGCCGCCACTCGGCGTGCGGCGCTGTCCCTACCCGGGCACGGTCGCGCTCAGGCGTCGTCGTCGGGGTCGGGGGCGGCCGGGCGCTGCGGATCCTCGAAGGAGACGTCGACGCGCTGGGAGCGGACGGCGCGCTGGGCGCGGGCCGACTCGGCGTAGACCCGCTCGTCGCCCCGGGTCAGCTCGACGTCGTCGGTGAACGGCGTGAGCAGCGCCCGGGGGTAGAGGTGGTCGACGCGCACGACGTTGACCTCCACGCAGACGACCAGCACCAACGCCGCCAGGTACATGAAGGCCATGAGGCCCAGGACGAGGGCGAAGACCGCGTCGAGGGTGCTGGCGTTGGCCACCACCCGGGCCACGTAGACACCGCCGAAGGACTGCAGCAGCTGCCAGGCCACCGCGGCCGCCAGTGCGCCCGGCAGCACCTGCCTGACGGTGAGTCGGCGGGCGGTGGTCAGCCGGAAGCCCAGCACGAACACCGCCGCGTTGGCCAGCACCGACCCGATCGCCACCAGCACCTCCAGCCCGGCACTGAAGGCGCCGGAGGCGGCCGCACCGGTGCCCACCGCCGACAGCACGGTGCTGGCCAGCACGAGGAGACCGAGCGTGCCCAGCAGCAGCAGGCTGCGGCCCCGCGCGGTGATCGGGTCCGGCCGGCTGTGCCGGGGCACCGCCCAGGCGGTGTTCATCGTGTGCTGGATCGCCTGTCCGAGGCCGAGGGCCCCGTAGAGGGCGACCAGTCCGCCGACCACGAACGGGACGACGCCGCCGCCGAGGCGCTCGGGGGTGCCCAGCTGCGGCCCGATGACCGGGAACTCGGCGAGCGCCGAGTCGAGCAGCCGCTGCTGGAGCTCGGGGTTGTCGCTGAGCAGCAGCCCGAGCACCGTCGAGAGCAGCAGCAGCATGGGGAACAGCGCGAGGAAGCCGTAGTAGGTGACGAGGGCGGCCAGGAAGTGGCCGTCGTCGTCGAGGAACTTGTAGGTCACGGCGATCGGGAACCCGGCCCAGTGGTGCCGCCGCTGGAACCGGTCGAGGCGCTCGGCGATCGACATGGCAGCCCCCTGTCCTCGGGTCGGCCGCACCGGTACCCCCGCTCCGGGCCGGGAACGCGCGGGACCCGGATCGGCTGCGGCCGGTAAGAAGGACCCATGGCCGACCCCTTCCCCTCCCTCGCCGAGCTCGCCGCCGAGGAGCAGGACCTGCAGTTCACCGGCTTCACCAACGAGGACGCGTGGGACCTGGGGTCGGCGCTGGTCGCGGTCGCCCGCGCCCAGGGCGCGCCGGTCGCGATCGCCGTCGAGCGCAACGGCCACCGGCTGTTCACGGCGGCCCTGACCGGCGCGACCCCGGACAACGACTCCTGGATCGCGCGCAAGCTGCGCGTGGTGCACCGCTTCGGCCACAGCAGCCTGTACGTCCGGCAGGCCTCGGCGGAGCGGGGCACCACCTTCGAGGAGGAGTTCGGCCTGGACCCGCGGCGCTACGCGGCCCACGGCGGCGCCTTCCCGGTGCTCGTGCGGTCGGTGGGGCCGGTCGGCGCGGTCGCCGTCTCCGGGCTGCCCCAGCTCGAGGACCACCGGATGGTCGTCGCCGCGATCCGGGCGCACCTGGACCGCTGACCGCCCCGCTCAGCCGGTGCGGGCCAGCGGGGCCGCGGCCGGGCGGCGGCGCAGGGACCGGGGCGCGTGCTCGGGGAGGACGCCCAGGCCGATGACGCGGGCCGGGATCCCCTGCAGCGCGGGGAACCGCTGCAGCAGCCGCAGCACGCGGGGCGCGCCGACGACGAGGTCCCCGCTCAGGACACGGGCGAGGACCCGTCGCTGGATCTGCCGCTGGCCCAGCTGCACCAGGGCCGTCGGCAGCAGCCGGCGCATCCGCACCAGGGCCAGCCGGGCGGGGCTCGGACCGCCGTCCCCGAACCGGCCGGCGAGCAGCCGCGCGGCGGCCGCGGCGTCCTGCACGGCGAGGTTGATGCCGACCCCGCCGATCGGCGACATCGCGTGCGCGGCGTCGCCGATGACCAGCAGGCCGGGCCGGTGCCACCGGGTGAGCCGGTCCACCCGCACGGAGAGCACGCTGACGTGGTCCCAGTCGTGCAGGGTCGCCACCGCGCCGGCCATCGCGGGCAGCAGCCGGCCGAGCTCGGCGCGGAAGGCCTCGATCCCGGCGTCGCAGAGCGCGGCGAAGCCGTCCTTGGGCAGCACGAAGGCGGTCTGCCAGTAGTCGCCCCGGTCGATCATCACCACCAGGCGGCCGCGCGAGATCCGGCCCATCCCCCCGAACGACGGCCCGCTGTCCCCCGGCACCTTGGGCAGCCGGAACCACAGCACGTCGATCGGCGCGCCGAAGTCCCGCAGCCGCAGCCCGGTCTCGGCGCGCAGACGGGAGTTGCGGCCGTCGGCGGACACGGTGAGCGCGGCGCGGACCTCCCCCTCGGTGCCCTGGCCGGTCCGGTACCGGACGCCGACGACCCGGCCGTCCTCGTGGACCAGGCCGACCGCCTCGGTGCCCATCCGCAGGGAGAAGGTGGGGAGGTCGCGCGCCTCGTCGGCGAGGAAGTCCAGGAAGTCCCACTGCGGCACGAACGTGAGGAACGGGAAGCGGCCCGGCAGGCGGGTGAAGTCGGCGACGGCGAAGGTGCCCGCGTCGGTGGTGACCCCGATCCGCGGGACCTCCTGGTGCGGCAACCGCAGGAACGCCTCGGCCAGGCCCAGCTCGTCGAGCAGCCGCAGCGTCGACGGGTGGACGGTGTCGCCGCGGAAGTCGCGCAGGAAGTCGGTGTGCTTCTCCAGGACCACGACGTCGACGCCCTGCATCGCGAGGAGCAGCCCCAGCACCATGCCCGCGGGGCCGCCGCCGGCGATGCAGCAGGTGGTCGTCTCGGTGCTCACGGGGACCTCCTCAGCGACTGCGGTAGAGACGGGTGGTGACCGGCAGGAAGACCGCGGCCAGGGCAGCGGCCACCGCCAGCGAGACGACGATCGCGGTGGTGTCCGGGGCGCCGGCCATCAGCGAGCGCGACGCGGTCGCCAGCACCGAGATCGGGTTGACCTCGACGAACGCCTGCAGCGGCCCGGGCAGCGTGCGGGGGTCGACGAAGACGTTGGACAGGAACGTCAGCGGGAAGATCCCCATGAACCCGGCGTTCATGACCGCGTTGGGCGAGCGCATCAGCAGGCCGAGCACCGAGAAGACCCAGGACAACCCGAACGAGAAGACGACGACCAGCGCGAGCGCCGCGAGCGCCCCGCCGGGGCCGCCGTCCGGCCGGTACCCGAGGGCGACCCCGACCGCGATGATCACCGTGCCGGCCACGACGTAGCGCACGCTGTCGCCGAGCAGCGAGCCCAGCAGCGGCGCGGGCCGCCAGATCGGCAGCGAGCGGAACCGGTCGACCACGCCCTTGGTGAGGTCGGTGTTGAGGGTGACCCCCGAGTAGACGGTGGTGAACAGCACCGACATCACCAGCAGCCCGGGCAGCGTGTAGTCCAGGTAGGCGCTGGTGGAGCCCGCGATCGCACCGCCGAACAGGTACGTGAACATCAGCAGGAACATCACCGGCGTCACGGTGACGTCGAGCAGCTGCTCGGGCACGTGCTTGACCTTGAGCATCCCGCGCCAGCCGAAGGTGAGCGCGGTCGACAGCGGCCCGGGTCGCGGCGGGCGGGCGGTGGAGGCGATGGCCCGGCGGACGGCGGCGGCGTCGGTCGTGCCCGGGGACGCGGCGGTGGCGGTCACGAGGCCTCCTCCAGGGTCGGTGCGTCGGCGTCGGCGTCGTCGGCGGGGTGGCCGGTGAGGGCCAGGAACACCTCGTCCAGGCTCGGCTGGCCGAGGGAGAAGTCGGCCAGCCCCACGCCGGCGCGGGCGAGCTCGGCCAGGCCCAGCGCGGCCTTCTCCGCGTCGGCGCAGGCGGCGGAGAGCGCGGCCGGGTCCGCCTCGGGCACCACCACGCCGACCGTCCGCTCCAGGACGCCCGCGGCGTCGGCGCGCCGCTCCGGGTCGAGCAGCCGGACGTGCAGGGAGCCGGTGCCCACCGACGCCTTGAGCTGGCCGGGCGTGCCCTCGGCGATGACCCGGCCGCGGTCGATGACGACGATCCCGTCGGCGAGCTGGTCGGCCTCCTCGAGGTACTGGGTGCAGAGCAGGATCGTCGTCCCCTCCGCGACCAGCGCCCGGGCGATCTCCCACACCTGGTTGCGCGAGCGCGGGTCCAGCCCGGTGGTCGGCTCGTCGAGGAACACCAGCCGCGGGGTGACGACGAGGCTCGCGGCGATGTCCAGCCGCCGCCGCATGCCGCCCGAGTAGTGCTTCACCAGCCTCCCGGCGGCCTCGGCCACGCCGAAGGCCTCCAGCAGCTCGTCGGCGCGGGCCCGGGCGGCCGCCCGGCGGTGGCCGAGCAGCCGGCCCAGCAGCACGAGGTTCTCCCGCCCGGTGAGCTCCTCGTCGACCGAGGCCAGCTGACCGGTCAGGCTGACCAGGCCGCGGACGGCGTCGGCCTCGGTGACGACGTCGTGCCCGAGGACCCGGGCGCGGCCGGCGTCGGGCTCGATCAGCGTGGCCAGCATGCGGATCGTGGTCGTCTTCCCGGCGCCGTTGGGGCCCAGCACCCCGTAGATCGCCCCGGCGGGGACGGCGAGGTCGACCCCGGCCACCGCGCGGGTGTCGCCGAAGGACTTCGTGAGGCCGGTCGCCTCGATGGCCAGTGTCATCGCGCTCCTCGGTTCGGGGTCCGCCGCAGCGTCTCTCGTCCCTCTGACGGAATCTGCGCCGCGGACTCATCGCCCGCCACCCATTTCCGCGGCGATGCTCGCCCTTCGAGCGCGCTCGAGGTCAAGCCCGCCAGCGGTACTCCATCTCCGGGCGGCCGGTACCGCCGTAGCGCGGGGCGCGGTCGACCAGGCCGGTGTCGGCCAGGTACTCCAGGTACCGGCGGGCGGTGATCCGGGAGGCCCCGATCTGCTCGCCGGTCTCGGTCGCCGACAGCCCGTGCCCCGCCGCCCGGACGGCGGCCACCACGGCGTCGAGGGTCTCCCGGCCCATCCCCTTGGGCAGCGGCGCCGGGCGGGCCGGCCGGACCGCGTCGAGCACCCGGTCCACCTCGTCCTGGCCCGCGGCGGCGCCGCCGGACCGCAGCCGCGCGCGGTACTCGGAGTAGGCGGTCAGCCGGTCGCGCAGCGCCGGGTAGGTGAACGGCTTGAGCAGGTAGCCGACGACGCCGTGGGCGGCCGCCGCCCGCACCGTGGCCAGCTCCCGCGCCGAGGTGACCGCCAGGACGTCGACGTCGGCGCCCGCGGCGCGGATCCGCCGGCACAGCTCGATGCCGCTGGTGTCGGGCAGGTTCATGTCCAGCAGCACCAGGTCGACCCGCGCGCGGGCCAGCGCGTCCAGGGCCAGGGCGCCGGTGCCCGCCACGGCCGCGGTCGTGAACCCCGGCGTCCGGTCGACGTAGGTCCGGTGCGCCTCGGCGGCGACCGGCTCGTCCTCGACCACCAGGACGGCGATCACCGCGGCGCCCCGGCGGTCACCGGCAGGGGCAGCGAGACCCGGAACTCCGCGCCGGGGCCGGGCCGGACCGACAGCGTCCCGCCGTGCCGGCGCACCGCCGCGTCGACCAGCGCCAGCCCCAGCCCGCGGCCGAGCCCCTGCGGCGCGCCGGTCGCGTCCTTGGTCGACCAGCCCCGCTCGAACAGGTGCGGCAGGTCCTCCTCGGCCACCCCGGGACCGGTGTCCTCGACCCGGATCTCCAGCCGGCCGTCGACGACCTCGAGCGCGGCCTGCACCTCCCGCGGCGGGTCGCCGGCCAGCGCGGCGTCGATGGCGTTGTCCAGCAGGTTGCCGACGATCGTCACCAGGTCGCCGCCGGGGATCCCGGTGCTGCCGACCGAGGTGGCCGGGTCGATCTCGAGCAGGACGCCGCGCTCGTGCGCGGTCGCCGTCTTGCCCAGCAGCAGCGCGGCCAGCACCGGCTCCCCCACCGCGTCGACCACCCGGTCGGTCAGCTGCTGGGCGGCGGCCAGCTCGGCGGTGGCGAACTCGACCGCCTCCTCCGGCCGGCCGAGCTCCACCAGCGAGACGGTGGTGTGCAGCCGGTTGGCGGCCTCGTGGGCCTGGGCGCGCAGCGACTCGGCGAAGGACCGCACGCTGTCCAGCTCGCCGGTGAGCGCCTGCAGCTCGGTGTGGTCCCGCAGCGTCACGACCGTGCCCGCCGACCGGCCCGCCGTCCGGGGTGGGGCCTGGTTGACCACCAGGACCCGGCTGCCGGTCACGTGCACCTCGTCGACGGCGGTGCGCTGCCGGCCGAGCACCTCGGTCAACCCCGGCGGGAGCCCGAGCTCGCTCACGTGCCGGCCGGTCGGGTCGCCGTCGAGGTCCAGCAGCCGGCGGGCCTCGTCGTTGACCAGGTGCACCCGCTGGTCGGCGTCCACCAGCAACAGCCCCTCGCGGACGGCGTGCAGGACGGCGGAGTGGTACTCGACCATCCGCGCCAGTTCCGCTGGGGACAGGTCGTGGGTCTGCCGGCCCACCCGGCGGCTCAGCGCCCAGCTGCCGAGCGCGCCGACGGCCAGCGTGGCCGCGCCGGTGCCGAGGATGCCGGGGACGGCGGCGGCGAGGTCCTCCCCGATGGCGTCGACGGTGATGCCGGCCGAGACCACCGCCACGACGTCGCCGTCGGTGCCGAACACCGGGCCGGTGGCGCGGACCGAGGGGCCCAGGGTGCCGGTGTAGGTCTCGGTGAACGTCTCGCCGCGCAGCGCCGGGGCGACGGTGCCGCGGAACGGGCGGCCGATCTGCTCCGGGTCGGGGTGGGTGAAGCGGGTGCGGTCGGGGGCCAGGACGGTGATGAACGAGGTGCCGGTGTCGGCCCGCACCTGCTCGACGTAGGGCTGCAGCACCGCGGTCGGGTCCGGGCCGGAGACCGCGTCGCGCACCAGCGGGGAGTCGGCGAGGCTCTCCACGATCGCCGTCGTCCGCTGTCCGGCGGCGTCCCGGACGGCCTGCCGGGCGTCCAGCCAGGCCACGGCGGTGGCCGCCAGCACGACGACGCCCACCACGAGGGCCTGCAGGAGCAGCAGCCGGCGGGCCAGGCTGGCCCCCCGCCCGAACCGGGACAGGACGGCGGGTACGTGCACGCCGGAAGTGTGCCGCGCCCAGGCGGCGGGAACGGCACCGGTGAACGCAATGAACACATGGGTGACCCCGGTCACCCCACCGGGAACTGTGATCGCCGTCGCCCCGTCCGGGCCGACGTCCTCCGAGGGCACTCGCCCCCGGCCGACTCCGCAGGAGCAGTCGATGGCCTCAGGCACCGAGCAGGAGACCCCGCCCCGCGCGCGGCGGGACCGCACCCACTGGCTCTACCTCGCCGTGATCGGCGCGGTGATCGCCGGCATCGTCGTCGGCTTCGCCTTCCCCGAGTTCGCGGTCGGCCTCAAGTGGCTGGGCACGGCCTTCGTCGGGCTGATCAAGATGCTCATCGGCCCCGTCATCTTCTGCACCATCGTGATCGGCATCGGGTCGATCCGGCAGGCGGCCAAGGTCGGCCGCGTCGGGGGCCTGGCGCTGGGCTACTTCCTGCTCATGTCGACCGTCGCCCTGGCGATCGGCCTGGTCGTCGGCAACCTGCTGCACCCCGGTGACGGCCTCCAGCTCAGCGAGGCGCTGCGCGGGCAGGGCGCGGAGCTGGCGGAGACCGCCGAGGGCGGCGGCGGGACGACCGACTTCCTGCTCGGGCTGATCCCGACGACGCTGCTGTCGGCCCTCACCGAGGGCTCGGTGCTGCAGGCGCTGCTGGTCGCGCTGCTGGTCGGCTTCGCCATCCAGGCGATGGGCCGCTCGGGCGAGCCGCTGCTGCGCGGGGTCGGCCACCTGCAGCGGCTGGTCTTCCGGATCCTCGCGATGATCATGTGGGTCGCGCCGATCGGTGCCTTCGGCGCGATCGCCGCCGTCGTCGGCGAGACCGGGATCGACGCGCTGAAGAGCCTCGCCGTCATCATGCTCGGCTTCTACGCCACCTGCGCCGTCTTCGTGGTCGTCGTCCTGGGCCTGCTGCTGCGCCTGGTGGCGAAGGTGAACGTCTTCAGCCTGCTGCGCTACCTCGGCCGCGAGTTCCTGCTGATCGTCTCCACCTCGTCGTCGGAGACGGCGCTGCCGCGGCTGATCGCCAAGATGGAGCACGCCGGGGTCAGCCAGCCGGTCGCCGGGATCGTCGTCCCGACCGGGTACTCGTTCAACCTCGACGGCACCGCGATCTACCTGACGATGGCCTCGCTGTTCATCGCCGAGGCGCTGGGCGACCCGCTGTCGATCGGGGAGCAGATCGGCCTGCTGGTCTTCATGATCATCGCGTCGAAGGGCGCCGCCGGGGTCACCGGCGCCGGTCTGGCCACCCTCGCCGGCGGCCTGTCGGCGCACCGGCCGGACCTGCTGGACGGCGTCGGCCTGATCGTCGGGATCGACCGGTTCATGTCCGAGGCCCGCGCGGTGACCAACTTCGCCGGCAACGCGGTGGCCACTCTGCTCATCGCCACCTGGACCAAGGAGCTCGACCGCGACCGGTTGTCCTCGGCGCTGTCGGGTGAGAGCCCCTTCGACGAGGAGAGCTGGATCGACGAGCACGACGAGCCGTCGTCGGGCACCAACGCCGGGCCGGGCCAGCGCGACGCCCGCGCCGCCGAGCGCGAGGTGGCCGGGGCCTCCGTGCACTGACCGCCCCGCACTGGCACCCCTGCACGACGGAGCCCCCGGCCTGCCCAGGCCGGGGGCTCCGGCCCGGCCGAGGGCACCGCGACTGGCGTTCTGGCGCTGAGAGCGCCAGAATGGCGCCATGCCCAGTGTCCAGATCAAGGACGTGCCGCCGGAGATCCACGCGGTGTTGCGCCGTCGGGCAGCGGCTGCTCACCAGTCCCTCCAGGAGTACCTGCGCACCCGCCTGATCGAGGAAGCCAGTTCCGCCACCGTGGAGGAGGTCCTGGAGCGGGCCGGCGGACGGGCCGGCGGGTCCGCGTCGTTCGAGGCGTCGGTGGCCGCGCTCCGCGAGGACCGTGATCGTCGTTGACGCCAGCGTCCTCGTGCCCGCGCTGGCGGACGACGGGGCCGATGGCGACCACGCCAGGCAGCGGCTCAGGGGGCAGGTGCTGGCAGCCCCCGAGATCCTCGACCTCGAGGTGCTGTCGGTCCTACGCCGGCTCTGTCGTGCCGGGGCCGTACCACCGCGGCGAGCCGAGCAGGCTCTGCGCGACCTGACCGACCTGCCCGTCCGCCGGGCCCCGCACCGCTCCCTGCTCCCCCGGTGCTGGGAGCTGCGCGAGGACCTGACCGTGTACGACGCGTCGTACGTCGCACTCGCCGAGGCGCTCGACACCGTGCTGCTGACGGCAGACGCACGACTGGCCCGCGCCCCGGGTGTGCACTGCCGGGTCGACGTGGTCGGTCCGTCGGACGTGTCCTGACGAGCGGGCCGCCGCCCGTGCCCCTCGGGTCGCCGCCGCTGCGACAGTGACCCCATGCACCTGGTCCTGGAGTACACGCTGGCCGACGACTACCTGGAGCGCCGGGCGGCGCTGCGCGAGGAGCACCTGGCCCTGGCCCGGGCCGCGCACGAGCGCGGCGAGCTGCTGCTGGCCGGCGCCCTGCCCGACCCCTACGACCGGGCGCTGCTCGTCTGGACCGCCCCGCGCGAGGTCGTCGAGCGGTTCGTCGCGGCCGACCCGTACGTCGTCCAGGGCCTGGTGACGGGGTGGACGGTCCGCGACTGGAACGTGGTCGTCGGAGGCTGACGCCGCCGGGAGCAACCGAGGCTGACGGAGTGTGGGGGTGCAGGAGACCTGCACCCCCACACTCCGATACGGGCGTGGGGCCTCAGCGGCCGAGCACGCCGCGCAGCGCGCCCGAGAGCCACTCCCGCGCCTGATCGGCCGACGAGGGCGAGCCGAGGTGGCGCGCGGCCACGTAGAGGTCGGGGCGGACGAGGAGCACCCCGCCGTCCTCGATCTCGCGCAGCTCGGCCCAGGTGCCGTACGGGTCCTCGACGGGCTGGCCGGGGCCGATGGACACCGGGGTGACCGACAGCCCCAGCTCCGGCCCGAGCTCCGCGGCGGCCGCCAGCCACGCCTCGCCGCCGATCCCCGTGACCACGGCGAACCGGCCGCCTCCGACCAGGTCGAGGGTGGAGGTCCGGCGTCCGCCCACGGTCACCCAGGTGTGCGGGATCTTCGCGCCGGGCCAGGTGGTGGCCTGGGCGTAGAGCACGGGGTCGCGCCGGTACTCCGGCATCGGCGTCCCGTCGGGGACGACCGCCGAGGAGGCGTACCGCTGGTTGTGCTCGACCCCGTGGGCGTCGAACTCGTAGGCCTTGTAGGCGATCGCCTCGCGCAGCGCGGCGCGGATCTTCTCCCCCTCCGGGCCGGGCGACTTCCACAGCGCCAGCTGCTCCTGCAGGTGGTCGGCCTCGGTGTGCTCGAGGTCCAGCGCGGTGAGGATCTTGCCGGTGTCGGCGATGCTCTGGTTGGCCCGCTCGACGATCTGCCGGGCGATCGGCGCCCGCTCGGCGTCGTAGCTGTCCAGCAGGGACGGCGCGGCGGTGCCGGCGACGACGTGGGCGAGCTTCCAGGCCAGGTTGTAGGAGTCCTGCACGGAGGTGTTGGATCCCAGCCCGTTGGTCGGCGGGTGCCGGTGGATCGCGTCGCCGGCGCAGAACACCCGGCCCTTCGAGATCGTCGTCGCGAAGTGGTGGTTGACCGTCCACGGCGAACGGGACTTCACCCGCATCTCGAAGTCGTCGGTGCCGACGAGCGCGACCGCGAGCTCCCGGACCACCTCGTCGCTGAGGTCCGGCGGGCCACCGGCCACCTCGTAGCCCCACATGAGCATCCACTCGTTCCAGGGCTTGATCATGCGGAGCACGCCGAGGCCGACGCCCTCCTTCTCCGCGCCCGGCTGGAGCATCCAGTAGAGGACCGAGGGCCGGTGCGCGACGAACCTCGACAGGTCGGCCTCGAACACGATGCTCAGCGCGCCGGCCACCGCGCCGGGCCCCTCGTAGGGCAGGCCCAGGTCGGCGGCGACCTTGCTGCGGGCGCCGTCGGCACCGACGAGGTACCGCGAGCGGATCGTGTACTCGGCCCCGGTCAGCCGGTCGCGGACGGTCGTGGTGACGCCCTCGTCGTCCTGCACGTGGCCGACGTACTCGGTGTCGAAGCGGATCCGCGCGCCGCGCTCCTGGGCGGCCTGGACGAGGATCGGCTCGGTGATCGTCTGCGGTGCGTCGAGCATCGTGGTCGGGCTGGCCAGCTCGTAGTCGGCGTGGCGGACGGTGTCGGTGCCCCACGACGGGATCCGGCCCAGCTCCTCGCCGGCGAGGCTGGTGCAGAAGGTCGTGTTGCCCATGTACTCCCAGGGCGTCGCCTCGCGCATGAGCCGGTCCTCGATGCCCATGTCGCGCATCGCCTCCATCGTGCGCTGGTTGGTGATGTGCGCACGCGGGGTGTCCGACAGCCGGCCGTACTTGGTCACCATCAGCGTGGACGTGCCGTAGGTCGCCAGGAACAGGGCGGCCGACGCCCCGGCCGGCCCGGATCCGACGACGAGGACGTCGACCGCGACGGCCGCCCCTTCCTCGCCGGTGGTCGTCGTCGCGGGAACGCTCATCGAGGTCCTCTCGTCGGGGGGTCGGGAAGCGGACAACTGTCCGTGCCGGGTCGATCCCATCGCCGGACCGCCCGCGTGTCAACCGTCACAGGATGCGCCGCCCTCGGCGGCGGTGTTCAGTTCCTGCACACCCCCCGGGGTTGTGACGAGGGCCATACTCGCCGGGGTCGAGGCCCGGTCGGGGGCGCACAGGGCCGGCGGGAGGTGGGCGTGACGGTCGCGGGGTGGCAGGCCTTCCAGGTCGGCGCCGAGCCGCGCGGCGTGCGCGAGGAGGTGCTCGCCTCGTGGCGCCGGTCGCGGTGGAGCGGGGTGGACCCCGACCTCGACGTGCCCCCGGTGGACGACGCCGACGCGGACTCCCCGTTCGTGCGGGTGGCCGCCCCGGTGCTGCTGGGGATGGCCGACCTGCTCGCCGACAGCCGGACCTGCCTGGCGCTGGCCGACCGGCAGGGACACGTGGTGTGGCGGTGGGTCTCCGACGCCCAGCTCACCGCCGAGGTCGACCGGTCGGGGATGCAGTTCGGCGCCAGCTTCGACGAGGAGCGGGTCGGCACCTGCGGCATCGGCACCGCCCTGGAGACCGGCCGGATGGCGACCGTGCTGGGCGCCGAGCACTTCGTCGAGTCCTTCCACCGCTGGGCGTGCGTCGCGGTGCCCGTCGTCTCCCCGGTCACCGGGCGCACGGTGGGTGCGGTCAACGTGACCAGCCGCGCGGCGGAGGCCACCCACTTCCTGCAGGTCACCGCCCGGTCCCTGGCCGAGGGGGTCCGGTCGGCCCTGGCCGCGTCGGCCACCGAGGCCGAGCACCGGCTGCTCGCGGCGTTCCTGCGGGCCCGGGAGGGCGCGACGGCCCCGGTGGTCGCGCTCACCGGCGACCTGTTCCTCACCGACGCCTCGGCGGCCGCCCTCGGCCTCGACCACGCCGTGGTGTGGGCCGCGGTCACCGAGGCCGGACCGGCCGCCACCTGCGTCGCCGTGGCCCACGGCGTCCTCGCCCGCGTCACGCCCGTCACCCCCGGCCGGCCGGGGGACGGCGCGGTCCTGGTCCTGCGGGCCGCGGAGCGCCTCGCGCCCGGCCCGGAGGGCGCGCTGCCGTGCGGGCGGCGGCTGACCCCGCTCGAGCAGGCCGAGTCCGACGTCATCGCCGCGGCCCTCACCGAGTGCGGCGGCAACAAGTCCGCGGCGGCCGCCCGCCTGGGCATCTCCCGCGGCACGCTCTACCAGAAGCTGCGGCGCTACCGCCCGCTCACCGCCCAGCCGCCGGGCGCAGCCCCCGTCCCCGCAGCCCCCGTACTCGCAGCCGCGCCGGCTGCGTGCCCTCGGTCCACCGTCGAACCCGGAGGAGAGCCCCGCCCGTGAGCAAGATGCGCTTCGGCCTGTTCATGCCGCCGTTCAACAGCCCGCCGACCCAGAACCCGACGACGTCGCTGCAGCGCGACATCGAGACCATCCAGCTGCTCGACCAGCTCGGCTACGACGAGGTGTGGGTCGGCGAGCACCACTCCGCGGCGACGGAGATCATCGCCGACCCGCTGACGTTCCTGGCGCACGTCGGCCCGCTCACCCGGCACATCCGGCTGGGCACCGGCGTGGTCTCCCTGCCCTACCACAACCCGCTCTGGGTGGCCGACCGCGCCATCCTCGTCGACCACCTGCTGCGCGGCCGCCTGATGCTCGGCGTGGGCCCCGGGTCCCTCCCCACGGACGCCGCGATGATCGGCCTGGAGCCGGCGCAGCTGCGCCCGGCGCTGCACGAGGACCTCGACGTGCTGGTCCGGCTGCTGACCACCGACGAGCCGGTGTCGGTGAAGACCGACCGGTACGAGCTCGTCGAGGCCCGCTGCCAGCTGGCCCCCTACCAGGACCCGTGCTTCGAGATGGCCGTCGCCGCCACCGCCTCCCCCACCGGGCCGCGGCTGGCGGGGAAGTACGGCCTGGGCATGCTCTCGGTCGGCGCGACGACCAAGGAGGGCTTCGACGTCCTCGGCCACCACTGGACCGTGCTGGAGGCCGAGGCGGCCGCGGCCGGGCGGACCGCCGACCGCTCCCGGTGGCGGCTGATGGGTCCCATGCACATCGCCGAGACCCGCGAGCAGGCCGTCGAGGACATCCGGTACGGCTTCGACGCGTTCGTCGACTACACGCAGAAGACCCTGGCGCTGCCCCCGGTCCGCATCCCCGGCGACACCTTCGACGAGCGGCTGGCCTGGCTCGACGACAGCGGCTGGGGGGTCATCGGCACGCCCGACGACGCCATCGCGCAGATCCAGCGCCTGGTCGACCAGTCCGACGGCGGGTTCGGCTGCTACATCCTGCTGCAGCACGACTGGGCGAACTGGCAGGCCACCCAGCGCAGCTTCGAGCTGTTCGCCCGCCACGTGATCCCCGCGTTCCAGCCCTCGCAGAAGCGGCTGCTGGCCGCCGAGTCCTGGGCGCGCAGCAAGCACGCGGAGCTCGACGCCAAGAACGGCGCCGCCATCCAGGCGGCGACCGACCGGTACGCCCAGGAGAAGGCGGCGGCCGGCCAGGCCTGACCGTCCGGGGGGGGGGGGGGGGGGGGGGGGGGGGGGGGGGGGGGGGGGGCCCCCGCCCCCCCCCCCCCCCCCCCACCACCCCCCCACCCCCCCCGCCCCCCCCCACCCCCACCCCCGACCACCC